>JANLSO010000203.1:0-3911 GCA_031362405.1 Thermoleophilia bacterium | reverse complement strand
ATCGACGTCGCCGTCGTCGACTCCGGTCTGGCGGTCGGCCATCCGGATCTCTCGCCCAACATCTCGACGCGGATACCGGGCCGCGACATCATCGGCAACGACCCGATTGCGCAAGACGACGCCGGCCACGGGACGATGGTCGCGGGCATCAACGGAGCCCGTGGTGGCAACGCACGCGGCATCACCGGCGTCGCCTGGCGCGCGGGTCTCGTTCCCATCCGCGTGCTGGGTGCCGACGGGTCGGGCACGAGCGCCGATGTCGCCGCCGGTTTCGCCTACGCGGGCTCGCGCGGAGTGCGGATCGTCAATGCCAGCCTCGGAGGCGACACTCTCTCGCGCGCCGTCTACGACGCGATCGCCGGGTCACCGCAGACGCTCTTCATTGTTGCCGCGGGCAACGACGGGCGCGACATCGACGCCATGCCGACCTATCCGTGCGCGTTGCCGCTGCCCAATGTGATCTGCGTGGCCGCGACCGACAGCTCGGATCGCCTGGCCGACTTCTCGAATACCGGACTGCGTGATGTCGACATCGCGGCGCCGGGCGTTCAGGTGCTCGGGCCGGTTCCCGCCCATCCGGGAGCGGCCCTTATGGCCGACGACTTCTCCGCCTCGCTGGCCGGCCGGTGGGTGGCCGATCCCGGCAGCCTTTGGGAGCGAACCGCAGACACACCGACGGGCGCGCTGAGCGACTGCCCCTCGGGGCCGTACGCACCGGGCACCGATAGCTCAGTGCGGACCGTAAGGCCTTTCGATCTCATTGGTGGTGACGGCTGCACGTTCCAGATGCGGGCGCGGCTCGATCTCGGCCCGGGCGATGATCTCCGCCTCGAGGCGACTACCGATCGCCTCACCTGGCTGCCACTTGACCGCTGGACGGGAACAACCCCGGGGTTCACGACGATCACATCCAACCTCGCGGCGATCGAGGGCGCGAGCGGAGTGACGCTGCGGCTGCGCCTGACCTCCGACGCGATCGGGGCGGGCGATGGGGCGGTCATCGACGACCTGGTGGTCGGATGCACGTCAGCGACCTACGGGGGCCGAGAGTACGCCTACGAGGACGGCACCTCGTTCGCGGCACCCCATGTGAGCGGCGTCGCGGCGCTACTTCTGGCGCGTTACCCGGAGCTGACGGTCGCCCAGCTGCGCGAGGCCATCCTCACGGGCGCTCATCCGCTGCCCGGTCTTGCCGGTCGCGTCGCGACCGGCGCCCGCCTCGACGCCGTCGGGGCTCTTCGCGTAGCGGCTGGCTTTACCGCCGCGCCACCGGCACCCGTTGCTCCCGCCCCGGTTCTGCCCACGGTCCAGATTGTTCCGGCTATCGGGGCCCCGGTCACGGCATCGGGCCCGACCCTGGATCTTCCGGTGAGGAAGGCCGGGGCGTGGAGCACCGCGTTTCGCCTCTCCGTGACCGCGCGTGTACGCATCAGCCTCGAGCGGCGCCAGCGTAGCGGCCGCCGCGGCCCGATCGGCTTCGTGACCCTGCGCTCCGACGGGCCGCGTAAGACGTCGGCGGGTGTCAACAACTATGCGATCGGTCGGCTGCGGCCGGGGGTCTACCGCCTCGTGGTGCGCCTCCCCGACTCGGGAATGGTTCTGCGTCGCACTTTTACCGAGAAGGCCGCAACACGCCGCGCTTGACCCCGGGGGCGGGCGGCACGAGGATCCATCCGCCCGGATGCGTCACCTGCCCCGCAACCTCCTTCGCGCGTCGTTGCTCGCCCTCATTGGCGTGCTGATCACGAGCGCCTCGGCGTCGGCCGATGTGGTCTCGTCGTTTGAGGACAACGTCGGTGATGTCACGACTCTCGGTGGGTTCTACCGGGCCCCGGACATCGTCCGCGGTTCGCTGACCTTCGCCGACGGAAACATCGGTCGCGTCGAGGACGACCAGATCGCTCTGTCGCTCCTGGTGGATTCGCGGCCGCCCGCCACCACCATCGAGCCAGAGCTGTTCGGCAACGACTCCGGCATCGGGGACGTCCTCCTATGGTGGATCGACACGGATCAGAATCCCCGCACCGGTGGCACGCTTGATCCCTATCGCGACGATGCTGCGTTCGGCGCTGAATACCAGGTTGAGATTGACGGGAAGTCCGACGGATCACCGACTCGGGCGCACGTTTCACGCTGGACCGGCACAGGCTTTCTGGAAGGCGACACCATCTTCACGATAAGTCGCAGCGCAGCGACGGGCTTCACGGTTGTGCTTCCAGCCAGCACGATCGGCGCGGCTCGCGACCGGACGCTCCGTCTGCGCACTACGGCGGCCGATGTGGACGTTATGGGCCTCAACCTCGATAGCGACGTCGCTCCCGAGCTGGCACCGGCCAGCCTGATCCTGCCCGGGCCGCCGCCTCCGCCGACGGTCACGACCGGCGCCGTGAAGTCGGCGGGGCCGAGCGCGCTGACCGTCGAGGGGACCATCAACCCTCATGGGTCCGCCACGACCTATTTCGTGCGTTTCGGTGTGGGGTCGACGAACGAGGCGCGCACACCCGATCTCAGTCTCGGAGACGGGGCCACCGATGCGCCCGTCACCGTGACCATTCCCGGTCTCAACCCGGGTACGACGTACCGCTATCAGCTCGTTGCCCGTAATTCGTTCGGCGAATCCGCGGGGCCTGTGCGTGAGGGAGCAACCACAGGGGGTGCGCCCCCTGTGGTCATCGCATCGCCCAACGCCGCAACGACGCAGGCGCGCGACGTCGGGATCGACCAGGCAACCCTCACCGGCTTCGTGGATGGTCGCGGAAAACCGGTCGACTGGTGGTTCGAGTGGGGCAAGGGCACGAGCCTCGCGACCGCCACCCCGCACCGCACGCTCGCCCCCGACGAGCCCGGCGCTCAGCCGGTGCGGGCGACGCTACGAGGGCTTGCGCCCCGCACGCGGTATCGGTTCCGGCTGGTTGTCGAGGGCCAATCGGGCCGTGCCGAGGGTCAGAGCTTCGATTTCGTGACGGCCCGTCCACCGACCGCGAAACGCCTGGATCTGATCAACCCTGACGAGGCGGGACGCTGCGATGCCGCCGGTTCATGCGGCATCACGGCGCTGACCTTTCAACTCGCGGTGCGCGACGGCGACACGGGCCGGATCCTCGCCGGGCCCAGCGATCGCGCTCGTATCCAGGGAGTCGTCGAGTGCCTGCGGGGGTGCGTGCTGCGGCATGCCTTCCGCGTCGCCGAGACCGGGGACGGCCTCATCTCGCGCCTGCCGCGGTTGTTCGAAGGAGACCTCGGGCCACTGTTCAAGGGCCTCGAGATCGCTCCTGGCGCCACGATCGAGGTGCGCTTCAGCCGCGCCGGAATGCGCGGGGTCTCTTACCGGATTCTGTTCTCACCCACGGGTGTTCACGGGCGCGAGTGCGGGCTTTCTTTGAAGGGGGTTCGGCAGTGCGGCCTGCGTTGAACGCGCGCCTGGCGGCCGTTGCCGTGCTGTGCACTGCGGGCGCCTTCGCCGGAGGCTTTGCGCTGGCCAACGCCACCGACAGCCCGAGCCCATCGGTGATGGTCGTGCGAGCGCCGGCGAAGATGGCGACGCCAAAGCCGATCGTCATCCGGAACCTCACAAAGGCGCAGGCCGACCTGCCGAACCTCGTGATTCCGCCGCCGCGCGTGGTCCGGCCCATTCCTTCCGGAGGGGGAACGCCATCCGGCGGCGGCTCCACACTCCCCGGGGGCGGAGGTGCGACACCATCCGGCGGCGGCGGCGGCGGGACCGTCTTCTAGTGTCTTGTCTTAGAAGTTAGTATTATGTTTGCAAGGGTGTCGCGGTCCGGTTCACGTCCCTCCTTCCCGACATCAGGCCGGCAGGAGAGGATGGGGCGATGCCCAGAGGACGACCGATGGCGCCACTTGCGCTCACCGATGAGCAACGCCGGACCTTGGAGGGCTGGACCAGACGGCGT
>JANLSO010000199.1:0-14794 GCA_031362405.1 Thermoleophilia bacterium | reverse complement strand
CGCCGACGGCGCGGCCGAGGCCAAGGGCCGCGGCGCCGACGATGCCCGACCGCGACCACGGGAGCATGGCGCCACGCACCATCTCCCATCGTGTTGCCCCGAGGGCGTACGCGGCTTCCCGCTGATCGACGGGCACCGTCGCGAGCACCTCGCGGGTGATCGCGGTGGTGATCGGCACCACCATCACCGCGAGCACAAGGCCGGCCATGATGTAGGAACCGGCCGTGACGGGCCCTTCGAGCAGGCGGAACTCTCCGTCGCTCACGCCGGTGATCGCCAGCAGCCACACCAGGCCCAGGGTTCCCGCGACGAGACCGACGACGATCCTGAGCATCAGCGATGGCACGACGGCCGTCAGCAACGCGGCCACGAGGGCCGCCGCACCCGCCGTCGCGACGTTGTGGGTCGAGATCCATTCGAGCAGCGGGCGCGCTGCGGGCACGAGGATCGCCACGCCCCAGAATCCGTAGACGACCGACGGCACGGCGGCCAGCAGGTCGACGACGCCCGCGATCGGCCCGCGCAGGCGCTTCGGAAGGAAGATGGTGGTCGCTAACGCAACCCCCAGCGATATCGGTACTGCAATGAGCATGGCGATCGATGCGGTGACCAGGGTGCCGTAGATGAACGGCAGGGCACCGAAAACCGGAGCCCCGTCGACGGGCGAGGGGATCCAGTCTGTGCCCGTGAGAAAGCCCCACACACCGAATGTCGACCAGACGTCTCCCGTCTGGGCAATCGTCTTATAAAGCAGGTACGCGATCGCGAGGACCACGATCACCGTCGACAACGACGCGGCGACGAGGTAGGCCCGGTCGGCGAGGAGCCCGATCAGTGGCCGTCGTAGGGGCGCCGCCGGGCCCAACTCGGGCCCGGCGGCAGGGGGATTCATTGGTGAGGTCGCCATGCGATCCCCCGGTCGCGCGTCGCTGCTACTGCTTCAGCAGCGCGATCTGTGCCTTGCCGGCGTCAAGGAGCGCCTTGGGCAGCGGGGCGAAACCGAAGTTCGCAACGCGGCCTTGGCCGGTTCCGTAGGCGTATCCGAGGATCGACTTAACGTCGCCGAGGGACCCGCCCTTGCCCGCCGTCGAGTAATCGCTGTAGGCGAGCATGAACGTCGTGATCGTGATCGGGTATGCGCCCGCCGCCTTGCTGTTGGCAAGCTGGAACTGGAGCAGATCCGGCCGCGCCAGATCGATCTTCAGGCCGTCTCCGGCTTTCGTGATGCCGGGGCCCGAGGGCACCGAGTAGACGATCTTGGTCTTCTTGATCCGCTTGCCCTTGCGGGTGATGGTGATCGTCTCGGTCTTGCCGATCTTCGCGATCGAGGGCGCCAGCCCCGCGTTGGTGGCGTCGCCGAGATCGACGTAGCCGATCGAGAACTGGTTGTCCTTGATGCACTGCGCGACACCCGGGTTGCGGGCACCACGGACGACCTTCGGGGCCGTCCAGTTCGGCTGCTGCGACGCGCCGACCTTTGTACCGAAGGAGGGGCTCACCTTGGTCAGGAAGGTCGTGAAACCGAAGCTGGTTCCCGAGCCGTCGGAGCGAACGCACACCGTGATCGGCTGAGCCGGCAGCGCGACGCCCGGATTATCCTTCTTGATCTTCGCGTCGTTCCAGCTTGTGATGTCACCATCGAAGATATCGGCGAGCGTCGGACCGTTGAGCTGGAGGCGCTTGGTGAGGCCCGGTGCGTTGACCGGAACCGAGATTGCCCCGAGCAGGGTGGGGAAGTAAAGAGCCTTCACGCCGCCACGTTTGGCGGCGAGCTGGTCGTTCTGTGACGAGGTCAGCGGGGCGTCGCTTGCGGCGAAGTCGACGCTGCCGGCGATGAAATCGTTGATGCCGCCGGTCGAGCCCTTCGATGTGTAGCTGCACAGGCCAGAGTCGCGGCACCAGTCGCTGTAGACGAGCGCCGGGAAGCTGGCCCCTGAGCCCGTCGATGCGCCGAGTGCCGTCGCGGCCATGGTCAACGCTGCGCCGCCGATGGTCGCAGCCGTAAGCGTCGTGCGAATGGTTCGGTTCACTCTTGTCTCACCTCGGATCGAGAGGCGTGCGCCGCGCAGAAGGAAGTCTCTCGCGAGCTATTTCGCGGCGGGACGCGCTCATTATGTAAGTGCCCAGGCCTGACCGCGGCCCGACGCGTCGCGAAGCTAACACCCTTTTTCGTGACACCGCAGAGATCATCACGTCAACGTCTTGTTATCAGCAGGGCGCTGGTTGTTACAAGGTTTAACATCAGCCGAGAGCCGTGCGTCGCACTGGCCTCTCGCCGCTGGCTTTGGGCGAAAGGCACGCCCGATCCCGTTCACCGGGTGTTCACAAGATGGTCACCGAGTTGGCATCACGGCGTATTTCTACGCGTCATAGCCTCTCGACCCGAGATGAGTAACGAGCCGCCCCAGATCCTGATTATCGAAGACGACGAGACGACCGGCGACGCGATCGCCTTCCATCTCGATCGCGCCGGTATGGCGGCGACGCTGGCGCGCGACGGTCTCGCCGGCCTGCGATGTCTGAAGACCGGGCTACCGGACGTCTTGGTCCTCGATCTGATGCTCCCGCACGTCGACGGATGGCACCTGATCAGAGAGGTCCGCGAATGGGCACCGCGGTTGCCGATCATCGTCGTCACCGCGCGGACCAACGAGCACGATCGGGTCGAGGTCCTCGGCCTGGGCGCTGACGACGTGGTCGCCAAACCGTTCTCGATGCGTGAGCTCGTCGCTCGGGTGACGGCCGCCCTGCGCCGCGCGACGGTCGCGACCTCCGACGCGGAACGCGAGGCGATCTCGGCCGGTGAGCTCGTCATCGATCCCGAGCGGTTGACGGTCACGATCGGGGAGCAGCCGATTGGCCTGACTCCACTCGAATTCAAGCTTCTCTGGGTGCTCGCCGAGCACACGGGCCGCGCGCTCTCGCGCGACGCGATCTATCGGCGGGTATGGGAGGCCGAGCGGGCTCACGGCGACCGCTCGGTCGATGTGCTGGTGCGGCGCCTGCGTCGCAAGGTCGACGAGATCGGCGGTCTCTTCACCTACGTGCAGACCCAGCATGGCGTGGGCTACCGCTTCGAGGCTGCGGCTCGGACCCTTACGCCTTTGCCGCCACGGCCCCGCTGGAGCGGGACGACGCTACGCGGAGTCGCGTAGGCGCTGCGCTTCGGGAAGCGTCTGGAGCTTTCTGAGGGTGTTGCTTTCGATCTGGCGAATCCGTTCACGGGTGACTCCAAAGGCCTGGCCGACCTCCTCGAGCGTGCGGGGCTGCCCGCCCTCGAGGCCGAACCGCAGCTCGATGACCTTCCGCTCACGTTCGGGCAGGGCGTCGAGCGCCCGGCGGATGTCGGTTTCGCGCAGCGTCCTCGAGGCCTCGTCGAACGGCGAGCTGGCGGTGTCGTCCTCGACGAAGTCTCCCAACGCCGAGTCGTCGTCGTCACCGACCGGCTTTTCGAGGCTGACCGGCATCTGCGCGAGGCGTAGCACGTCGCGGACCTCCTCGACGGTCATGTCGAGCTCGAGTGCCAGCTCTTCGGGCTTTGGCTCGCGACCGAGGTGCTGGATCATCTGCCGCTCGGCCTGCACGACGCGGTTGAGCTTCTCCACCATGTGCACCGGGATGCGGATCGTGCGCGCTTTGTCGGCGATCGCGCGGGTCACGGCTTGACGGATCCACCACGTCGCGTACGTCGAGAACTTGAAGCCGCGCCGGTAGTCGAACTTCTCGACGGCCCGGATGAGGCCGAGGCTCCCCTCCTGGATGAGATCCAGGAACGACAGACCGCGGCCCATGTAGCCCTTGGCGATGCTGACCACGAGCCGCAGGTTCGCCTCGATCATGTGACGCTTGGCCGCCGGGTCGCCGCGCTCGATGCGTTTGGCCAGCGAGACCTCCTGCGAGGCGGTCAGCAGCGGAACCCGGCCGATCTCACGCAGGTACAGGCGCAGGCTGTCGAGGCTCGGTTCGATGGAAAGGTCGAGACCGCTGACTCCGCCCTCGGGCACTTCCGGAACGGGCTCGTCGCCTTCGACCAGCTCGATTCCCCGCTCACCGAGCCAGGTGTGCAGCTCCTCGAGCTGCTCCCTCGTGAGATCGACGTCTTCGAGCGCCCGGGCGACTTCGCCGTAGGTCAGCACCCCGCGTTCACGGCCCTCGTCGACGAGGGCTCGTAGCGCCGCGGGAATCGGTGTGGAAGGCTGCGGTGGCTCGGCCGATGCGGGGGGCTTGCGCGACAGTGCGGGGCTGACCTTTTCCGGTGGACGGGCATACGCGGACGTCCTCAGACATCCTAGTGGTGCGGTGACGGATTGCGTCACGCTCTCGGTGATGTCATCGGCAGTTGCGGGTCGGGGTTGTATGCCCGGCACACTTTCCTGAACAATCCCGGCGAGCCAGACCGAAAGGTGACCTGAATGAGCACCCGGCCATCGTTGCCGCTGGAAGATCTCCAGGAGACCCTGCCCCCGGCGCCCATCGGGCTTACTCGGGCGGGAGTTACACGCTCGGCCAAAGCCATCCGAATCTCCCACGACGATTCGGAAACGCTCTTTCAGGCCGAGATCTCATGCTTTGCCGACCTGAACCCCCGCCAGAAGGGCGTTCATATGTCGCGCTTCGAAGAGGGGATCAACGAGGCGATCGACGAGGTCACCGCGGGTGGTGCGCTCATGATCGACGCGCTTGCCGAAGTCATTGCCACCACCGTCGTCGAGGCCCAGGGCGCCCTGCGCAGCGAGGTGACGATCCATGCGAGCTTCCCGGTGGAACGCCAGACACCGGTCTCCGATTTGACCTCGCAGGAGATGTACGGGTTGATCGGCATCGCCGCCGCCGGGCCGCACGGTGTTCGGCGCGTGCTCGGTGTCTCTGCTCAGGGCATGAACGCCTGCCCGTGCGCTCAGGGACTGATTCGCGCCCAAGCCGAAGACGCGCTCGCAAA
Source organism: Thermoleophilia bacterium (assembly GCA_031362405.1). Lineage (GTDB taxonomy): Bacteria > Actinomycetota > Thermoleophilia > Miltoncostaeales > Miltoncostaeaceae > JANLSO01. The sequence goes on along the minus strand of JANLSO010000199.1, from coordinate 9,855 downwards.
TGAGGGATTCTCGTCGGACGACATCGAGCGGATCGTCCGCTTGGTGCCGATCGCCACCCACAACCAGCGCGCCCGCGGCACCCTCTACGTCGGAACCCCGCACGGCGCCCAGATCCCGGCGATGACGCTGATCGACATCGTGGAGGAGGGGATGTCCTCGGAGATCTACGAGCTGCTGAAGCGCACCGACGAGCAGTACATCGTCGACCGCGCCCACCGCCGGCCTCGGTTCGTCGAAGACAGTGTCCGCGAGATGGTCAAGGGCGTTCTCGAGCGTCTTCCTGGGCTTGGCGATGACACGTTCATCCGCGCCCACCAGGCCAACTTCGAGACCATCCACACCCACGATGTCGACGCTGAGCGTTGCGGCACCTTGGGCGAGATTCGCTCAGAGATCGCCACCGGCGAGTACCACCCCGGCCACACCTCGCTGGCCGAATGGCTCGACGGCAGAACGGCGGGACCGGTCGAGGAAACGAGGGATGCTCGGATGTGAGGTAGAGCGGCCTGCTTCCGGTCTTGCCCACTGATCCCCGAGAAATTCCGGCGGAAGCCTGGCGCTCGTCACAACGCTGGTGTCCAGTAGGGCCGTCATGCCCCGTCGGGTTCTCCGCTCCGCTCGTCGGAGAACCTGACTTACTGTTGCGAAGTTCCCGTTGCGGGATCGTCGTCGTGTCACGCGCCGGAGCATTTCGTCTACAGGGCGCCAGGTCGTTCGTGGGTTCGGGGGGACGGGGCGTCGCCCGTCCCCCCGAAATGGCTACGGCATATCGCCCGACTGCGCGACCCGAATGAGTTGCGGCAGCCCGAAATTGCTCTTCGCGTCACACCATCTGGCGACGGGGTGCCAGCGAGGCTCTTGCGCGAGATATGAGAAGCGGTCGCGTGCGATGAGGCCGATGAGGACCTCCGCGACCAGTCGGGCCGCAACCGGACCCAACGTGCCGCGACCGGTGTTGTGAAAGTCGTCGTCGTCGGTCTCCATGTTGGCCTGGGCCTCGGCGAGGACGTAGACCCACAGCGGGGTTTGGTCACCGATCTGCGGGACCACCGTCGACAGAGGCGTAGCGTCGTCGCCGAGCAGGATGTCGTCGGCCCCGAGTGGCTCGAGACCCATGAGGTTGGCAACCGCCTGCCCCGACGGCAGCCCGAGCGTGAACCCCCGCAGGATGTTGCGCATCGCCAGTGACGATCGCGGCGGCGACTCGCCGAATTCACGCTTTGGCAGGTTGCTCAGCGGGAACACGATTCGGGTGTCGATCTTGTAGCTCGGTTGGACGCGTTTGTCGGTGAGTTCGCCCGCGTTCTTTCGGCCCTGGAGCGGTTTCATATCGAAGAACCGCGCCCAGTCGAGTGCCCACTTGCCGCGCACCGGGTTGAGTGCCATTTCTTGGAACCCCGTGAGTGACTGGGCCGGATCGTTGCTCGTATTGAAGGTCTCGAACGGCCCGGCCGCGTCGTTCAGCCGGTAGAAGGGCCGCACCATGGAGTGGCCGAACCGGTAGAGCGCACCCGCGAACTCGACCGGCATGAACGAGTGCTCGCGGGGGTCGTAAAAGCGGAAGTTCGGCGAGAAGCCCATCGCGGTGGGCGCGGCGCCGTTGGTCGATTCCTGGGTGACGTACGTGGTGGTGCTCACTCCCGTGCGGTCGACGCCGAGGATGTCGTAGACGACGTCTCGTCCGCACACTTTCACCAGGAAGTCGTGAATCACGACCCACTGGTAATGCCAGCGCACCAGCCGCTGAGCCTCCTGAAAGACATCGCCGCTTCCTTTGGCGCTGACCTCGTCGACGATCCGGTTGTGGAAGCGCAGGAATGTCGATTGGAGCTGGCTGACGATCACGTTCTCGTCGTTGCGCTTGTCTCCGATTATCGCCCTGCCGTTCAGGCGCGGCAAGTCGTGGGCCCCGGGGTCGCCTGAACCCGCAACCGCCCCGCCGAGAACAAAGCGCGGACCGTTGTACATGTACGGCTGGTCGTCGGGCCCGGATCCGTAGACCGAGTCGAGGTCGAGGCGGGGCGTGCGGAAGTTGTGCAGCGCATCGGGGTCGTTCTGGCGGTCGAGCGACGATGCGGGGTCGAAGGTGATGTCGTGATCGACGAACTGGCCGAAATAGGTATAGCCGGAGGGGATGCGCGGGTTCTCATCCTCGTCGCCCCCTGCGGCCAGTACCTCGGCTTCCTTCTCGGCGGCGGTCATGTCCTCGAGCTCATTTTCGCTGTGCATCACCTGGGCGATGAGCCGCGCGACGTCGAACTGCATCTCCTGGTTCTCGAGCACGAGCTCGGGAAGTCCGCGAAACATTCGTCCGAACAGACTGTCTCGCGTCGATGACGACGTCGCATTGACGAGTCCTCGGGCGGGGCGTGCATGCGGGCTGCGAGGTCGTTCGCTCGCGACTTCGGCAGTCGCCTGGCTTCCGGCCGTTCGCTCGCGGCGCTGGTCCAAGATCATTGCCATGTCGGTTCCTTCGTCTCGGGTCGTCCCTGACGAAATCCGCGGTGGATTCAGGTACCGGCTCCAACGCGGCCATGTAGAGGCCGACCGTACGTCAGCTCGTTGCACGGCGTCGAGAGCGGCATCGACGGAGCTGAGCATTTTGGCGCTTACGGCCCGGGCACGTCCCCGGGCGGCTTTCTTCGTGAGAAGTCGAGGCGGAGCTCTTCACGGCGCCAGAGGCGGCCGATGTTGGCGCGGTGCTTGGCCAGCACGAAGACCGATGCGGCGGCGGCGAAGACCACGTTCGGCCAGGGTTCGTCGAGCAGGAGGGTCAGCGGGGTGAATGCGATGGCGACCGAAATGCTGCCCAGCGATACGAAGCGTGTCACGGCGACGATCGCCACGAAGACGATGGCCAGAATCAGAACGGTCAGCGGCATCAGCCCGAGGACCACCCCTCCACCGACGGCGACACCCTTCCCGCCCTTGAACCGCAGCCATACGGGAAAGACGTGGCCGAGAATCGCCGCCGCGCCCGCGAACAGCGGCCACGGGGCGTCGCTGAGTGCGAGGGCGATCAGCGCGGCCACGAGACCCTTGGCGATGTCGGCGCCCATCACCGCGAACCCGGTGCCCTTACCGAGGCTGCGAAACACGTTGGTGGCGCCGACGTTCTTGCTGCCGACGGTGCGGATGTCGATTCCGCGCAGCTTCCCCGCCAGATAGGCGAAGGGAATCGAGCCGAGCAGATACGCCGCGACGATGGCAACGACGATGGTCACGGATCTCCCGCCATATCGGGCTGGGGCTGACGCCGTTCGAAGAGCCGGCGCCGGGCCATGATGAAGTAGTAAGCGCCCGAGAGCACGGTCATGACGAGGGCCAGATAGAGCAGCGGATCGTCGATCACCTTCGCACCGTGTGGGGCGATGATCGCCACCAAGGCGACGTTCTGGCAGAGGGTCTTCGCCTTGCCGAACCGCCCGGCGGGGATCACGAGGTTCTCACTCATCGCGACCAGGCGCAGCCCGGTGACGGCGAACTCGCGCGTGACGATCACCATCACGGCCCACGACGCCATGTCACCGATCTCGACGAGCGCGACCGCCGCCGCCGTGACCAACAGCTTGTCGGCCAGCGGGTCGAGGAACGCGCCGGCAACGGTCACCTGGCCGCGTGAGCGCGCTAACCACCCGTCGAGGCTGTCGGTTCCTGCCGCCACGAGGTAGACGGCCGCCGCCCACCAGAGACCCGTCGAGGTGTCGAGAAGAATCAGCACCATCACGATGGGGATCCCGACGATCCGCGACGCCGTCACCCAGAGGGCCGGTGTCATTGCGCGCGCGTTCGTTCGACCCCGGTCACGGTGGGAAGCCTACGCCCAGGGCCCACGCGCCTCGCCCACGTGATCCAGAACTCGTGCGCGCCTGCGGTTCGCACAGATCGGTGCCTGGCACCGATCTGTGCAGCGGCAGCGGCGCATGGTCGGTGTACCGTGCGCGCAATGAATGAGATCGCCGTTACCGCGGTGGGTGCCGATCGTCCGGGCATCGTCGCGGCACTCACCGAGCCACTTCTTGCGATCGGCGGCAACCTCGCCGACTGCCGCGCGGCACTTTTGCGCGGCTCGTTCGCCATCGCTCTGCTGGTCGTCGTGCCGGATGACATCGACGCGGCGCAGGTCGATGCGGCCCTACGGCCCGTCGCCGAGAGCATGTCGCTCGGGCTGTGGACGGGGCCCGCGAGCCCACCGGAGGTCCACACGAGCGGGCCTCGCTGCCTGGTTTCGGTCTACGGCGTCGATCAACCCGGCATCGTGCATCACGTGACCGCCGCGATCTCGGCCGCCGGGGCGAACATCCTCGATCTCTCGGCCCGTGCCGCGGGCGACCCACCGGTCTACGTGTTGGGTGTCGAGGTCGAGGTGCCATCCGGGGCGACGGCGCAAAGCCTCTACGAGGACCTTCGCCCGACCGCCGAGGTGAACGGCCTGGAACTCGCCGTCTCGGTCGCCGAGGACGAGACCCTCTGATTGATTCGGGAGGTCCTCATCTATCCGGATGTGCGCCTCAAGACGGTCTGCGGCCCGGTTGATGCGCCGGGGTCCTCGACGCGGCGACTCGCCGATGACCTGCGCGACACGGCGCGGTCGTTCCCGCGCACGGTGGGCATCGCCGCACCCCAGATCGGAGTGTTGGAGCGTGTGATCTGGGTCGATTGCACCGGTCACAAGAACGTCCCGGATGCCCTCGGCGAGCTCTGCCTGGTCGACCCGATCGTTGTCGAGCACGATGGCGCGCAGGTCGGGCGTGAGGGGTGCCTGTCTCTGCCCGAGATCACCGCGAACGTCCGCCGTGCAACGCGGGTGGTCATCGAAGCACGCGACATCGACGGCACCCCGCGGCGCCTCGAGGCACGAGATTTCGAGGCGCGCGTCCTACTCCACGAGATCGATCACCTCGACGGCGTGTTGATCCTCGACCGGGTCGCGTCGCTGGCGCACGACGTCTTCCCGCGGCGTTCCCGATGACGTCGGGCTCACGCTACGACGTCGTGGTCGTCGGCGGCGGTGCCGCGGGTGTCGCCGCTGCGCGCTCCGCGGCGATCGCAGGAGCCGGGGTCCTTCTGGTCGATCGGCTGCGTGCTCCGTCTGCGCCGCCCGTGGGTGTCGTTGCGGTCGCGGCCCTGGCAGAGGCCGGGCGCCGAGTCTGGGCCGTCCGATCGGGGGGGCCTCTCGGCATTCGGGCCACGGGGCTGAGCGTCGACTGGCGGGCGCTCGTCGCCCACGCCGCCCAGGCAACGCGGCAGGCGGCCGTTCGCCGCGACCGTCTGCTCGACGATGCCGGGGTGTCGCGCGTCTTCGGGCAGGTTCGATTCCGCGGGCCTGATCTCGTCGAGGTCGACGGCCAGGCGCATCGCTTCACCAATGCCGTCATCGCCACCGGTTCCGAAGGGTCGATCGCGCCGGGTATCGGCCTCGAAAGCGTCCCCTACCTCACCGAAGGTTCGCTGTTCGGTCTCCCTGCACTTCCACCGCGTCTCGTGATTCTCGGAGGCGAGGCCTGGGGTCTCGGCGTCGCTCAGTCGTTCGCGCGGCTGGGGGTGCGTGTCACCGTCGTACAGCCCGAGGCGCGTCTTGACGTGTCACCCGATCCCCGCGCGCAGGAACTCGTCGCGAGCATCCTCGTCGGGGAGGGCATCGACCTTCGCCGAAGTGCCCGCGTTACCGGGGTGTCGCGCGTCGATGCCGGCGTGCGGGTCGATATCGAGGGCGCCGCCGGCATCGAGGCCGATGCGCTGCTTCTGGCCGGGGGCCGGCGCCCCGTCATCGACGGGCTCGGGCTCGAAGCGATCGCCGTCGAGCCGAATCCCCGCGGGCTGACCGTCGATGAACGGATGCGCACCCCCTCCGACGGGATCTTCGCCGCGGGGGAGGTCACCGGGCGACATGAGGGGCTTCATCTTGCGGTGCACGAAGGTGAGGTCGCCGGCCGCAACGCCATCGGTAAGCGCGTACGCGTCGAGCGCCGGGGCCTGCCGCGCCTAGCCCCGCTCGACCCGGAGGTCGCGAGCGTGGGGATGACCGAGGCCGCCGCGCGCGAGCGTCATCGCGGGGTCGGGGTCGCGACGGTTCCTCTCTCGGCACTCGATCGCGGCCAGGCAACGGGCGCGACGGGGTTCGTCACCCTGGTCGCCGCCGGGCGTGGCTCCGCGGCCCAGATCGTCGGGGCTCACATCGTCGCGCCGGCGGCCGGAGAGATGATCGGCGAGCTGGCCCTGGCGATGCGCTGGCGTGTGCCCGTGGCCCGGATCGCCCAGACCCTGCACGTTGCCCCGACGATGACCGAGGCCATCCGCCGCGCCGCCCGCGAGGTCGCGATCGGCGACTGACGCGGTGTCGAGGCCCCGGCCGGGTGCTAGTGCTCGCCGTCCCAGTAGTCGAGCAGGGGCCCGGGCCGGCTCATCAGGATCCGCTCGCCGGAGACGCTTCTCGCGCCGACCTTCCCCGAGTCGGGGTACTCGACGAGGTCCGGCGTGACCATGCTGGAGATCATGAGCACGCGAATCGGCGCGTCCGTGTGATTCGAGATCTGGTGTGCGCCCGCTCTGCCGCGCGGGAAGACCACGACGTCGCCCTCCTCGAGGTCTTGCTCACCATCGGGAGAACGCAGCGTCGGTGTGCCGAGGACGACGACCAGCCACTCCTCGTTCGCGTGATGCAGGTGATACGGCCAGAGGCGATCGCCGGGTTCGAGTTCGTAGAGGCTCCCGCCGAGCAACTCGGCACCGAGCCGCGTGCCGACCCCGCCGTCTTTGCTCCGCCAGCCGGGGCGATCTGCGACCCGATCCCAGTCGTCCCCATGGAGATTGAAGGTCTTCATGACCGCGGCCTACTTCTTCTTCGAGTAGACGTCGTCTCCGGGGCCCTTGCGCACGCCGTGCACGGGGTTCCCGGCGGCGTCCCACTGGTAGTACGAACACGCCGCCCCCATCGACTTCTCGTACTCGGCGGGCTTCGGGTTGCGGCCCACGTCGCGTGCCGCAGCGGCGTGGCGCAGAAGGCTCGGGTCATCCATCTCGGGCCAGACGATGATGAGGTGCGAGGCCGTGAGGTGATTCGCGATGAAGTCGCACCCGTCGGCGGGGCAGTTCCACGGGTCGGTGCGCACGCAGTACCAACCGGAGTAGTCCTCACCGGAGTCGTCGGTCCAGAGCTCTTCCTCTTGATCGATGTCGGGCTCGTCGAGCATGGGGTCGGTGATGACGACGATGCGGTCGCCGCCGAACTCTTCTTCCTCAGCCATCGTGCGGCTCCTCGGGGGTGGGGTGGGGGACGGGTTCGGCCTCGATGCCGTCGATCCATTGACGGCCGCCGTCGACGAACTGTGTGCGCTTCCAGATGGGCACGCGGGTCTTGACCTCGTCGATCACGTAGCGGCAGGCGGCAAAGGCGGCGGGCCGATGTGCGGCGGATGCCGCGACCGCGACGCTGGGCTCTCCGACGGCGACGGTTCCGAGGCGATGCGACACAGCGATGCGTGCGTCGAAACGTTGCACGGCCTCGGCGGCGATGGCGGCCATCTCCGAGCGAGCCAGGCCCTCGTCGGCCTCATAGTCGAGCGCGGCTACGGCCCGGCCATCGCTTTCGCGTCGCGTCTGGCCGATGAACGTCACCACGCCACCGTGCTCGGGGTGGGCGACGGCCGCCGTCAACGCATCGAGTACGATCGGCTCGGTCTGGAGGCTGATCATCCGCCCGACACCGGGAGCACCAGCGACACCTGATCGCCGTCGCGAAGGGGTGCGCCGGGGAGCGTCCAAAGGTCGTTGAGGGCGTAGCGAAGGCCCCGCGGAGCCGGGATGTCGCAGGCCGGGGCGGGCAGGTGCGCCCACAGGGCACCCACGGGAGTAGCGTCGGGAACCCGGATCGTGAGTGAGTCAACGCCGACGGCCTCGCGCAGCGATGCGAATACCTTCACCGTGACCTCGATTTCTGCAACGCCTGTCATCTCCTGACGATCATAGAACTGGCCGATACTCGCACGATGAAACTGCCTCGCCATCTTCCGATTGCGCTTGTTGGCTTGGCTGCCGCGGGTGCCGCGTGCCTGCCGTTGGTCGCTTCGGCCGACCCGGCCGACTACGACCTTCCGAACCTCGTCAGCAACGCCCCTGAGCTGGCCTACTTGGAGAGCTACACCGTCGACCGTCACGGGGTCGGCTTCTCGGGGCGGCTGCTACTTCGCTTCGACGGCTTCATCCGAAACGAGGGCGCCGGGCCGGTTGATTTTCAGGGGGATCCCTCCGCCGGGACGATGCAGCAGTACGCCAAGCAGCACGTCGGTGGGGCGCTTGTTCCCTACGGCAGTACCGCCCAGTTCGCGTACACCGCGAACGACGGTCACAACCACTGGCACCTGCTGAACGCCGCCGAGTACAGCCTGTGGGACGCCGCCGGCACCACGCAGGTACGTACCGGGAGCAAGGTCGGTTTTTGTCTTTACGACATCGACCGCGTCGGCGACCAGGGCCCGGCGCTCGGCGTCTACAACAACCCGACGACGGGCAACTTCTGCCGTCAGGCGCAGCCCACGGCGACCTCTTTGCGTGAGGGGGTCTCGGCGGGCTGGCGCGATGAGTACGGGCCGGGTTTGGCGTTCCAGTGGGCGGACGTCTCGGATCTCGCGCCCGGGGAGTACCGGTTGGCGGCGCGCGCCGACCCTACCGATGTCATCCGCGAGAGCAACGAGGCCGACAACGCGCGCGCCTTCTCGACGTTCACGTCGGTGATCCCCGGGTACGTCGCCAACGCCGTCGGCCCGTTCCCCACGGGCGACGCGGCACCGGTCACCGTGACCCTCGCGGCCACCCAATTCGGGACGCCCGGCCCGCGCCGATTCCGGATCGACAGTGATCCCGCGCACGGAACGCTGAGCGTCGCCGGGTCTCCGGTCTCCGCCGGCGCCGTCCTTGGCGTGGATGTCGCCCAGGTCACCTACCAGCCGGCTGCGGGAACGGCGGGCGCCGACAGCTTCCGCTTCTCGGCGGTCGACTCGACGAGCCCGTATCCATCGGGACCGGCGCCCGGATACGTTGCGAACGGCGGTGCGGCGAGCGCAACCGCGACGGTCACCGTTGGGACGCGGCCACCGACGGTGGTCGGCTTCTCGGGTGCTCCGCAGCACCTGCGCACGCGGGCCACGGTGACGCTGGCGGCGACGGTGGCCGGCATCGGCATCGGGCCGCGGGTCATCTGGAGCGTCGACGCCGGCCGCGGCCGCGGGGTCTTCATCGCCGAGGGGGTCTACCGCGCGCCGCGGAAGGTTCCCGCCGTGAAGACCGTTACCCTCCGAGCGACGAGCGCCGACGATCCTGCCGCCTATGCTGAGGCCCAGGTGCGGATCGTGCCGAGCCCCCGGCCGAAACCCGCCCCGAGCGGCGGGCGCGCGACATTCGTCGGCCCGCTCTCGAACCCCGTCGTCGTGCGTCGCCTGGGCACGCTGCTCGTTACCGTGCGCACCGCCCGTAAGGGCGTCGTCCGGATCGCCGCCATCCGAGGTGGCATCCGCGTTGCCGGCTGCACGGTGACGGTCCCGAACGCCCGCTCGGTGACCTGCGTCCTCAGGCCGAAGGCCGCCCAGGTGGGCGTGAGGGTCGTCGCGACCCTCACCGGCGGCGGCCGCCGCGTCACCCGCCGCGCCACCCTCACCCCGTAGCCGCCACGCACTCCGGCAGCCGTCCAGACACGGCCGCCGACAAACTGGTGCTGGGCAAGTGACATGAGGAATGAGTCGTCTTTGGCCGACGAAAGGCGCATCGTGGTGACCGGACGAGTCGAGATGTCATGTCACTTGCCCAGCACCAGCTTTCCGATCGTGAGGGTTGTCGCGACCTTTGCCGGCGGTAGCCGG
>JANLSO010000197.1:0-16428 GCA_031362405.1 Thermoleophilia bacterium | reverse complement strand
CTAACGACGAACGAAGGGCACGGGGTGTTCACGAAGGTCTTGGTGGCGAACCGCGGCGAGATCGCGATTCGGGTGTTTCGGACGCTGCGCGAGATGGGCATCGTCTCGGTGGCCGTCTACAGCGAGGTCGACCGCGACGCTCTCTTTGTCGAGTACGCTGACGAGGCGTACTTGATCGGCCCCGGCCCGGCCGCCGAGAGCTACCTCAAGGCCGAGAAGATCATCCAGACGGCCGTCACCGCGGGCGCCCAGGCGATCCACCCCGGCTATGGGTTCCTCGCTGAGAACGCCCCGTTCGCCCGCGCCTGCGCCGCCGCCGGGCTGGTCTTTATCGGGCCGTCGCCCGAGGCGATCGACGCCATGGGTTCGAAGATCGGCGGCCGGGCGCTGATGGCCGCCGCCAGCGTGCCGATCGTGCCCGGGGTGATCCACGAGGTTCCGACGATCGACGAGGCACGGCGCATCGCCGACGACATTGGCTACCCGATCGCCGTGAAAGCCGCGGCGGGCGGCGGCGGCAAGGGCTTTCGTGTCGCGCTCACGTCCGACGACTTGGCGGACGCGTTCGACGGCGCCCGCCGCGAGGCCGAGAAGTTCTTCGCCGACACGGTCCTCTATCTGGAGCGCTACCTGCCCGAGCCGCGCCACGTCGAGATCCAGATCATGGCCGACAGCCACGGCTCGTGCGTATGGCTGGGCGAGCGCGACTGCTCGGTGCAGCGACGCCACCAGAAGCTGGTGGAAGAGACCCCGAGCCCGGTCGTCTCCCCGGCCCTTCGCGTCAGGATGGGGGAGGCCTCGGTGCGCGCCGCCCAGGCTGTCGATTACACCGGCGCCGGCACCCTCGAATACCTGGTCTCCGGTGAGGAGTTCTTTTTCCTGGAGATGAACACACGCATCCAGGTCGAGCACACGGTGACCGAGATGGTCACCGGTTTTGACCTCGTCCGCGAGCAGATCCGCGTCGCGGCCGGGGAGCCGCTCTCGTTCTCTCAAGACGACGTGCGCCCACGCGGCCACGCCTTCGAGTGCCGCATCAACGCCGAAGACGCCTCAAAGCGTTTTCTCCCGAGCCCCGCGACGATCACCGCGTACCGCGAGCCCACCGGGCCCGGGATCCGCGTCGATAGCGGCGTCCGCGCCGGTGCGCAGATCCCGGAGATCTACGACCCGATGGTCGCCAAGCTAATCGTCTGGGACGTCGATCGCGAGACCGCCCGGCGGCGGATGCTGCGGGCCCTGGATGAGTACGTCGTCGAAGGGCCGGCGACCCTGATCCCGTTCCACCGCTGGCTCTTCGCGCTTCCGGAGTTCATTGCCGGTGGCGCCTGTCACGCCGAGCTTGCTGCGATGGCCGAGACCGCCACCCCACTTCTCGGCACCGAGCGCTCGTTGGGACCCCCCCAAGTGGAGCCCGAGCCCCACGTTGTGCGCACGTTCACCGCCGAGGTCGAGGGCCGTCGATACGCCGTCCGGCTGAGCTACCCCGCGAGCGACGCTCCCACGGGTGGAACCGCGTCCACGCGGCCGAAAGTCGCCCGTCAGAAGCGTTCGACGAGCGGTGGCGCCAAGGCCTCGATCGATTCCGTCACCACCCCCATGCAGGGCACCGTCCTCAAAGTGCTCGTCGCCGTCGGCCAGCAGGTCGCCGAGGGAGACGTGATCTGCATCGTCGAGGCGATGAAGATGGAGAACGAGGTCGCCGCCCACCGCGCCGGTGAAGTGACAGCGGTCAACGTCGCTGAAGGCCAAGCCGTCCAGGCCGATGAGGTCGTGGCGACCGTCGCCTGATCGCCCGACGGCCCTTCGGCGCTGCCGCAATGCACAGATCGGTGCCCGGCACCGATCTGTGCATTGAAGGGCGCGCGCACAGATCGGTGCCGGGCACCGATCTGTGCGTCGGTGGGATTGCAGGACGTCTGACATCTCCAGAACCGGGTGGCAAGAGCCGACTTTCCGAGCATCGGCCACACCACGGTATGGCCGATGGCGTGCGTCGACACGCATCGGTGCGTTCCCACGAGGTCTCATCTTTTGTGGGCGCGAGGCCGATCAAATGTAAGAGAAAAGTGATGTAACCGATCGCTCCTTTGGGGGATCCACTTATCTGCCCCCTTCGTCTAGTGGTCTCCTGACCGTAGGGGGGGCGAAGCCCCTTCAACATGGACGTAACCTCCTCCCAATGACGCCTCCCCCCGCCGCATCCACCGTCGCCGAGCCGGAGCTCGCCGCCACCATGGTCCCTTCGCCCACGCTCCTTCAGCCGGCTCTCGTTGAAGGCTTCCTGTCGCGCCGCGAGACGATCTTCCGCTTCGCGCGCTTCGTCACCGTCGGCGGGTTGGCCTCGGCCGTCTACCTCGGTTTGACCGCTGTGCTCCTGCAGACGGGCATGTGGTATATGGCCGCCGCCGCGATCGGTTTCTCATGCGCCATCGTCACGAACTTCACGGTCAACCGCTCGTGGACGTTCGGCAAGGGTGAGCGCGGCGTCTTCCTGCAGCTCGCGTCGTTCGCGGCGGTCCAGCTGAGCATGATGGTGCTGAACCTCGGCATGCTGTTCATGGTGGTTGAGGCCGGCCTCGTATTCGGGCCGATTTTCCTCAGCCAGCTCGCGGTCGCCGCGGTACTGCTGCCGCTGAACTTCGTCGCCAGTCGCCGCTGGGGCTTCCGCTAGCCGACGCACGGGTCGTCCGCCCGCCCCGACGGGAGGCATTGGTAGCCTCTGCGGCGACTGTGATCGGCTCCCCGGCGAGGTGCTTCTCGATATGTGCGGCATCTGCGGTGTTTGGGGAGCGACCTCGGCAGACGATGCCGGGTCGCGCATGGGCGCCATGCTGGCAAGCGTCGCGCATCGTGGTCCGGACGGGGAAGGCCACCTCTCGCGCTTTGGTGTGGAGCTCGGTGTTCGCAGGCTTGCGGTCATCGACCTTGGCGGCGGCAGCCAGCCCGTGTTCAACGAGGCGGGCACGGTCGGCGTCGTCTTCGACGGCGAGATCTACAACTTTCCCGAGCTGCGCACGCGGCTCGAAGCCGACGGCCACCGCTTCGCGACACGGTCCGACACCGAGGTGCTCGCCCACGGCTACGAGCAGTGGGGAGAAGATCTGCCCCACGAGCTTCGCGGCATGTTCGCGTTCGCGATTTGGGACAGCCGCGCGAATCGTCTGCTGGTCGTACGTGACCGGTTCGGTAAGAAGCCGCTCTACTGGGCCCGGCTCGACGACGAGGTCGTCTTCGCCTCGGAGATCAAGGCTCTGCTTCAAGCCGGGGTTCCGGCCGACCTCGACGATGACGCGCTCGGTGCCTACCTGGCACTGAGGTACGTCCCCGCACCGCGCACCTTGTTTCGCGGAATCCGCCAGCTCGAGCCCGGCCACCTGATGGTCATCGACGTCGACGGACCCCGGGAACGGCGCTGGTGGCGCCTCGATTATGGGCCCAAGACTCACATGGCTCTTCCCCAGGCGGCTGAGCGCACCGAGCAGCTACTGCGTGAAAGCGTGGCCCTACGGATGCGCAGCGATGTGCCGCTCGGGTGCTTTCTCTCCGGCGACCCCGATTCGAGCACGATGCTCAGCTACGCCGCCGAGCTTTCCGACCAGCCGGTTTCGACGTTCTCCGTCGGCTTCGAGGAGGGGTGGGCGACCGACCATCTCGGGCACGCCCAACTCGCCTCGGACGCCTTCGGCACCCGCCACCATGAGCTGCGCATCGGCCCGACACCGTTTCTCGATCTGCTTCCCCAGGCCGTCTGGCACCGTGACGAACCCCTCGCCGACCCGATGGAGATCCCGTTGATGGCGCTGTCACGAATGGCCCGGGAGCACGTCACCGTCGTGCTTTCGGATCTCGGCTCAGATGAGGTCTTCGCCGGCCATGCGGGGTATCGGGCGCCGCTCGCCGGCGGACGTCTGGGCGGTGGTACGCGGCTCTTGCGGCGTACCCCGGTCGGGCGGATGTTCGGGGCGTCGCGGACCCTTCGTCCGTTCGATGGTGCCCACGAACCGGAGGCCGGCGTGAATGATCGCCCCGAGCACCTCGGCCGACTCGACGCGATGCTGGCGCGCGACCTCGAGGGGCGCCTTGTCGACAATCGTCTGATTGGCGTTGACAAGATGACCATGGCCGCCTCGGTGGAATGCCGTATGCCGTTCCTCGACCACGTTCTCGTCGAGTTCGTCGCGCGTCTGCCCGAGCATCTCAAGGCGACGTCGCTGCGGACGAACGTGCTCGCTCGGCACATCGCGGCCCAGAGACTGCCCAAAGCGCTCCGTGGCCGTTCAAAGGCCGATCCCATCGTGCCGCTGGCGTCATGGTTTCGGGGGAACCTCGGTGATCGCGCTGAGCGGATGCTGCTGTCTGACCGCGCGCGCCGTCGCGCGTTCGTCCCCGAAGCTGAAACACGGGCCGCGCTCGCCGTGCACCGTTCTGGACGCCACGATCTCGGCCTCGAGCTGTGGAGCCTGCTCACGCTGGAGGTCTGGGCACGCATCTTTCTCGAAGGTGACGACCCGGCCGACGTCGTGCTCGGATGAACCTGGGCCGCACCGACACGCTGCTGATCGTTGCCTGGCACAACGCGGGGCCTTCGTGGGCGTTTCCCGCTCCGCCCGGTGCGGCGCTGGCCGGCCTCGGCCGGCAAATCCGGGCCCTGCGCCGCTGGGGCACCGTCGTTCCGCTTGCGGCGACCCTCGATGACCTGACCTCGGGCACCCCCCTGCCGCCCCGGGCCGTCGCCCTCACGTTCGACGACGGCTACCGCGACAACCTCGACATAGTGCTGCCGCTGTTGGAGGCCGAGGGAGTCCCCGCGACCTTCTATCTGGTGCCGGGCCTGCTCGATGGCATCGTCGACCCCTGGTGGGAGACGCTTTCGTGGGCGATCACCGCGGCCCGGGCACCCGAGGTCCAGTGGGGTGAGCACCGCATCCCCGCCGACCTTGGGGACCCCGCGATCGGCCCGGTATTCGAGGCGCTGAAGCTTCTCGATGCCGACGCGCGTGGCGTCGCGGTGACGGAGATCGTGAGCCAACTGGAGCCGGTGGGTGCATCGGGAATCGAGCGACTGTTCATGGGCTGGGATGATGCGCGCCGGCTGCGCGGGCGCGTCGAGATCGGCTCTCACACCATGACCCACCCGATCCTTGCCCGTGAGTCGCCCGCCGCGCAGCACGCCGAACTGGCCGGGGCCCGCGATCGACTCGAACGTGAACTGGAGGTCGACGTACCGACGCTCGCCTACCCCAACGGAACGCCCGTCGACTACGACGCGACCACCCTCGACGCCGCCCGTGCGGCGGGCCACCGCCACGCCGTGACGACCATCCCCGGGTGGAATCGCCCAAATACCGAAGCCCTCGAGCTGCGCCGCTTTGTGCTGAACCCGGCCCGCGGTCTCGATGGCCTGCGAACGATCCTCGGTGGCGGTAACAGTGCCCTACGCACCTTGATCGGACGCCCGTGAGCCCCACGCCCCTCCCGCGCTTCGAGCTGACCGACGACATCGGCCGGCTCGAGCAGATCGCGTCGGCATGGGACGCCCTTGCCGTCGCCGCCGAGCAGCCGCTCGGGGCCCCCGGTTGGAAGCTCGCCTGGTGGGCGTCGTTTCGGCCCGCCGGCGCCCAAATTCGCGCCGCCCTCGCCTGGATCGGGGACGAGCTGATCGGCGTCGCGCCCTTCGTTGCCACGCGTCGACGGGGTCTTGTCGAGTATCGCCTCATGGCCTCCGGGATGGCGATCCGCAATGGGCCGGCGCTCGCGGTGGGCCGTGAGCGCGAGGCGTTGGCGCTCATCGCCCGTGCACTGGCCAGCGCCCGGCCACGTCCGCACCGCATCGTCCTGACACAGGTCGACATCGAGGCCACCTGGCCGACGATCCTGCGCGCCGCGTGGCCCGGGGCCCTGCGGCCCGTGCTCGATCGCGGCGCGACCTCGGCGGTGCCGGTGCTGATTCCCGGCGGGAAGACCTCCGAGGAGTGGTTCGCCAGACGCAGCTCGAGTTTTCGGGCGGCGATGCGCCGCGACCGCCGCCAGATCGAGGGTCGCGGCGGGCGGTTCGAGCGCGCCACCACCGACGAGCGCCTCACGTGGGCCATGCAGGAGTTGCGCCGCCTGCACGTGCTGCGCTGGGGCGAGCGCTCGCCGCTCGCCTCGCCCGAGGGCGCTCAGATGATGGCCGACGCAGGGGTTGCCCTCGGGCCCGACCGCTTTCGGGTCTACCTGATCATCGGCGACGACGAGCGCGCGGTCGGCGTCCAGATCTTCATCGTCTCGGGCGCGGAGGTCGTCTACTGGAACGGTGGCTGGGATCCCGACTGGAAGGCGCACTCACCGTCACTGGTCGGCATTCTCGACGGTGTCAGCGACGCGATCGACCGCGGCGCCGCCCGCATTGACTTCGGGGAAGACGACACCTACCGCTACAAGCGCCGCTTCGCCGACGAGGATGCCCCCGTGCGCACCGTGACGCTCTGGCCGCGCGATGTCGCCTACCCGGCGGCCCTGGTCTTCAGCGGCCCCGAGCGGTTGCGGCGGCTGGCGAGCGCCGGGATGCACCGAATGCCCGACACGACCCAGGCACGGCTACGCCGGCTCATCCGTCGAGGCGCAGCCCCGGAGAGCGAACCGCAACCGTAAGGTCGTCGGCGGGCGAGCGGGGCGCGCAGCCCATTCGCCCGAGCACGTTCGTCATGAGCTGGCGGATCCGCCGATCCGGCTCGCCCTGGGGCTTTCCGGGGTCGTAGACCCGTCGCCCCTCCCGGTCGAGGCCCCACGCGAACAGGTTCGATCCGCTGGCAAAGACATGGGCCCCGCTTTCCGCCGTGTAGGTCGTCACGGCGGCCGTGGCGTCGCCCTCGCCGGGTACGCCGACCGCGCTCATGAGCTGACCGGTCACGGGAGTCGCGGCGATCATCCGAAGCCCCTTCGGGCTGTGGCCGTTGTCGAACATGGCGTCCCACTCCCAGCCCACCAGTTCACGGCCGATTGTCGCGCCTTCGCCCTTCAGGCCTGCATCGCGCCACAGTGGGTCGCCCGCCGACGCGGTGGGAACCACCAACGGCGAATAGCCGCGCAGGTTCTGGCCTGCGTACATGATGCCGACCACCGCATTCTCGGGCTCGTTCGAACCATCGGGGTCGCGCCAGAGGCCCGTCGGCGCGACGGGGTCACGCTGCGGCCCGGCGCCGAGCGTCGTCAGCGAAAGCTCGCTCTCCTTGAAACAGACCATCACCCTGTTGGGCTGGTCGGTCCACGGGTCGGGCTCGAAACGAGCCCTCCAGTAGCCGGTGTTCGACCCCATGAAGACGAGCCCGGTACCGCGATTGCGGGCGGCCTCGAAGGCCCGGCGTATCTCCATGCTCCAGTACTCGTTGTGGATCCCGGACACCCACGCCTGGCGTTTCCCGAGATCCACGCCGGTGTGGAGGTCGCTGACCGCGGCGTAGGAGACGTCGTATCCATCGGCCTCGAGAAAACGGGCGACGCAGTGGTCGGCGCGCAGGTACCAGTCGGCCTGGTTGACGCGAACGTTGCCGTAGGGCCGGTCGAACGAGACGCGCACCGCGCGAGGGTCGTCGGCCCCACCAGAGTAGAGCGACGGCCCGCCCCAGTAGTTGTAGGCGAGGAACGTCGTGTCGGAGACCAGGACCAGCACCTCGCTGGGTCTGTCGTCGTCGCGCACCACGATGATCGCGTGGTCGTCGCTGCCGCCGGATGAGACGAGCTTTGCCAGGTACACGCCCGTCGGCCACGAGGTCGTGTCGAACCGCTCGGACACGGACCATCCCGAGGCGCTGGTCAGGCCGGTGCGCGCGTCGCTGCGCACCTCGGGTTGGGCCGTCGCGCGCCGTGACGGCGTGCGTGCTACCAGCCGCGCGCCGACGTCGTCGTAGTAACCGGTCCGGTAGATCTCGACGTGGTACTCGGGGTCGGCGCAGCGCACGCGAAGAGCGATCTCCTGGCCTCGATTCGCCGACGATGCGTCGAAGAAGCCCTCGATGCGACCGTCGACACGCGAAAGACGCCATCCCGGGGTCCCCGGCCGGCAGTTCTCGGCGACGATCGCG
Organism: Thermoleophilia bacterium; assembly: GCA_031362405.1. Classification (GTDB taxonomy): domain Bacteria; phylum Actinomycetota; class Thermoleophilia; order Miltoncostaeales; family Miltoncostaeaceae; genus JANLSO01. Next base: position 8,362 of record JANLSO010000197.1, on the reverse strand, counting down.
TTGCCCGGCTCGGCGCAGCTCGCCGTGCGGGGCGGGGCGGGGAAGTCGCCCTTCGAGGCGGGGTCCGGGGTGCCACCACCGTCACGCAGCCTGCGGGCGGTCAGGTAACCCGTGGGGAGGACCAGCGCCGCCCCGGCCGCGCCGACCACGAAGCCCCGGCGCGTTATCCGCACGTCGTCAGCCCGCTTGTAGTGTCCGCGCCCATGACCACCCCGATCGTAGACGAGCCCACCGATGTTGAGTGGGACACCCTGGTCGACCGCTGCGATGGCGGCCCCTTCGCCCGTCCCGGCTGGGCCCGGGCCTGGCGCGCCGCCTTCGCGCCGACGACTCCGCTCGAGATCGTGGCCGTGCGCAGCGACGCGGGCGAGCTGACCGGCCTCGTCGCCGTTCTCGCCGAGCGCGGCGGCCTTTCGTCGCTGGTCAACGACCACACCCCCGCCGTGACGATCCTCGCGATCGATGACGCCAGCGGCGCGCGGGTTACCGACCTGCTTTTTGCCCGCCGCCCGCATCGCCTGCTGATGGCGCCGCTCGCGGCCGACTCGCCGGCCCACAGGTGGCTGCGCGACGCCGCGCGCCGGCACCGCTATCGCCTCGCCGAGCGGACCGTCCTGCGTTCGCCGTATCTAGAGCTCACCGCCGGCCAACCGGCCGAGGGAAATCTTTCACGCGGGATGCGTAAGGAACTGCGGCGCTCGCGGCGTCGCCTCGATGAACAGGGCACGCTCGCGCTGGTGATCGCCCAGGCCCCCGACGAGCTCGCGTCCGCCCTTCCCGCCTGCCTCGAGCTGGAGGCCCGCCAATGGAAGGGCGCGGCGGGCTCCGCGATCACCGCCCGCTCTGATACCGATGCCTTCTACCGCGCCATTGCGGCGTGGAGTGCACAGACCGGCCGCCTGCGTCTAGCGCAGCTACACCTGGACGGACGGCCGGTGGCGTTCGAGATCGACCTGTTCGAAGGTGGACGCCTGTTTGCCCTGAAAGCTGGTTTCGCGCCGGAGCTGGCGAAGTACGGCCTCGGCCACCTCTTGGTGTCGATGCTGTTCGCCGAGATGCAGCCCCAGGGTCTTCGCGCCTACGAAATGCTCGGCGATGCCGATCCCTACAAGCTCAAATGGACCGATACATGCCGGCAGATGATCCGCGTCGAGGCCTTCTCGCTGACGCCCCGGGGGCTGGCGGGCCTGGCCCAGGTTCGGGTGGGTCGCCCTCTGGCCCGTCGGGCCCGACGGGCGGTCGAGCGGCTGCGGCTCCGCGGGGAGTGAATTCCGCACTCGACCGGCTCACTCGTCGGCGGATGGCGGTGCCGTTGCTCGTCGCGCTGGCGGCGCTCATGGCCCTGCCGAGCGTCCTCTCATACGACGCTGGGCTGGATGAGGCGTTTGTCTACGCACTGACCCAGCACGGCCTTGGTGGTCTGTTCGACCAGTGGACCAACGATCCCCAGGCCCTCGTGCCGCAGCTCGCCGCCTACCCCTTCGGCGCGACCGGCCATTCGGTGTGGTGGCTTCGGATCCCGGCGCTCATGGCGTTCTGCGCGGCGGTCGTCTGCATGTGGTGGGTCGCTCGGCAGCGCTATTCGTCGCGCGTGGCCCTGGGTGCCGCCGTGCTTTTGGCGGTCGCTCCGACGGCGGTGACGGCGGGAAGCGACGCTCGGTGGGTCGCGATGGCCCTGTTGATCGGGCTGGTCTCGTGGGGTGCGCTGTTTCGCGCTCTCGACGGCGGTGGATGGCGCTGGTGGGCGGTCTACGGCGGCGCGGTCGCCGTCGGCGCGTACTGCAACGCGTTGGTCGTGCTGCTTGTCGCGGCCCATCTCATTCCTGTTCTGTGGGCGGGACGACGCGCCGTTCGTGGGTGGATCATCTCCCTGATCGGAACCGGGCTCGCGCTCGCGCCGATGGCCCTCCTTCTGCGAGCCGCCAGCGGCACGACCAACCCGCTGGTACGGATCAACGCGCCCGACCTCCAGGCGATACCCGGTTTCTTCGCACGTCTCCTCGGAGGCGGCAGCCCCGGGGCGGTGCGCCAAGGCCTTGTTCTCGTCGTGGTGCTGCTGGTCGCCGGGGCCATCTGGTCGTTGCGCGGTCAGCTGCGCTCGGCCGCGGTTCGCCCCGGGCTTCTCGCCATCGCGTGGGTCGCCATTCCGGTCGCCGTGGCGTTCGTGATCTCGGTGGTCGGAAACTCGGTGTGGGAGGCCCGCTACGTCGTCGGCGTGCTGCCCGGGATCTTCATCCTGGTCGCGTGGTCGGCCGAGCGGCTCGGCCGGGTCGGTATCGCCGGGTTCCTCGTCGTCGCCGCGCTGATGAGCGGCGCCAGCCTGAGCAACGGTCTACGCGCAACCGGTGAAGAGCGTTCCAAAGACTGGAGCGCCCTCGTCGTGAAGGAGCGCCCGCCGGGAGCCCCCGTGGTGTTTTACGAGGCGGAGGGAGTCCAGGGTGCCGGCTTCTACGAGCCGGCTCTCGCGGCCGCCGACGGGTCTCCGATCGTTCCCGACTGGGACACCACGCCCGTGCCGAGCGACATCGTGCTGCTCGACAACCCCGCCTTTGATCGCCTTCCCGACGGGCCCCCCGACGTCGCGCTGGTGAAAAGACTGCTCGGACGCACCGGCAGCCTGATGCTGGTGATCCGTCCGCCTGATCCCGAACCGCCAGGAATTGCGTGGGCGCGTGCGCGATGCGCGGTGACGCGTAACGACATCCCCTACGTGGCTGTCGTGCGTATTACCGAGTGCCGTTCGCTCGGCTGACGAGCGCAAGGCGACGATAGGACAGGTGGAACGCCGGTCGAGGTGGTCGTACTGGACCCCTGGTGGGTTCACTCACCCGCGGTGCCCCGCTTACCATCGTCAGGCGTCATCACACCCCCGCACGAGAACGACCGCGCTGCCGCGCAAGAAGGGAACACCGGACGTGACCACCCAAATGCCCGGACCGAACAGCACCGAGACCGCACGCGCCGCTGTGGATGTGGCGATCGTCGTACCCGCCTTCAACGAGGAAGACAACCTCCCCAACCTCTTTCGGGAGTTGGAGATCGCGACGGCCGACGCCCTCGACAGGATCAAGATCGTCCTCGTCGACGACGGCTCGGCCGACCGCACCGCCGAGATCGCCGACGGCTACACCGGCCCGCTGACGATCGATCTCGTGCGCCAGGGCACCAACAAGGGCCTCGGCGCCGCGCTGGTCGCCGGTTTTCGGCGTGCCCTCGAGGATCCCGAGCTGGACGTCATCGTCACCATCGAAGCCGACACCACCTGTGACCTCGGCCAGCTCGGCCGCATGGTGAACGAGGTCCTCGGCGGCGCCGACATCGCCCAGGGCTCGATGCACCATCCCGACGGTGAGATGCGCGACGTCTCCGGTATGCGGCAGCTCACCAGCAAGGCCGCGAGCCTCGTGATGCGGATCGCCACCGGCACCCGCATGAACACGTTCACGAACCTCTACCGGGGCATGTCGGCCGACTTCCTGCGGCGCAGCTTCGACAAGCACGGCGACCGGCTGATCTCCGAGCCCGGCTTCGCCGGCGTCACCGAGCTACTCATCAAGATGATGCGCGACGGTGCCCGCGTGGTCGAGGTGCCGATCACCCTCGACGCCTCCAAGCGCATCGGCGAAAGCAAGATGAAGCTCGGTGAGACCGTCCGTGCCCAGGGCCGCGTGGCCCTTCGCGCCTTCATCGGCCGATTTCGGCGCGCATGACGTCTGAGCGCGTCGCCGTCATCGGCGGCGGGCTCACGGGGCTGACGCTCGCATACCGTCTGGCGACCGCCGGAGTCGGAGTCGACCTGTACGAGTCGGCGCCCGGCCTCGGCGGCCTCGCGGGCGACATGGAGTTCGATGGCGCCCGTGTCGACCGCTTCTACCACGTGATCTTGCCGACCGACGACCGCGTCATCGGCTTGGCCGAGGAGGTCGGCCTCAACACTTCCCTCGAGTTCACCGAGACCGGTGTCGGCTTCTTCCACGGGGGAAAGCTCGAATCGATCTCCACGACGGGCGAGTTCCTGCGGTTCTCACTGCTGACCCCGTTCCAGCGTGTGCGCCTCGGGTTGTTCGTCACCTACTGCCAGCGGATCTCCTCGTGGGAGAAGATCGACACCAAACCCCTCGTGCCGTGGATCCAAAAGCTCGCGGGCAAGGGCGTGTGGAACCGGCTCTGGAAGCCGCTGCTCGAGGCCAAGTTCGACGGCCGCACCGACGGGCTGCCCGCGACGTGGCTCTGGCAGCGGACGCGGCGGATGTCGGGTGCCCGTAAGGAAAAGGGCTCTCGCGAGGTCTGCGGGGCGCTCGAGGGCGGTTACCAGACACTTGTCGATCGGCTTGCGGAGCGGATCTCGTGCCTCGGCGGCAACATCTATACCGAGACCCCCGTCGATTCCGTGACGCCCGGCGATGCCCCCGCGGTGACCGTTTCGGGCGAGGCGCGTCCGTACAAGATGGTCGCGCTGACCGTGCTGCCCCCGGTGGCGCGAAAGCTGATCGGCGACACCGAATCGCGGACCCTCGTCGGAACGCCCGACCGCTACTTGGGCATCGTCTGCGTTCTCTTGAAGACGCGCCGCAGCCTGAGTCGTTTCTACACGATCAACATCGCCGACCCGAAGGTCGGCCTCACCGGGATCATCGAGACCACGCGCGTGCTCGACCCGAACGGCGAGCGCGACCACTCGCTGGTCTATCTGCCGAAGTACGTCGACCCGGCGAACCCACTGCTCGAAGCATCTGACGAGGAGATCACCGACCGCTTCGTCTCGGGCCTACGGCGGATTTTCCCCGACTTCGACCCGGTGAACGACGTCATCGCCCACACGGTGATGCGTGCCCGCCTCGCCGAGCCCGTGCACGCGGTGGGTGCCGGCCCCGGGGTTCCCGGGACGTTCGACCCGGCGATGCCCGGTATCGCTTTCGCCTCGACGGCCCAGATCTTCCCGATCGTGGTGAGCGGGCAGGCGACGATCGGCCTCGCCGACAGCGTTCTGCCCGACATCCTCGGCGCCATCGGCGCCACCGCGACCATCGCCGAACCGACCCCCGCAGGCCGCCCCGCCTAAGCCACCCGGCACTGACGGCGCCCAATAGGGCCAGCTGCGTCACTTCTGGATGTCGTTGTCACCAACGGTGCCAGGCACCGGTGGTGACAACGACATCCCACTCGATCGTCACCCAGACGCTGGCGCCCGCCCGTACCCGCGCTGAGAATGGGTGAACGGCAGCGGCCTGTGGCGCCGGTGGGGCTACCGCCTTGGTGCGTCATCCCTCGACTCAACGGTTCCACGCGGCCCCCCTCGGCCGAGCAGCTCCTGACGGGCGATGGACCGCGGTACTGGTTTCTCGACGAGATCACCGGCGTTTCGGGTGATTGGCCACGCCAGACCAAGTGGCTACGCGACAACACGTCGTTCGGCCAGGACTGCGTCGTGCTCACGGGATCCTCGTCTCGGGATCTGGATGAGGCGCTCGGTAAGCTCGCCGGGCGACGCGGCGGGGTCGCCCATCCCGATCGGATCCTTCTGCCGATGCCGTTCGCCTCCGTGTGGCAGGCAATGGGCATCGACCTGCCCGAGCCTGGCCTGGTTCGCGCGCGAGATCTCTTGCGCCCTGGCCTCGAGGATTCCATGCGCGAGTTCGCCCCGCTCCTTCACCGCCTTGTCGCCGCGTGGGAGCTGTACTTGGGCATCGGCGGATTCCCCCGGGCCGTGGATGGGCGAGGTAGCCATCGAAGCAAAGTACGTGGATGGCGGCTGGCGCAGCCAGTGACGGTCCCTGCTCGCGACTCGCCCCGGCGGTATCGTGGCCATGCGTTCCGAAAATCGACCTGTCCGGCGACTACACGGCGATCCTCGTGCTGCTGCGTGAGCCCGGGCTTCCCGAATGGTAGTCCGCCGTCAGGCGCCTACTTGCGGCGCAGGAGGCCTCGTCGGGGGCGGTCGAGAAGCTCCGAGTAGGCGCGCAGTAGCTCGCGCCGCGAGACTTCCCACGACAGCCGGTCCTGCACCCGGGCCCGGCCGATTTCGCCCATGGTCGCGCGCTTTTCTGGGTCGTCAAGCAGATCCGCGACCAGCTGTGCGAACGCCTTCTCGTCGTTGCCGGGCGCGTACAGCGCGGCGTCCTGCGCCGTGACCCTCGCCTCGTGCAACTCGAACGACACCAGGGGTTTGCCCATCGCCATGTACTCCACGACCTTGTTCATCGACGAGACATCGTTCAACGGGTTCTTCGGATCGGGCGACAGGCAGACGTCGGCGGTCGACAGGTAGGCCTTCAGGTCGTCGTCAGAAACCCGGCCCGTGAACTCGACCATGTCATCGAGCCCGAGCTGGCGCGAGAGCGCGACGCAGTCGTCGAATGCGTCGCCCGAGCCGATGAAGACCGCGTGGACATCGGTGCGGCCGAGCACGTCGCGCAGGTGGGCCATCGCGCGGATCGCGTAGTCGACGCCGTCTTGAGGGCCCATCACCCCGAGGTAGCAGGCCAGATACGGCTTGCCGCGCTTCAGGGCCGGGTCGGGAGCGACGGCCACGAAACGCGAGAGGTCGGGGGCGCTGCGCACGACGGTGACCCGTTCCCCGGGGACCTTCCCCCGGCTCATCGCGGCCGCCCGGTAGCTGTCGTTGGTGCTGATCACGGCGTCGGCCAAGGCAAAGGTGATCCGCTCCGTGGTGCGCACCGCGGTCTGTAACAGGCGCGATCCGTTCGGAAATCTCGAGCGGAAGAGCTCCGGGACCAGATCGTGGTGGTCGAAGAGGAACCGTGCGCCGCCAGGCCGAAAGACGAGGCCGATCAGAAAAAACAGATCCGGCGGGTTGCAGGCGTGGACCACCGCGAAGCGGCCATCGCGCGACAGGCGACGGGCGATACGCAGCGTGTGCCAGAGGGCCGTGCCGTACTCGCGCACGTATCCGAGCGGGCCGCCGGTCGCCGGGCGCAACGGGTAGCGGTGGATCCGCACGCCCTCGATCTCCGCGAAGGGTTCGGTGTCGCGCTTGGTGCCGGCGGGGCAGATGACATCAACCCGGTACCCGGCATCAACGAGGGCGCGGCTCTCCTGCCAGACCCGCCGATCGAACGGTACGGAGAGGTTCTCGACCAGCACGAGGACGCGCGCGCCCTCGTGCGGCTCACCAGCAGACGCCGTGATAGCGGGACTCACCCGCCAAGGCCTCGGAGCCGGGGAACCGAACCAGATCGATGATCACGCTCTCGGGCGTGGTTTCCAGCGCGGCGAGCACCTCGTCGCTGCTCGTACCGACCACACACACCTCGGCGTGCGCGGCGACCTCGGCGGCCGTCTGGGCCATGCGGGTCTGAAGGTGGGGGATCCGCGATTCCACGTACGCCCGGTTGGCGCCCATCAGGCTCGACACCGAGACGTGCGCGTCGTGGATCATCAGATCGAAACCCCGTCCGAGAAGACGTTCGGCCAGCTCGACGAGCGGGCTCTCGCGCAGGTCGTCGGTGCCCTTCTTGAACGACAGACCAAATAGACCGACCTTGCGTTTCCCGGTCTGGGTGACCATGTCGAAGACGCGCTCGATCGTCTTGGTGTTCGAGGGCAGCACGCTCTCGAGGATCGGCAGCGAAACGTCGGCGTGACGGGCCCGATGCGTGATCGCGCGCAGATCCTTCGGAAGGCACGAGCCGCCGAAGGCGAAGCCGGGCATCAGGTACGCCGGGGAGATGTTCAGCTTGGTGTCGGAGCGGAAGATGTCCATCACCTGGTGGCTGTCCAGATCCAGTGCTTTGCACACCGCGCCGATCTCGTTTGCGAAACCGACCTTCAGTGCATGGAAGCCGTTGTCGGCGTACTTCACCATCTCGGCGACCTTCAACGGCACGCGGTAGACCGGCCCGGGGAGATCCTCGTAGAGAGAGGCCACGGCGTCGCCACTGGCGTCGTCGAGCTGGCCGATGACCGTCTTCGGGGGATCGAAGAAGTCGCGTACCGAGCTTCCCTCACGCAGGAACTCCGGGTTCACGGCGACCCCGTACCCGTTGCCGGGCGCACGGCCCGAGCCAGCCTCCAAGCGTGGCAGCACGAACTCTTCGCACGTGCCGGGCAGCATCGTCGACCGGATCACCACGGTGTAGCGATCGCTGCGGTCACGCAGGGCTTCCCCGATCTGGGTCGCCACCTGCTCGAGGTATTCGGTCGACAGCGCGCCGCGGGCGGCCGACGGCGTGCCGACGCACACGAGGGCAATGTCGGTGCCGGCGATCGCCGCCGCCGTATCGGTGGTTGCCGTCAAGCGGCCGGAGGCCACCTGTTCGGCGATGAGATCGCCGATGCGCTCCTCCACCACGGGGGTTCGCCCCTCGTTGACCATGGCCACTTTGTCGGGGTTCACGTCGAC
>JANLSO010000014.1:0-30155 GCA_031362405.1 Thermoleophilia bacterium | reverse complement strand
CTATTCGCCGTGGAATGAGCCGAACATCCGCAACTTTTGGGACCCGCCGGACGCAATTGCCTACGTCGCCCTTCAGCGGCAGGCGTATACGGCGGTCAAGGCCGCTGACCCGACAGCGCTGGTATTGAGCGCCCCTCTCGCGGGCCTGTCGTTCTCCGACCCGGCCAAGGGGGCGTACGCGTTCATCGAGAACGCCTACAAGGCCGGACTCGCCGGCTACGCAGACATCATCGGATGGAATGCCTACCCGGCGCTTACGCCCGAGGCCGAGCCGACCGATCAGCAGGGTCACCCCACGCCGTCGAGCCTTAATGGCCAGCGCTATCTGCGAACGATCGTCGACCGTTACGACCCGGGCCGGCCGATCTGGCTGATGGAGCACAGCTGGAGTACCTGTACCTCATGCACCCCGGGGGGCGTCAACACCGCGACCGAGGATGTGCAGGCCGACTACCTGGTGCGCGCTTTCACGTACCGCCGTCGCTACCTTGCCGGGTCGACCGACCGCATCTTTTGGTACAACCTCCGCGATTCGAGCACCAACAAGAACCGGTGGGAAGACAACCAGGGGCTTCTGCGATTCGATTGGTCCCCGAAACCGGCGTACGCCGCCTTGAGCTTGGTTTCCGTGCCGCGCCCTCCGGGGGCCATCCCTGCGCCAGGATCGAGCGCCGGTGACCCCAACGCTCGTGGGATCTTCGCTACGCCAGAGTTGCCGCGACCGGCAGCCGTGTCGCCGCTGCCAAGCCAGGTCGTCTCGAGCAAAGGCCGTTTGCGCCTCGGGCCGCTGCGTTTGCGCTTCGAACGGCGGACGATCCGCGTGAACACCAAGGTGTTCACCACCGCCCCGGTGCGCCTGATCGTCGAGGGCTATTCAACGCGCCGATGGAAGCGGATCACCACCGTCAAGGTCGCGACCACCGGGCGGCTCGCACTGTCGCTTCCCGACGCCGGGTACCTCGGCATCCGCATTCGCGCGCGCCTCGCGTCGGCTGCCCGCTGGCAGGTCGCCCGTGTCGCCCGCGTTCCGAGGCCATCCGGAGCCCGGGCGGGCCGGTAACTACGGTTTGGGCGGGCGCGGCGCCGACGGGTTCTTGACGTTCGCATCGAGGGCCTCGTCGACCGGGATCTCCACGTCGCGCTGATCGCCGTTGCGCAGGCGGTACCGGGCACCGCGGTCGAGGCGACCCGACTCCCGGCGAAGCGCGATGACGTTGCCCTCAACGCTGGAGTCTTCGGCTCCGACGGTTACCCCTGCGACTCCATCGGGGACGATGCCGGCGTAGATCGCCTCCTCGCCGCGGGCGCCCTGCAGCTTCATCGCCTGGCGCCCGGTCGCCAGCCATTCGGGTGGCGCGCAGTTGATCGCCGCGCGCGTCGCCGCCCATGGCTGGTTGATCATGATCACGCAGATATCGGTGCCCGTGAGCATCGGGGCCACGAAGACGCGCACACCGCGAAAGCGCCGCGCGAAGCGGGCTTCCGAGACGTTGATGCCCGTGAGTACCTCCGCTGGTAAGAGGTTGTTGATTCTGTCCTCGGCCGTGCGCTGCTTCTTCAGGACCTCAAACGTCGGCGGGCCCCCGTCGGGCGTGATCACCGGGTCGGTTATCGGTTCGGCGCGCGGGCGCGGTACTGCCGTTCCGCTGGCAATCACCACGCCAAGGACGGCGCTGGCACATGCAACACCGGCGATGGCGGTGCGGACGCGAGGCGTGATGCGGCTCATTAGTAGTCCCCCCGGCATTCGGCGATTTCCGACGTGCCCGACCAGTTCTGGCAGTAGAGCCGGGTCTGGCCCCAGTAGGAGCCCAGGTAGACGACCGTCGTGCCGTATTGGCGTCCCGAGTCGCCCGCGTACCGATCGCGGTAGTTGCTGTACGCCCAGACACGCACGGCGCGTTTGCCGTTCGCCGCCGTCATCGTGTTGGCCAACCACGTACGCGCGGTCGGGTGGACGACGACCTCACCGGCCTTCATCCACCTTTGCGCATAGAGCGTCGCCGCGGCGGACGCCGTGGCCGGGATGGTAACGGCGACCATGATGGCGGCAAGGAGCGCAGCGCCCTGCCGGCGCGACCGACCCGTATCTCCGCGATTCTTCACAACGCCTCCGGGCGAGTTCGGATGTCTTCGGTGACGTCGGTCGGCCGTCCATCGGGGCACAACGGTCTGCCGGCGAGATGCGCGAAGGTATTTCGTCCGAGAAAGCGATCAAGGCCCATGCGAGTGTGAGAGTTGTGTAAAGCTCCGATTCCGGGTCGAGCCTAGACGAAAGTTTCGGTCGCACCGTCACCCCTCTGGGTGATGCGCTCGCGGTTTTCGCCCCTCGGCGGAACTTCGGGCCAGATACCCCACGCAGCGAGGAGGCGCGTGTAACGCGCAAGATTCTGGGCCCGAGATTGGTCGCAGCGTGCCTCGTGGTCGCGGGGCCGGCCGCCGCCGGCTTCGGACCGGTCAGCTTCGTTCCGCCCGGTGATCCCTTTCTGGCGCGCACACATCCCGGGGCAGGCGATCGCGGCGGCGGTGAACGATTCGGGGATGCCGTTGTGGTCGTTGCGACCGCCCACGGCTCGCGTCAGCGCGTCGATGTGCGCGCACGTCTCGGTCTCGGCGGCGCGTGGACGGCCGGCCGGCCGCTGGCGACTCTCGGGGGTCGCTCCCTCAACGCGACGGCGTCGGTCAACGTGAACGGATCGGGCATCGCGCTCGTCGACGACGGCCGCGTGGTGATCGCGTACCGACGTGTCGACCGTCGTACCCCATGGCGACGTCGGGTACCGTCGACGCGACGGGTGGGGCCTCCCGCGCGTCGAAGGTGGTGCTCGCCGACTCGGGGCGCGCGGTAGTGGTGAGCGCCTCTGATCCACCTCGACACCCGCGTGGTCGTCTGGCTCTACCAGGGCCGCGTGGATCTTCTGACACCGCGCGCGGGCATCCTCGAGGTCGAGGCCCTCGTCGTGTCCCCGGCCGTCGCACTCGAGCTTCAGTATCTGTTCGATCGATCGGCTCGCCGTCGCGCCAGAGGACGTCCTCGAGTCGCTGAGCCGCGAGGTGGCGTTGGGCGTACGCGACGGGGCCCCGGGCGAGGCCACCGATGCGGCGCGACAGCTCGCCTGGACCCGCGATCCCTTCGACCGGCTCCTCGTCGGCCACGCCATCCACGACCGAGCCCGGCTACTCACCCGAGACGAGACGATTCGCCAGAATTTCCCTCAGGCAGTCTGGTAGCCACGGATCAACGGCTGTTACTTCTCGGGACTCTCGCCGTGACCGACGGCACCAACACCAGGGGCCGTCCCGTCACAAAGCTGACCACCCCGACGCCCGCCGGTGGGACTGCCGGCCTGGGTGCGCCCTGCGGCGTGCCGGTCGCACCGATCGTTCCTCGGATCTCGCCGGGTTCGGCCACCGCAGTGCGAACCGGGGACGGGCGATTCCCGCTATTCGAATGCCTACGCATCAGATCCCTCCTTGATGCACATGCGGGGAGCTCGACGAAAGACTGATTCGTCATGCCTCTCCGTACTTTCCGACGACGAGCGGGCCGCCCTTGTTGCGACCACCCAGCCGCTGCCCGACAGCAAAGGAGCAACGCCGCCGACCGCGATCAGATACGCGGCACACTCCCACGGATGCTCATGCCACCGAGCCGCATCGGGTATCCCGCGCGAAAGACGGACGCTCCAGAGGATGAAGACAAGATGTATCGCGCCTGGGAAAAGGAGCGTGCCGAGGACCAGCTGGAGACTGCCCTCCCGCAGCTCGTAAGTACCGCCGCGGCGTGCAAACGCTTCCGGCCAGCTAGCCCGGCAGGACGAACACAACGATCAGCGTAAGAGTGACTACGTCCATCGGGGAGGGCCCTCAGCCGCCGCGGCGGGCGAGGAGTTCTTTGGCGTGGCGGCGGGCGCCGGTGTCGGTGGGTGCGGCACCGAGCATCCGACACAGCTCGGCGACAAGGTCATCGCCATCGAGCGGGTCGATACGCGTTGTCGTGAGGCCAGCCGCATCGGTGCCCTTGACGAGCCTGAAATGGGCGTCGGCGCGGGCCGCGACCTGGGGCAGGTGGGTGATCACGATCACCTGACGGCCTTCGGCCAGGCGCGCGAGTTTCGCGGCGACGGCGGTGGCGGTCACGCCGCCGATCCCTGCGTCGACCTCGTCGAAGTCCCACGTCTCGGCGCCGGCCTGAGAGGCGACACCGTGGAGGGCGAGCAGCACGCGCGACAACTCTCCCCCTGAGGCCGCCAGCGCCAGCGGGGCCTCGGGTAGGCCCGGGTTGGCGCGCAGCAGAAAGGTGCAGGTCTGGCGGGCAACGCCGCTGTCGTCGTCGGCCTGCTCCAGGACCGCCCGGAACTCGGCCCTGTCCATCGCCAGTTCGGCCAGCTCGGCGACGACGGCCTCTGCCAGCAGTGGACCGGCGTCACTGCGGCGGGCGTAAAGCGCGTCGGCCAGCTCGCGGGTCTCGGCCAGCACCGTTGCGTGTTCGGTGAGTCGCAGCTCGATCTCACTGCCACCTTCGCGTAGGTCGGCGAGGGCCTGGCGGGCATCGACGACACGGTCAAGCGCGGCCTCGAGACCCGGCCCCCATCGGCGCTCGAAGCGCGAGTACTGCTCGAGGCGCCCCTCGATGACGTCGAGGCGACCCGGCTCGGTGTCGAGGTCTTCGAGGTAGGTGTGCAGCGTCGCCGCGACCTCCTGCAGGGTCGATTGGCTCGCCATGATCTCTGCCAACGGGCCGGCGAGGGCGGCATCGATGTCGGCGACACCTTCGAGGGCACCGGCGGCGGTGCCGAGCACGTCGACGGCACCGAGGCCGGAGTCGCCTGAGGAAAGGGCCTCTGCGGCGGCGGCGGCGGCCTCGGCCAGGCGGGCGCTGTGGCGGGAGCGGTCGCGATCGGTGAGCAGCCCCGCGTGCTCGGCCAGGTCGGGCACCACCTCATCGGCGTCGGCGACGAGCTGTTCGAGCTGATCGCGTTCGCGTGCCACGGCCTCCCCTCGCGCCCGCGCCGCGGCAACGGCGCGCGCCGCCGCCGCCAGGCGGCGCCGCAGGGCGGTCAGGCGCGTCGCCAGATCGACGACCTCCTGGCCGGCGAACGCGTCGAGCGCGGCCATCTGCGCGGCGGATGACACGAGCCGTCGTTGCTCATGCTGACCCGAGAACCGCACCACCGACCGTGCGAGCGCCGCGACCGCCTCACGGGGGGCGGCCTGACCATCGACCAATGCCCGGGCCCGGCCCTCGGCCGGCACGCGGCGCGCCACCGTGACCTCCGCCTCGTCGTCAAGCAGTTCGCGCAGGGGTGCGATGGCGCCGTTGGGGTCGAGCGCCTCCCAGTAACCGTCGGGCAGGGCGAGCGTCGCCTGCACCAGGGCGTGCTTCGCGCCCGGGCGCACCTGATCAGAGTCAGCGGCGGCTCCCGCGAGCAGCCCCAGGGCCTGGGCGACGACGGTCTTGCCCGCGCCTGTCTCACCCGTAATCACCGACAGGCCCATCGGCAGGACCAGCTCGGCGTGGTCGATCACCACCAGGCCACGGATATCGAGCGACCGGATCATGCGGGCGTGGGGTCTAGCGTCCGAACTTCTCTCGGTAGCGGCGAAAGAACGACGCCTCCGGGAAGGTCGCCAGATGAACCTCCGAGCCGCCGAGGCCGACCTTGACCGCGCGGCCGGGGGCCAACGAGCCCACCTTTACCCCGTCGGCGAGGATGTCGCACGCCCCCACGACCGCCGAGTTCGTGATCGACAGGCGTTCTTCCGGCGCGATGACCAGGGGCCGCGTATCGAGGTGGTGGCCCGCAAGGAAGCTCAGCACGAAGCACCGCACCCGCCACGACACCGTGGGTCCGCCCGCGGCCAGGTTGTAGGCCGTTGAGCCGACGGGGGTGGAGGCCACCAGGCCGTCGCAGCGCACGTTCGCGACCCGCTCGCCGTCGATGGCGAACGAGAGATCGGCAATGCGTGATTCGCCCCCGCGTAGCAGAGCCAGGTCGTTGACCGCGCTCACCCAACCGTCACTCCAATCGACCGTCAGCGACGGGAGCGCGATGATGACGAAGTCGCCGGACAACACCCGTCGCAGCCCGGTTTCGAGCTCGTCGCGCTCGATCGTGGTCAGAAACCCCACACGGCCGTAGTTCACGCCGATCACCGGGGCCCCAGAGCCGGCCTCTCGAGCGAGCGCGCGCAGGATGCTGCCGTCGCCACCGAGCACGAGGATGAGGTCTTCCCCACCGCCCTTCAGCGTGACGCCGTCGCTGGTGGAGTACTCCGCCAGACGCGGGTGCTTGACGACCTCGGCGGGCGGCACGAGCACCTCGACGCCGCGCTCTTTCAAGATCGCGAGAACCGTTGGCAGAGCCCCGCTGGTGACCTCGGGTGCCTTGTGGGTCATGAGCAGTACCCGTTGGGCGGCGCTCGACGCCGGTCCGATCGGGATCGGCGCCGTCGCCGGCGTGCCCTGGCCGAAGGGATCAGGCATCGTTGCCGACTTCCACGGCGCGACGAATACGCGCATCGAGATCATCCGGGGGCCCGGCAGATCCAGTGGCGTCGGTGGCGAGCAGGAACACCTCGCGATTGCCCTGGGGCCCCGGAACCCCGCTGTCGGCGGCATCGAGCACCACAGCGCCCGCGACAGTGATGGCCGCAGCCACCTCCGCAACGGCGCGGTGCCGCTGGATGGGGTCGCGAACGACTCCCTTCGAGCGGATGTGCGCCCGGCCGACCTCGAACTGGGGCTTGACCATGATGAGCGCCCGCCACCCCGGGGCCAGGCAGGCCGCCACCGCCGGCCAGATCGTCGTTACGGAGATGAACGAGGCGTCGACGACCACCAGATCGGGCGCATAGGCGAGCATGGGCGGCTCGAGATGCCGGGCGTTGGTGCGCTCCATCACGTGCACCCGCGCGTCGGTGCGAAGGCGCCAGTCGAGCTGCCCGTAGCCGACGTCGACGGCGATCACCTCGGCGGCGCCGCGGCGCAGCAGGCAGTCGGTGAAGCCGCCCGTCGAGGCCCCGATGTCGATCGCGCGGGCCCCGGTCACGTCCAGACCCGTGGCCTCGAGGGCCGTGGCCAGCTTGTTGCCCCCGCGAGAGACGAACTCGGCGGTCTGCTGCACGGTGATTTCGCTCTCGCCGGCGATACCCGCGCCCGGTTTGTCGGCCCGCTGCCCGCCCACTCGTACACGTCCGGCGATGATCGCCGCCTGGGCGCGACTGCGCGTCTCGGCGAGGCCCCGCTCCACCATGGCGACATCGAGGCGCGTGCGGTGTGCGCGTACCGTCGGGTCGCTGGCATGGGCGGGCATCGGAGCATGATAGCCGCGGCCGCCACTTGCGCCCCGACGCGATCCGCAACGAACGCTGCACCGAACTGCAACGAGATCGGCCACGTTCGCGTGACGACCTGCGAGGATGCCGCGGTGATCGACCGCTTCTTGGCCCGCATTCGGGGATGGTTCACCCCGATGCATCAGCCGCCCTGCGTCAATGAGGCCCTCTGGCAGCTCACGCGCCTCGTCTTTCTGCCGCTCCTGACGGCCCCGCCGATGCGGCTGCGGCGCATCAACAAAGAGGCGCTTCCGCGTGACGGTGCGGTGCTGGTCGTCGCGAACCACGTCAGCATTTTCGATCCGATCGTTGTGGCCGCCGCGTGTCGCCCGCGCCGCGTGTTTCTCATGGCGAAGGAAGAGCTCTTTGCGAACGGCCCCCTCGCGTGGTGGCTCACCCGGTCGGGAGGCTTCCCGGTGAAGCGGGCAAGCGCCGACCGTGAATCGATCCGTACCGCACGTGAGCTCCTCGCAAACGGGGAATGCCTGATCCTCTTTCCCGAGGGTGGCGTCACCCGCAGCGGAATCATGCAGCCCGGATTCTCGGGCGCTGGGGCGCTGGCCCTGCAGCCGAACGTGACGGTTGTGCCGTGCGTCATCTGGGATACGCAGTTGGCTCGTGGCCCCGCGCGGGTGCGCTTCGGCGAGCCGATCTCTCTGCAGGACCTCCGTGATGCCCCGCGGGCCGGCCGTAACCGGGAGGCCACCGAGCGGATCATGGCCATGCTTGCCGCCATGCTGCCGGACGTCGGCGGGCCGATCCAGGCGGCGCCCGTCGGCGAGCCTTCCGTGCCTCTGCGGCCCTCCGCGGTCGCGGAAGCCTGAGAACTAGGCGGCGGGAGCGCCCTTCCATTGCGAATCGAGGGTCAGCTGCAGGCCCTCATCCAGCTCGATGGTCGGCTCCCATGAAAGAAGCTGGCGCGCGAGGGTGATGTCGGGGCGTCGCACCGTCGGGTCGTCTTGCGGGAGGGCCTCGTAGACGATCTCTGAGGCGCTTCCGGTGATGCGGATGACCGCCTCGGCCAGCTCGAGAATCGTGAACTCGCCCGGGTTCCCGATGTTCACGGGCTCGTGGTAGTCGCTCTCGATGAGCCGCAGGAAACCCTCGATGAGGTCGGTGACGTAGCAGAACGACCGGGTCTGGCCGCCCGCGCCGAACACCGTCAGGGGCTTGCCCTCGAGGGCCTGGCGCATGAACGTGGGGATCGCCCGGCCATCGTTCGGGCGCATCCGCGGGCCGTAGGTGTTGAAGATCCGCACGATGTGGGTGTCGACGCCCTGCTGGCGCCGGTAGGCCATCGTCATGGCCTCGGCGTACCGCTTTGCCTCGTCGTAGACGCCGCGCGGGCCGATCGGGTTGACGTGCCCCCAGTAGGTCTCGCTTTGGGGGTGCTCCTGCGGGTCACCGTAGACCTCACTGGTGGAGGCCAAGAGGAACGATGCGCGGTGGTGCTTCGCCAGGCCGAGGGCGTTGTGGGTGCCGTACGAGCCGACCTTCAAGGTGTGCAGCGGCAGGCGCAGGTAGTCGATCGGGCTCGCCGGTGACGCCAGGTGGAAGACCCGGTCGACGGTGCCGCTGATCTCCACGTGTTGCACCAAGTCGTGATGCACGAAGTCGAAGCGGGCGTCGCGGATGTGGGCGATGTTCTCGAGCGTGCCGGTATCGAGGTTGTCGACACAGATCACGCGATCACCCTCGGCGAGCAGCCGGTCGCACAGATGGGACCCCAGGAATCCGGCTCCGCCGGTCACAACGCTTGTTCTCATGGTCGAAACGCTACAGGGGCTCGCGCGCGTTGACCATTCCCCCAAAGGACTGGACCGATCACGACCGGATTGTCATACTTCACGGTATGACTCACCGAATCGGATCAAAAGGCCAGGTCGTCATTCCTAAGGAACTACGCGAACAGTTGGGTCTGCTTCCCGGCGCGGAGGTGGATTTTGCTGTCGTCGACGGGGCGGTAACTCTCCGGCGGCAACAAGATCCCCGGTCGTTCGGTGGGCGCTACCCAGGCTCTCGATTGGCCGAAGGCTTGCTCGAGGACCGCGCGCGCGAACCTCGGTGAGCGCGTGCCTCGATTCGTGGGCAGTGCTCGCCTGGATGGCTGGCAAGGACCCCGCAATGGAGAGGGTTGCCGGGCTTCTTTCGACTGGTGCCGTCATGAGCTGGATGAACGCAGTTGAGGTCTACTACCGAGTGGAGCGGCTTCACGGACGTGCGGAGGCCGAAGCTGCGATGGCGGCCGTACGGAGGTCGTTCACACTCGATCTGCCCGGCCCCGCACGAATGATCGAGGCCGCCCGGCTGAAAGCTGCCAACGCGATCGCCCTGGGCGACTGCTTCGCGATCGCTACGGCCGCCGCGCACGGTTTACCGCTTCTCACCGGTGATCCCGAGATCATCAACATGACGTCCCGACCGTGCGCCGTCGAGGACCTACGCCCGGCCTGACCGCCTCTCGCGGGCGGCACACTCCGCGAGGCTCTGTCACCTCCGGTGCCTGGCACCGGAGGTGACAGAGTTCCCGGTCTTCGACCGTCAGACCGCCAGCCGCCGCATCGAGTTGACAACTACGACTGTTCGCTAATCCGCGGCAGCGCGGCCTTTTTGGAGGCTGATGTCGTGACGATGTGTCACCACCGGTGCCTGGCACCGGTGGTGACACATCGGCGGTGCAGCCTTCTGGCGAAGGGGTGTTACGGGCGTTCGCAGCTGGTGGTGCGGCGGCCGGCCCCGACGCAGAGGTCGCGGTCGCGGCCTCCGGTGAGGATGTCGGCGCCGGTTCCGCCGAAGAGGCGGTCGCGGCCGATACCGCCCGACAGTCGGTCGTTGCCGGGGCCGCCGCAGACGCGATCGTCGCCACCTGCGGCCCTGATGGTGTCGGCGCCGCCTCGGCCGACGATCACGTCGGCTCGCGGGGTTCCGAGCAGGACGTCGCGCCCCGCGGTGCCGATGATGGTCGCCTGGCGGCCATCGCAGGTCGGCACCCCGAACCCCTTGTGTGAGGGGCCTCCGCCCAACGGCCCGGGGATGACATCGACCCCGGCGATCGCGGCGTCGCCCGTGGTCGTCACCGTGACGGAACTCGCGGGCCGTGAACTCGTGGTGCGCGGCACCGGGTCACCATCGATGCGCGCGACGACGGCGCTGAAACCACTGGTCCCCGCGACGACGATCTTGCCATCCGCCTGGAGCGCGACCGCGCGGGCGGTCTCCTTCTCGCCGAAGTCGACGGTCATCCGTCCGTCGGCGCTGAAACCCGGGTCAAGGGCGCCGCTCGACAGGAAGCGCGCAACCGCCATATCCGCGCCATCACCCGTCGAACCGACGACCACGATCTTGCCGTTCGTCTGAAGCGCTGCCGCGTAGCCGACGTCCTCGCCGCCGACGTCGGCCACCGCGAGGCCATCGAGATCGAACGTCCTGTCGGGTGCGCCACCGGAATCGACACGTCCGAGGGAGAGCTCGTTGCCACCATCTGTGCCCGCGACGAGGATTCCCCCATCCGCGCCGAGCAGAACCGCCCCGACCCGTTCGTTGCCGGGACCGGGCGTGATCTTCACCCCGTCACCGTCGAAGGTCGCGTCGAGGGTGCCATCGGGCTTCAACCGAACGACGACGACGTCCTCGCCGAGAGTCGTTTCGCCGGCGACGACGAGCTTCCCGTCGGGCTGCAGGACAACCGACTTCGCGGTGTCCGAGTCTCCGAAGTCCCCGGTCCACATGCCGACACGGTTGAACGAGGCGTCGAGCGCCCCGGTCGGTTGGAGGCGCGCGACCCAGAAATCGTCGCTCGGACCACCCGTGCCCACGACGACGATTCGCCCGTCTGGCTGGACGACCAGCGCTCGCGCGGTGTCGGACGGCCCCGACCCGAGCGTCTTGCGACCGTCGCCGTCGAACGTGGGATCCGGTGCCCCGGAGGGCATCAGACGCACGATCGCCGCGTCGGTCTCCTCACCGCTTCCGGTGCTGCCCACCACGACGACCTTCCCGTCGGCCTGCACGGCGACGCCAAGCGCCTGGTCGATATCGCCGACGCTGACCCCCGCCGTTCCGTCCCCATCGAAGGTCGCGTCGGCTGCGCCGGTGGCAAGGAAACGGCTCACCATGAAGTCGTTCTCCTCCCCGCCGCTGCCCGCAACGACGACCTTTCCATCGGCCTGGATCGCGACGGACGTGGCGGAAATGACCTGCTCGGGCAGCGCCTTCTTGCCGTCCCCGTCGAAGCTCGCGTCGAGGTCGCCCGGTGCGGCCACGGCGAGCGCCACAAGCGCAGCGAAGGCCACCGCCGTCGCACCGACGACGAGCGCCCGTGGAAGGCGGAACGGGCCGCGCAGATTCGTAATCGTGGGCACGCGGCGGACGGTATCGCCGCGTGTTGCCCCTCCCTACTCCCCGAACGGCGAGGCCGCGCCCGCCAGGCCGTTCAGCCCGAGGCGGTGAGCGCCCGGGTCGGGGCGTTGACCGCGGTAACGACCCGGGCGGCGATTGCCTCAGGCGTGAGACCGACCTCGCGCAGCAAGAGGTCACGCTTGCCGTGATCGATGAAACGGTCGGGTAGCCCGATCGTGAGCACCCGCGCACCCGTGTCGGCCAGCTCTTCGAGGACGGCACTGCCGAAGCCCCCGGTCACCGCGTGATCTTCGATCGTCACGATCAGGTCGTGCCGGGCGGCAAGCTGGCGCATCAGCGTTCCGTCGAGAGGCTTTGCAAAGCGCGCGTTGACCACCGTCGGCAGTGCGCCGGTCGCATCGCCGATCAACTCGGCGGCGACTTGCGCAAGCACCGCGCCGTAGCCGTAACCCACCAGGGCCACGCCTTCGCCCGCCTGAAGGACCTCCGCCACACCGATCTCGAGCACCGTGGGCTTCTCGGGGATCTCCACACCCAGGCCGGCCCCGCGCGGGTAGCGCAGCCCCACCGGGCCGTCGATCCGCAGGGCGGTATGGAGCATGTCGACGAGCTCGGCCTCGTGCATCGGGGCCATCAGTGTCATACCGGGAATCGACCGCAGGTAGGCGATGTCGAAGGCGCCGTGATGGGTCGGCCCGTCGTCACCGACGAGGCCACCGCGATCGATCGCAAACACGACCGGTAATTCCTGAATGGCCACGTCGTGGACGATCGGGTCGAACGCGCGCTGCAGGAACGTCGAGTACACCGCGACCACCGGGCGATAGCCGTCGATCGCCAGCCCGCATGCAAAGACCGTGGCGTGCTGCTCGGCAATGCCGACGTCGTAGGTGCGCTGGGGGAAGCGGTCCATCAGGTGCTGGATGCCCGTGCCCTTGGACATCGCCGCCGTAATGCCGACGACCCGCGGGTCGCGTTCGGCCTCGCGGACCAACGCCGTGCCGAAGACCTCGGTGAATGTCGGCGGGCCCGGAGCGGCCGCCGTGGCCGCCTTCCCGTTGGCCACGTTGAACGGTGACGCGCCGTGCATGGCCTCGCCGTCACGCTCGGCGGGGCGGTATCCCTTGCCCTTCACGGTGATCGCGTGGACGAGCACCGGGCGACCGGTCTTCAGCGCCGCCCGCACGGCGCGGCGCATCGCCGGCACGTCGTGGCCGTCAACGGGCCCCACGTAGGCGAAACCGAGCGACTCGAACAGGGCCCCGGGAACGAACCACAAGGCCTTTGTGGCATCGCGCAGGTGCCCACCGACGAACTCCGCGCCGGGGATCTTCAGCGCGACCCGCTCGAGCTCTCCGCGCACCTTGGTGAGCTTCGCGTCGACCCGGGCCCTCTGCAGCAACTGCGACACCGCGCCGACGTTCTCCGAGATGCTCATGCCGTTGTCGTTCAGCACAACCACGATCGGCGATCCCAGGGCGCCGGCCTGGTTGAGGCCCTCGTAGGCCATGCCACCGGTCATCGCGCCGTCGCCGATCACGCAGACGACGTGGCCGTTTTTCTGGCCCGAGTGCCGTTTGGCCTCAGCAAGGCCCACCGCGTAGGAAATCGATGTCGATGCGTGCCCCGCGCCCATCACATCGTGCTCCGACTCGACCCGGCGCAGGAAGCCGCTCATCCCACCGTGCTGGCGCAGGGTCGGGAAATCCGCGAGCCGACCGGTCAACAGTTTGTGCCCGTACGCCTGGTGGCCGACGTCCCAAAGGATCTTGTCGCGCGGTGATTCGAGCTCGCAGTGCAGGGCAATCGTCAGCTCGACGGTGCCAAGGCTCGGGCCCAGATGGCCACCGGTCTGGGAGACCACCTCGACGATGGCGTGCCGCATCTCCTCCGCGAGAGCGGCCAGCTGCGCGTCGTCCATGCGCTTCAGATCGGGGTGGCCGGCAAGGCCGGAAAGGATCGGCAGCCGGTCGTTGAGCTTGGTCATCTGATGCTCACCTTAGGGCACGCTTTGGCGATTCCGGCCCGCCGCGGGTGGTGACGGTGGTCCCTCATGAGCCGTCATCGGGGTCGAGTACCTGCGGCAAAAGGGCCGTGATTCGCTCTGAGGCCGCGAGCGCGGCGTCGGCCAGCGTCTGGACGCTTTCCGGGTCGTCACCTTCGCCTTCGAGACGCTCGCGGATCTCCTCGAGGCGGGCGACCTCCGCGCGTAGGGCCGCGGCGGGATCGTCTCCACCGCTCACTTGGCCCCCTTCTCACGCACCTTGCGGGCGACGGACCCGAGGATGCCGTTCAGAAAGCCCGCAGCCTCGGCCTGGCAGTAGGTCTTGGCCATCTCCACCGCCTCGTCGATGACGACGGGGGTCGGTACCTCGGGCCAATCGAGTAGCTCATGGACGGCCACGCGAAGGATGTTGCGTTCCAACGGCGCCAGGCGATCGGCCGTCCAACCTTCCGCGGCGTCGGTGACCAGCTCGTCGAGGCTCGGGGTGTCGATCGAGACCCCGTCGATCAGCGCCCGGGTGTAGTCGTTGATCTGCTCGCCACGTTCGCGCTCGATGTTCTCGACGAGCTCGTCGACCGACAGACCGGTGACGTCGTGCTGGTAGAGCAGGATCACCGCCTGTTCACGGGCGGCATGGCGCCCGCCGACGTTCGGCGGCGGGCCGCCGCGGCGACCCGCGGGCGAGGGTGGGCTCACGCCCCGCCCGCGAGAATGGGCAGGTGCTCGGCCCGGTCGATCAGGTACGCCGTCGTGTAGCGCCCCTCCACGAAGGTCGCCTCGCGGACGATCTCCTCGAACAGGGGAAGGGTGGTCGGCACGCCGGTGACCTGGGTTTCGCTGAGCGCCCGGGCCAGACGCGCCACCGCCCGCGGCCGATCTGGCGCCCAGACACACAGCTTGCCGAGCAGTGAGTCGTAGTTGGGTGGGATCGCCTCGCCCGGCTCGCAGTGGGTGTCGACGCGGATCCCCGGGCCGCCGGGCATCCGGAACTCGTCAAGCCGGCCGGCGCTGGGGCGGAAATTCTTGGAGGGGTCTTCGGCGTTGATCCGGCACTCGATGGCGGCCCCGATGGGCTCGACCACCCCGGTACGCGACAGCACACCACCCGCGGCGACGCGCAGCTGCTCGGCAACGAGGTCAAGGCCGGTGACGAGTTCGGTGACCGGGTGCTCGACCTGAAGCCGAGCGTTGAGCTCGAGGAAGTAGAAGTTGGCCTGCGCGTCGACGAGAAACTCCATCGTCCCGGCGCTGCGGTACCCCCACACCCGGGCGGCCCGGGCGCACGCATCGTGCATCGCCGTGCGGGTCGCGTCGGGAAGGTGCGGGGCCGGGGCCTCCTCGACCAGCTTCTGGTGACGTCGCTGGATCGAGCACTCGCGGTCGCCGCAGATCAACACGCCGCCGAGACCGTCGGCCATGATCTGGACCTCGACGTGACGCGCCCCTTCGAGCAGACGCTCGACGTAGAGCCCGCCGTCGCCGAATGCGGCGAGGGCCTCGGCTTGGGCCGTCTGGAAAGCCGACGGCAGCTCGGCCGCGTTCTCGACACGCCGCATACCCCGGCCGCCACCCCCGGCGGCGGCCTTCAAGAGCACCGGAAAGCCCGCTCGCGCGGCGGCCTCTTGAGCCTCCTGCACGGTGGCCACGGCCCCCTCGGAGCCCTCGAGCACCGGCAGGCCTGCCTCTTTGGCGGCCAGTTTGGCCTGCACCTTGTCGCCCATCCGGGCCATCACCCCGGGCGGCGGCCCGACGAACACGATGCCGGCATCGGCGCATGCCTGGGCGAATACGGGGTTCTCGCTGAGGAACCCATAGCCCGGGTGCACCGCCGTGCAGCCGGTGATCTCCGCCGTCGTGATGACGTTGGCGATGTTCAGGTAGCTCTGGTTCGGCGGCGGCGGGCCGATGCAGACGGCCTCGTCGGCCATCTCGACGGCGAGCGTCTCGGCATCGATGGTGGAGTAGACCGCGACGGTGGGGATCCCCAGCTCACGCGCCGTGCGGATGACCCTGACCGCGATCTCGCCACGGTTGGCGACGAGGAGCTTCACGGCTCGATCAGGAAAAGGAGCTGGCCGAACTCGACCGGCTCGGCGTTCTGGACGGCGATTCGGCGGATGGTGCCCGCCGTCTCGGCATGAATCTCATTGAAGAGCTTCATCGCCTCGATGAGGCAAACCGTCTGCCCCGCCTCGACCTTCTGACCTTCGGTAACGAAGGGTCCGGCCTCGGGCGAGGACGCCCGGTAGAAGGTGCCGACCATCGGGCTCTCGACCCGCGCCATGCCATCGTCAACGGGAATCTCCGCGGCAGGAGCACCCGGCGCCGCGACGGCGGCCATCGGGGCCGCACGGCGGACCGTGACCCGCGTTCCCGCCTGCTCGACGCTGACCTCGGTCTCCCCCGAGCTCTCGACCATCTGCACGAGCGTCTCGAGCAGCGCCCGGTCGATGACCGTGCCCTCTTCGGGAACCTCCGTCCGCAGCGAACGCCGGCGGGCGATCAGGCGCTCGGCCTCGTCGGGGAACTGCGCGAGAAGCACGAGGTCTTCCTCCGACAGGCCCACCGGCGCGCCGTGTGCGACCGCGTCGAGCGCGACGTCTGACGGCACTTCGATCGGGCCGACGGCCTCCGCTGCCGCCTGGGCAGCCGGGTCGACCGGGCCCCGCAGCCGTCCGAACTGGCCGAGCACCGCGCCGGCCAGGATCGGGTTGATCTCGGTCCAGCGGGCCTGATCGATGATGTGGTCGGCGGCCTGCTCGACGATTGCATCACCGAACGGGTAGGCGAGGGTCAACCCACCGAGCTCGTGAGTGAGGCGACCGACCTCGTCGGCGACCTCGACCAGTTGCCCCGACAGGCCGAGGCGCCCGAGACGGCCCAAAAGGCCCATCTCGAGATCCGGCGGGAGGCTGACGGCGGGCCCGAAAACAGCAGATGCCGCCTGACTGAGGCGATCGGCCGTGAGGAGCGGGGTGATGGCGCGCGATGCCTCGTTGAGGGCGTCGCGGTCGACCGCGAGCTCGCGGCCTCCGACGAGAGAAGCGCGCAGAGTCTCGGCCGAGGCGCGGGCGGCGGTCATCGCGACCGGCCCGGCCGCGGCGTAGACCGCGTCGGCGCCGGCGGCGATCGCGGCGGTGACCGACAGGGCGGCCAGACCACCCGGGGCCTGAACCAAGACCTCGACCGGCAGGCCGGCGCTCTTGACCATGCTCACCAGCGACGCCAGTGCGGCGGGCGTGAGGTGGCCGCTACCGTCCGACACGCAGATCGCCGCCGCACCCGGCAGGGCCGCCAGTTCGCGGGCTTCTTGGGCCCAGCGGGCGTCATCGACCCCCGGGGAGGGGCCGACCACCAACGTCGGCACGAAGTCGATGCCCGCCTCCTGGGCAGCGCGGGCGGCGGCCTCGAGCATGTCGGCCTGGTTCAGCGGGTCGAGGGCACGCACACGACGGGCACCGCTCTCGGCGGCGCACAGCACGAACCGGCGCACGACATCGGCGGCCAGCGGTCGATCTCCCCAGAGCATCCGGCCCGCGACGACGATACCGACGGGGGTACGGCCGGCGTGCCGCACGATCGCGCGCAGGCGATCCCATGGGCTCTCGGTGCGCAGCTCGAGCGCCGCGCGGGCGCAACGTGGATCGATCGCCTCGAGCACCTGGGCGCCGATCGGCGCAAGAGCCGCGGCGGCGGCGGCCAGCTCGTCGGCGTCGATACCCGATCCCCACGGGTATGTCGCCAGGTCACGCAGCGTGGTGTCGACGTAGCCGACCGCGGTCATCCGTTCCCCCTGTTGTGACGCCTGATGAGTTGGTTCACACCCGTGTTCCGTATTCGCGCGTGCGGGTGTCGATCCTCAGGCGATCGCCCTCGTTGACGAACAACGGCACCGCGATCGTGGCGCCGGTCTCGACCTCCGCGGGCTTGGTGACGTTCGAGACGGTGTCGCCTTTGACGCCCGGGTCGGTGCGGGTGACCAGCAGCTCGACGAAGGTCGGCAGCTCGACCCGAAACGGCGCGTCGCGAATGAACAGCACCTGGACGTCGGTGTTCGGCGCGAGCAGGTCGACGTTCTCGACGCTGACGGCGGGCACGGTGATCTGCTCGTAGGACACCGAATCCATGAGGTTGAGCTGGTCGCCGTCTTGATAGAGGAACTGCATCGTGCGGCTTTCCGTGGTCAAACGCTCGACCTTCTCACCGGCGCGGAATGTGCGGTCGACGACGGACCCGTTCGTCATGTTCCGAACCTTGGTGCGCACGAAGGCGCCGCCCTTACCCGGTTTGACGTGCTGAAAGGAGACCACCGAGTACACCGTCCCCTCGATGTCGAGCACGAAGCCGTTCTTGAGTTCGTTCGTGGTGATCGTGGGCATCGTTGGGCTAGCGCATCCTTTCCGGCGTCTTCAGGCGCCGCGCGAGGGCGGCTCTTTCGGGAAGTGGCTGAGAACATCGCCGCCGTCGTCGGTGACGACCACGAGGTCCTCGATGCGTACGCCGCCAATGCCTTCGAGATAGATCCCGGGCTCGACGGTCACGACCATTCCCGCAGCAAGCGTACCGGTGCCCTCGCGGCTGATGCGGGGCGCTTCGTGAATTTCGAGCCCGACACCGTGGCCGAGCCCGTGCCCGAACGCCTCGCCAAGGCCTGCCGCGTCGATGACATCGCGTGCGACGCGGTCGAGGGCAACCGCGTCGATACCCGGGCGCACCGCCGCGACGGCGGCTGCCTGAGCGGCGAAGCAGACGTCGTAGGCCTCGCGCAGCGCCGGCACGAGAGCGCCGGTGGCGAAGGTGCGGGTCATGTCCGAGCAGTAGCCACCGAACATGCAGCCCATGTCGATGACGACCAAGGTGTCTGCGCCGATCACCGCGTCACCGGGCACGGCGTGCGGTCGGGCTCCGTTGGGCCCCGCGGCGACGATCGTGTCGAACGACAGACCATCGGCGCCGAGCTCGTTGAGGGCGGCGTGGATGTGCCAGGCGACCTCACGCTCGGTGCGGCCCGCCAGCGGCGTCGCAATCACCTGCGCCAGGGCGGCGTCGGCGATCTCGGCCGCACGGCGGACGCAGGCAATCTCGTCGGCGTCCTTGACGAGGCGCAGCTGCTCGACCAAGCCGCCTTCGGGGACGATCTCCGATCCCGGCAGCGCAGCGGTAATGCGCTGCGCACGTGCCCAGGAGACGTGTTCGGCCTCCACGGCGATACGCCCCGGGAATGAAAGACCGCCGACCACCGTGGCGACGTCTCCCAGGAGGTCGCGGAGGCCGATGACCACCTCGACGCCGGAGTCGACCTGCTGGCGGGCGTTGACCGCGTAGCGCGAGTCGGTGACCAGGGTCGTCGCGCCATCGACGGCGACGATCGCGATTCCGTTCGAGCCGATGTAGCCGGTCAGGTAGCGCACGTTGGCGGGGTGGTTGATGATGGCCCCGCCCGACTCCCTTTCGGTCAGGAGAGCGGCGAGCCGGGCGCGGCGGGCCGGGCGGGCGGCGCTCATGCCAGCTTCTCGGCGAGCACGTCGAGGGCCTCGCGGTAGCCGTCAGGGCCCTTGCCCCAGATCGCGGCGGCGGCGATATCGCGGACCACCGATACGCGGCGATGAGGTTCACGGGCCTCGACGTCTGACAGGTGGACCTCCACGAACGGGACGGCCAGGGTCTCGAGCGCATCGCGGATCGACCACTGATAGTGGGTCCAGGCGCCGGGGTTCACGATCGCCCCGTCGACGATTCCCACGAGGCCGTGGACGTGTTCGAGAAAGGCGCCCTCGTGATCGGTTTGGAACGCCCCGAGGCGCATCCCGCGCTCGGTCGCCCATCCGCGGATGCGTTCTTCCAGTTCAAACAGCGTGAGGGTGCCGTAGTGCGCCGACGGGCGGCGCCCGAGCATGCCGATGTTCGGCCCATGCAGCAGGGCGATGCGGGGACGGTCGGCCGTCATTCCCGAATCTCCTCGATGGCGGCGATGACCACATCGATCGGAGGGTCTTGGTTCAACAGCACACCGCCGGGCCCGTCGACGAGAACCATGTTCAGCGAACGGCCGTCGTTCTTCTTGTCGCGTCCCATCGCTGTCAGGATGTCATCGGTTGCGACCTCCCGGGCAAGGGCGACGGGCAGCCCCTGGCGTTCGAGGGCGTCGCGGGTGCGCATCCACCACCCCTCGTCGAGGCCGGCCGTGACGGTCGCGACCCGCAGTGCGGCCAGCAGGCCGAGGCTGATGGCCTCACCGTGGTGGTAGCGGTCGTACCCCCCTGCGGCCTCGATGCCGTGCCCGACCGTGTGGCCGAGGTTGAGGCTGGCGCGGACACCCGATTCGCGTTCGTCGGCCGCCACCACGGCCAGCTTGTGGGCGACGCAGCGGGCGATCAGGTCGGTGAGATCGCCGTCGGCAGGCCAGTCGGCGATGCGCGCGAAAAGCTCCGAGCCGTCGAGCAGGCCGTACTTGATGATCTCCGCGAAGCCGCACGAGCGCTGTCGGGCGGGCAGGGTGGCGAGCACGAGGGTGTCCATCACAACCAGGTGCGGCTGCCAGATCGCCCCGACGAGATTCTTGCCCTCGGCCAAATCGATCCCGGTCTTGCCGCCGATCGACGAGTCGACCATCGCCAGCAGGGTCGTCGGCACGTGGACCAAACGCACGCCGCGCAGGTAGCTGGCGGCAACGAAGCCGGCGAGGTCGCCGATGACCCCTCCCCCGACGGCCACGATGGCGTCGGCCCGACGCAGGCCCGCCTGCGCAGCCGCCCGGCAGATCCGCTCGACCTCGGCGAAGCTCTTCGACGGTTCGCCCGGCGTGACGACCACCTCGGTGACACGCATGCCGGACTGCTCGAGCGAGGCTCGCACCACGGCCGCATGCTCGGCGACGTCGCCGTCGCTGACGATGAGGACGCCGTCGCCGGCCGCGTGGGCGGCCCAGAACGGGCCGACTTCGGCGAGTAGTCGCGTTCCGAGGTGGACGTCGAACCGCGCCGCGCCGATCTCGGCGGCGATTACGCGGCTCAAAGTGTCAGGTGGTGCGCTCAACCGGTCGTCCCCTGGTCGATCACTCGGGACGCCCAGTCGACCACGTCGGTGACGACTTCCTCAAGGGGGGCGGCGGCATCGAGCGCGATATCGCTGACCTCGTCGTAGGCCGCCACTCGCCCGGCGTAGCGTCGGGCAAAGCGCGCTTCGTCCCGTGCCAAGGGCCGTCCCGATCCGGCAACGCGGGGCCACGCGATCTCCGCGTCGAGACGCAACCAGACAACGTGGGCGACCCGCCCGAGAAGGTCTCGGGTACGTGCACTCTCAACCGCCCCGCCACCGATGGCGAGCACCCCGTGGGGTTTTGCGGAGACGATCTCGCGAATCACGGTCTCCTCGGTGCGGCGAAACCAGAACTCGCCCTTCCTCGAGAAAATCTCGGCGATCGCCAGCCCCGCGCGAGCTTCGATCGCGGCGTCGGAGTCGACGAATCCGATGCCCATCCGCGCGGCGACCACACGGCCCACGGTGGTCTTTCCGGCGCCCATATAGCCGGTCAACACAACCCAGCCCATCCGGCGCTAGCCGAGGTGCGCGAGGTACGACGCGACGGCCCGTTCGAGCTCGCCGATGGCGTCGCCGCCGAATTTGTCGATCAGGGCCTGGGCGAGCACGAAAGCGAGCGCCGCCTCACCGATGACGGCCGCCGCGGGGACCGCGCAGATGTCGGCGCGCTCCTTGAACGCGGTTTGAGCTTGTTTGGTTGCGACGTCCACCGACGCGAGGGGCCGCGAAAGGGTCGAGATCGGCTTCATAACCGCGCGGATGATGATCGGTGCACCGTGGGTCATGCCGCCCTCGATACCGCCCGAGCGGTTCGTGCGTCGGTGATATCCACGGGCGTCGTCATGGAATATCTCGTCGTGGGCCTGGGATCCGGGGATGCGGCCCAGCTCGAAGCCGGCCCCGATCTCGACGCCCTTGATGGCCTGGATCCCCATGAAGGCCTGCGCGATGCGGCCGTCAAGACGCGTGTCACCGGAGACGTGCGATCCGAGCCCCGGCAGGGCGCCGAACGCCCACACCTCGAAGACCCCGCCGACCGTGTTGTGGTCTTGGCCGGCCTTCTTGATCGTCTCGCGCATCCGGGCCGAGGCGTCGGGGTCGAGGCACCGCACGGGGCTCTCGTCGACGGCCGCGAAGTCGCTGAGCTCGAGGTCATCTCGCGTGGGCACGGTCTCGGCCCCGATGCCCACGACGTGGCTGCGGATCTCCATGCCGAATCGGCGGATCAGCGCCTTGGCGAC
Source organism: Thermoleophilia bacterium (assembly GCA_031362405.1). GTDB lineage: Bacteria > Actinomycetota > Thermoleophilia > Miltoncostaeales > Miltoncostaeaceae > JANLSO01. Next base: position 8,171 of record JANLSO010000014.1, on the reverse strand, counting down.
GCCTCCGGCGGCGACGCGAGCCGCCGTCTCACGGGCGCTGGCCCGCTCCAGAATCGGCCGCAGGTCGTCAGTGCCGTACTTCTGCATCCCCGCAAGGTCGGCGTGGCCCGGCCGTGGAAGGGTGATCGGGTCGACCTCAGCGGTCGTCTGCCAGACCGACATGCGATCTTCCGACCAGTTCGGGAAGTCGAGGTTCGGGATCTCCAGCGTGAGCGGGCTCCCGATCGTCTGCCCGTGGCGCAGGCCGCTTTTGACCTGGACGCGGTCGCGTTCGATCTTCATCCGACCGCCGCGGCCGTAGCCGAGTTGACGCCGCGCGAGATCGGCGTCGATGTCGTCGGGAACCAGTTCGAGCCCGGCCGGCAGACCTTCGACCACCGCGAAGAGTGCCGGGCCGTGCGACTCGCCGGCTGTGCGGTAGTTGAGTGCCACGGGCCCGGGAGTTTAGATGACGGGCAGCACATCGAGCAGGTCACGAAGGGGTCGGGTGCCGAACAACACCCCACCGGGCCTGCACAGCCCTCGTGCCGCTACTTCGTCTCGGCCCCCGGACGACCGCCTTGCGTCTCAGGGATCCCGAGCCCAGGAGGCGGAGGCGGAGGCGGAGGCGGAGGTTGCGGCTGAGCAGACGCTGCCGTGGATGCGCTCATGCCCTCAGGATACACCCGCGAGGTGCAGCCCCCAGAGAATCGCCTCGAGGAGCAGACCGGCCGCGGCGAACCGGAAGCCTCGCTGCAGACGCACGGCGAGGCGCTGATTTGCGATCGCGTAACCCTCGATCCAATACGCCAAGCGGCGATGAACCTCTCCAAGCTCGACGCCGTACTCACGCTCGTAGAGTTCAGGGCCACTGAGTCGGAACACGAAACCCGGCTTCGGAAGAAGGATCCATACGCAGAGGATTCCCGACAGCCCGTAGGCCGTGAGCGCCACAACCGAGAGAACCCCGAGCCCTTCACGATCGAGGGCGAGCGCCCCGAGGAAGGTGGCCAACAGGGAAGCCGCGGTGAGGAGGGTTCCCGTTCGCGCGCGCAGTTCTGCGACCGACGCTTCCTGCTGACCCAAACCGCGGAGGGCGATTTCGTACGAGAGACGCGCAAGCGCCTCGACGTTCTCCTCGACGGTGTTTGCGCGCTCGTCCATTGACGGGGAAGTATCGGCGATCACTCGGACGGATCGGAGTGGCTCGGATGCCTCCCGTGGCGGCGGCGCACCCCGCCCTGTGCCTGCGCCGACCTCATCTCCCGTGTCCGGCGCCTCGTGTGCCCACAGATGTCAGGGCTACGCGCTTCTCGGGTCCGCGGAGCGCTCCTGCCGCCCTTCGCACCCAGCCGTTACAGACGCATGATCCAGAGCAGCGAGGGCTGGGACGTTCTGGTCGCCCAGGTCGTCGGCCTGATAGTCGTTGCACCACTGATTCTGTGGCTCGGGGTCCTGCTGATCCACCTCGGCCGACAACGCCCGCTCGCCGTGGCTCCCGGCATCGCGACTGGCGCAGGCCTCGGCGCGCCCGGGGCGCTCGGGGCGCTCCTGGCTACGCTCAGTGAGCCGTACCCCTGGGCCTCGCCGCGACGGTTGGGCTCACCGTGGCAGGATCGGCGCTCGCGGTGAACCTCCGGAACCCCACCGTGGCCGTTACGTTCCACTCAGCCGAAGCCGCGCGCATCGCCGCCAAGGGGCATGGCCGTCGTAACGTCGGCCGCGGGGTGGGGAGCGCCCGGCGACCACGCTGATGCCGGTCCTCCTGCTCTTGCTCGTCTCCTTGCTCTGGGGAGTTATGACCGCTCAGGGACTCGGAATGTCACCACCGGTGCCTGGCACCGGTGGTGACATCGTCAGGTGTCACGCGCTTTCAAGGGTGCGATGGAGCGCGCCTGCACGCAGCGGCAGCGCGGCTACGGGTTCGCGGGTGTCGAAGTCGTTGGGGTAGGCGGGGTCGCCGGGGCCGCGGGTGTTGTGGGGGTGCCCGAGCCCCTGGCAGCGAGTTGACGGGCGGCTTCGAGGGCGCGTTGGAACCGGTTGAGGCGACGTGCGGCTTCGGGGTAGTCGCCCTCGCCGAAGGCCTTGCGGTAGGCATCGAACTCCCGCGACGACTGCTCGACGAGCTGGGCCAGGGTCGAATCGCGAGGCGGATCGGCGCCGTCGCCTCCTCCCTGTCCTGATGCTCCGAGCGCCGCCTCCAAGGCCTGGCTGAAGCTGGCGGCCGCGAACACGCGGCCGTTGCCGAAGCTGACGATCACCTGCCACAGGGTCGGCAAAGAGTCATTCGACGAATCGAGGTAGAGCGGCTGGACGTAGAGAAGCCCCTCACCAATCGGGACGACGATGGTGTTGCCGCGTAGCACCGAGTCGCGTCGTTGGCCGATCTCCTCCGACAGCTGGGGATCCTTGACGACGTTCGAGGTGAACGTATCGAGAGAATCGAGGGCTTGGGTCTCATTGGCGGGGAAGTTCACGAGCGTGAGCCGGCCGAAGTCCTCCGGCTCGTTGGAGGCGGCCAACCAACCTGAGAAGCCGATTCCGCGACCGGGTGTTGCCGGCTTGAACGACCGGATCAGAAGGAATCGCTCCGTCGCATCGCCCGGCAGCACCGCGTACGTGTACCGCGCCGCGGACAGCTGCTGGGTGCCCTGCACACCGGGGCCGTATGCCTCCTGAGTCGACGCCCAGGCTTCATCGCCGTTGAAAAACGTCTCCGGATCGCTGACGTGGTAACGCCCGATTGCCTCCGCTTGGAAGTCGAAAAGACCCTCTCCGAAGCGCATGTGCTTGCGCAGGCCGGCGGGCATCTGATCGATGTCGGAGAAGACCTCCGGATAGACCGACCGCCATGTCTTGGTCATCGGCTCGTTGGCGTCGGGCACGTAGAGCTTCGTATCGCCGGAGTACGCGTCCATCACCGCCACGGCCGCCGTGCGCACGTAGTTCGCCCCGTTGAAACGCGCCGCGTAGGGGTAGCGACCGGTCGCGACGTAGGTGTTCTCCATCACCCACAACCGGCCCTTGTCGGCAACGAACCAGGGGTCGCCATCGGGAGCCAGGAAGGGCGCGATCTCGGCGACCCGGGCGCGGATATCGCGGAAGAGAAGCAGCTGGCTGTCCGCGTCGGCGGGTCGACCCGAGGTCGCGTTCCACACCCGCCGTCCGCCGCCGACAAACGGCAGACCACCGAGGTACTCGGTCATCGCGAGACGACGCCACCCGGACCCGACCCGAATGCCGGTCGTGCCTTCCCATCTGAGATTGTCGACATTGGTCTGGCCGTTGAAGACACGCTGGCTCGTGTTGACCATCGACCACGGCATCGCGTCTTGTGCGCCGAAGTAGATCTCCGGGCGCTGCAGGTCGAGGCCCCTTTGGGGGATGTCTCCGGCGATCCAACGGGGACGACCGGTATCCGGCTCGATCTCATTGACCGGCGCGAGGATCAGCCCGTAGCCATGGGTGAAGGAGAAGTGCTGACGCTGAAACCCGGTCGCGATCGGGTAGTTGATCTCGCGACCGATCGAGAACACGGTGCGCCGGGCTCCTTCCAGCGGGTAGCGATCGACATCGACATCACCGCAGCGGTAGAACTGGTTGAACGTCTGAAGGCGCAAACAGGCCTCGAGCGTCGGCGGGATGTCGAGGAAACGCAATGACCCCGTCGACGCCGGGGCGGCGGCAATGGCTTTCCGCGTGACCCCGTTGCGCCGGTAGTCGGCCGTCCGTGCCTGGGCCTTGTCGATGCCCGAGGCGATCCGCGTCGACGAAAGCGTCGCCTCGATGTTCTCGCGCTCCACCTGAAGCTGGGAGCCGCGCAGCACGATCGCATCGTTCAGCGCCGCCCCGATCGGCCCGATCGCCGCGGCCACGATGGTGCTCGCCGCAACCAGCGCCGCCGGAGCCCAGAACGGCGTGCGTCGCACCTGCCAGACCGTCGGACGCATGCGCCACAAGACAACGGCGGCGATCGCGACGGGGACCCCCAGAATCAGCCACCACGGCGAGGCGAGCACGACCAGGAGAACAACCGTGACCGCCCAGATGACCACGGCGATCTTCGCTGCGGTGCCGGCGGGAAGCTCAGTGATACGGCGCCGCAGCCGCGGTGCGGCGAGCGCGATCAGGCCCAGACCGAGCACGGCGATGAGCACCGCACCGACCGCACGGGTCGGAATGTCGATGGCCCGGGTAGCGGCTCCCGCCCCGGCAACGACGTCGCCATCGGCGACCGTCAACTCGTAGCGCGACAGCCAGAGGGTCGCCGCGATGCCCAGAGCGAGCACTCCCGCCGCGGCGTACACCACGCTGGTCGTGCGCTCCAACACGGCGTTCGCCGAGGCCATAGCGCCGCGCTGGCGCTCGGCGTAGACGATCGCACCGCCGGTCGCGACGGAGACAAGGCCCACGAGGAACGCGACCGAGAGGACGAGACCGACGAGTTGTCGCAGTGCCGGTTCGACAAAGACAAAGAACGAGACGTCACGCCCGAAGACCGGATCAACCTGGCCAAACGAAACGGCGTCGCGCGCCGCCAGGAGGTCGTCGCGGGCGCCGACGAGGCTCGGCACGATGCTCGCCATCACCAGTACGGCGGCGATTCCAAAGCCCGCCCAGCCGACGTTGCGCATCCATTTCGCGCGCGGCGTTGCCGACGGCGCGGCGACCTCCTCGGGGTCGAAGATCTCGTCGCGATCGAGCCGGCCCTTGATCCGATCGATCTCGGCCTCGGTCAACGGCCCTGTCGGCCCCGACGGTACGGCGCGAAGGTCGGCACCTCCGCGGGCGGCACGCGACACAAAAACCGGAACCAGAGCAACCGCGAGCGCGATGAGGACGCCGGTCAGCGCCAGCAGCACGCTCGTATGCCAGCGTCGGTCGTACGCCCCGCCCATGCCCAGGGCGTCGTAAAACGCGCTCTTGATGGTGATCTCGGCGCCGTAGTGCAGAACAATCCGCGCGAGGACGAGGAGGGCGACGACGGCCACGGCCACCCAACGCAGGGGACGCAGCCGGTTCATCGAAGAAGGGCCAGTACGGGCACGACACCCAGGCTACTGCACACAACCCCTTCCAACTCTTAAACCGATGGCGCTGGCGTCAGCCGCGAAGAGGTCCATACTCCACTCAGTCATTACGAACACCGGGAGCCCTCGATGACCGATGCGACCCTCATCCGCAGTGCCGCAGACGACCTCGACCGCGCACGCGCCGACTATCTGGCCGTGTCACGCGGCGCGCACCTCTATTCGAGTCCCTCAGACCACGAAGAGGCTGAGCGACGAGCATGGGAGCGACTCGAAACCGCCCTTGCGGCGTCTCAAGAGAACCCGGTAACGCCGTAGACCTCTGGGGGCCGCGCCAGACGACGCGGCCCCCGACGATCTCGCCGCTCAGCCGGTAACCGCAGGTATCACTCGCGCCGGGGCTCCGACGATGCGGGCGCACGTGCGGTCGGTTGCCCGCAGGTCACCGTCGCCGGTGGCCACCACTGTGTTGCAGATACGGGCCGTCGCGTCGCCATCGGCCCGCAGAACCACTACGAGGGTGCGGCTTCCACCAGCTGCCAAGCGGCCGATCGTCCAGACCAGGCGACCGGATCGCAGGCTCGCCGCGCCGCGCGAGACGACCGAGGCCGTTAGGGGAAGCGCGTCGTCGACCTTCACGTTCTCGGCCGCGGCACTGCCGGTGTTTTTGACCACGATCGAGTAGCGCAGGGTGCCGCCGGCACGTGTGCTCACCGGGCCGCGCTTTGCGACGGTCAGCTTCGGGACGGTCTGCGTGGGCTGAAAGGTGCCAGGGTCGGTGACCGGATCATCCACCGGGGCCGGAGCGGTGGGCGTCTCGGCCGGCTTGGTCGGTGTTGGCGCAGGGGTCACCGCCGGCGGGGTCACCGGCGTGCCACCCGGCTCGACACCCGGCTCGACCGCGCAGCTGGTGAAGTTCACCGGAACGTCGATCACCCTTTCGCCAGCCGTGACGAAGACGGTCTCCTGAGGACCCTTGGTTCCGTTGCCGGGTCGGGCGGCACGGGTCAAAACACCGGCCTCGACGCGAACCCGAACGACCGAGCGGCCGGCCGTGGCGGCCCGCACCGCGACGCTCGCGGTTCCGTCGCGACCGAGCACCACCGTGGGAACGCTCGTCGTGGCGGTGCCTTCGGCGACCTGAACTGCGGCGCGAGCGCCAGGGGCACCCGTGATGGCGACCTCGATGCGACCGCTGGCGGCGCATGCCTGGGGGGCGGCCGTTGTGGCGGCGGGGGCCGTCGGAGTTGCCGCGCCCGTGGCCATGGCGCGAAGCTCCGCAGCGCGGGCGTTGACAGCGGCGTTGTTGCTGGCGCCGGTCAGCGGGACACGGCCCCCGAACTGCCAGATCGCAACCTGGAGCGCGGCGACCTCGAGCGTGTTGTCGGGGGCGGCGGCCACCAGATCAGGCGTACGGCGAAGCAGATACGACACGGCCGAGTACCCGGCGCTGGCCAGATCGGGGGCGTCGTCGGCGTTGCGCAGCTCGACCGCGTAGACACGGTTCGGGGAAATGATGTGCTCGGGATCGTCGCAGAACCCACGGACCTCGACCGACGGGGTGCCGGCAGGCGTCACGCGCAGGCGGAACCATTCCAGGGCGCCGACCGCGGTCGCGCCGGTCGTCGTGCGGACGTTCAACGATGCCGAGGTCGGCCCGCCGGGCAGAAGCGTGATCGTCGCGGGCGTTGCCGCCATCGCCGACGGAGCAAGTGCAACCAGGCCGACTCCGGCACCGAGTGCCGTTGCCACGATGGCCCGAGTCCCGCGGCCCATCGGGGTCGCCGGTCGTTTGCGCTGGTGTGAACTCATCTCATCCCGATTCGTCGCGTGTCTCGTGCGGTGGGTCCCGCCGGGTCGTGCAGCGAAGACATCGGACGCACGAACGACGTCTTGAGGCTTACGGACGTTTCGTTCACCACCACCTGCCCCAAGGCTCAAGGACGGCCGGCCGCAACCGATCGGACCGGCCATGCAACCGCTTCGACGTTTCGTGCGACGCGCGCCCGCCGGGCGTGTCGGCTTCCACGAGACTCCGTCCCCGCGACGACCCCTGGTGGCCGTCCCCAACCTCCCTGATGAAGGGATCTTTGGAGCCACGCCGGACGAGGCCGTTGCATGCCGCATCCGCCCTCGCAAAGGGATGGAATGGCGCGGGCGCCGGTACAGCAAAGGCGACATCCTCGAGCTGCCGATGATGGCGGGCTTCGTACTGCACCTGTGCGAGGTCGTCGAGATGCTGCCCGGCTATCGGGCTCCGATCAGCGTCCCCATGCCCGTGTTGGTCGAGCCCGCACCGGCGCTCGGTGTACCCGCCAGCCGGGCGACCCGGCCGATCGCCGCCTGAGTGCCGGTATACCCGCCGGGCCGCGTACGCCCGACACGATTCCCGGCGCACAGATCGGTGCCTGGCACCGATCTGTGCGCCGAGGGTTGAGTCTGGTGCCGGGCACCCGACTCAACCCTCGCTTCGCCAACTTCACGCTCAGGAGTTTCACCGTGTAGCTGGTGCCGGCCGTCTGGTTGTCGAGCGTGATCGACTCGCCCTCCTTCAGCGTGACGGCGTCGGTGCCGTCGGGCAGAAGGCCGCCGTTCAGGGTGAGGGTCACCGATTTCGCGTCGACCTTCGACACCGTGAACTGCTGGGTCTGCGGCGGCACCGCGTCGCCGACGCGAGCCACGACGGGCTCGCCACCGATGTCGAAGTTCGCCTCGCGCCCTTCGACGGGCGTCGCGTCCACAGGGGCGGGAGTCGTTGTGGTGGGAGTCGCCGGCGTCGCAACCGGAACGGTGCTGCCGGGAACGGCGACAAGGGGTTCACCGGTGGCCGGCACCGGGGTGGCGGGTGTGATCGTCGGAACACCCCCGAGGGTCGGCTCGGTGGGCGAGCCGCCGGAGCCCGTCTGGTCGCGCACGATCTGCGCAAACGCGTCGCGCGGCACGCCGAGCTCGTCGTATCCACTGAGGGTCCCGCTGGCGATGTTGGGATCAACCGAGGCGAGGGTTCCGTAGAGGCCGTCGTCGGCCGGCACCTGACCGGCGGCCGTACCCGAGGGCGTCGCCGAGGATGGCGTGGCCGATGACGCGGCGGGGGTGCCGCCACCTCCACCGCCACCGCCACAGCCGGCGAGGGTCACCGTGGTCGCCAGGGCGGCGGCGAGC
>JANLSO010000136.1:0-3952 GCA_031362405.1 Thermoleophilia bacterium | reverse complement strand
TCACAATCAGCACAGCGATCACCACGATGTAGACGGCAAGCAGCCCGGCGAGCGACCAGACGGCGAGGGCGATCACAGAGTCGTTGCGAGCGTGATGAGCTTTTCGATGGTGTTGAGGTTGCGGACCGTGCCTCCCGGGCCGAGTCGACGATCGAAGTAGGTCGGGAGCATCTTCGTCGTTCCCATTCCATTCGGGAAATGCAGAAAGACCTCTCGCCCGTCGACCGCGAAACGGTCGGGGAGAAACCGATCGGCCTCGAGAGATGCGACGGCGTCCGGTTCGGGTACCCGGGGCATGAACGAGATCGCCAGGCGGGATCCGTCGGGTTCGTCGCCCCGAAACGGGTGCTGCGCGAGGGCCTGCGAGAGCTCGCCGACGTCGCGAACGACAACCGGCACCGACAGGCCATGGGCCTTCTCGATGGCGTCGGTCATCACACCGGCGATCTGGTCGCGGTCGTCGTTGGCGGTCTCGAAGATGACGTTGCCACTCTGGATGTAGGTGCGCACATTGGTGTGTCCGAGCGTCTCGACCAGACGACGCAGCTCACCCATCGGCAGCCGGTTCTTGCCGCCGACGTTGATCCCGCGAAGCAGGGCGATGAGAACCATTCAGGGCTGGGCGGAGTCGCCGGCGAAGACCTCTTTGGCGCAGCGCAATGCGTCGAGGGCGCGGCCCCAGCCGGCGTAGACGCTGATCTGCATCAGCACCTCGATGATCTCCTCATCGGTGACGCCCACGTTTCGGGCGAAGCGGATGTGGACCTTCAGCTGCCGGTCTTGGCCGAGCGTGGCGAGGGTCGTCATGGTGACGATCTGCCGCTGCTTGAGGTCGAGCCCTGGGCGGCTGTAGATATCGCCGAACGGGAACTCGATGGTGAGCCGGGCGAAGTCGGGGGCCACGTCGGCGAAGGCCGCAAGCACCTCCTCGGTGATTTTCGGGTCAAGCTGCCGCTGGGTGGCGACCCCTTGCGTGAAGCGCTGAGAGGGTGCGCCGAGCCCGAACTCGTCAAGAAGACGCTGAGCGTCGGCGGCCTGCGTGTCGTCGTGCGGCATGGGGGTGCCTCCTGGCGGTCGGTCCCGGGCGACACCGTCGATGCCCCCCTGCGAGGATGATGCCCATGTCGACCCTGCCGTGCACATGACGTCTTTTCGGATCGTCGCACGGGGTCCGTTTTCACTGGAGGCTGCGGCCGGTTTCGCTTTCGGACCGACCGAGCCGGGCTCGTGGGATGGCTTGATGCGCCTGGCCTTCTGCCGCGACGACTTCACCGGTCACGCGGGCGTTGTGCTGCGCCAGAACGGTGACGCCATCGAGGGCACTGTCCACGGTGATGGCGGCGTGGCCGCCGTAGAGGCCCAGGTCGCGCGGATTCTCAGTCTCGATCAGGACGCCACCGCCTGGCTCGACGTTGGTGTGCGCGACCCTGTCATCGGGGAGCTCCAGAAGCGGCTCCCGGGCTTCGCCCGGTTCAGTTCCACTCACCCTATGAGGCGGCCTGCTGGTCGATCATCAGTGCGCGCCGTCAGCATCGCCAGGCAGCCGTCGTGCTGCGGCGAATCGGCGAGCAAGTTCGGCGCAGGGTTCGATCTCGACGGCGAGCAATTGGTCGCCTTCCCGACCCCGAGGCGGCTGCTCGAACTGGAGACGGTTCAGGGCCTGCCAGCAGATCGGGTTCCGCGTCTTCATGCCGTTGCCCAAGCCACCCTCGACGGCCGGCCGACCCGGCCGCTCTGGTTGCGATGGATCCCGTCGACGCCCTGATCGAGCTGCAGAAACTACCCGGCATTGGTCCGTTCTACGCCACGCTGATCGCCATTCGCGCGTGCGGCGCGACCGACGCCCTGGCGCTCGCCGAGCCCCGGGTTCGTGCCGCGATTGCCGACCACTACGGCCTCCCCGCGTCTCCAACCGCCGACCAGGTCGAACGCGTGGCAGAGCCGTGGCGGCCCTTTCGCACATGGGCCACGGTGCTCTTGCGCGTATCCGCCGACCGCAGCAATGTCACACCCGGTGCCAGGCACCGGGTGTGACATTGCTCCGTAGAAACCGCTTGGGAAAGGGGCTTCCGCTGCGCGGCCCCAGGTAACGAGCGTCGCGTGCGGCACGTGCTGTCACCACCGGTGCCAGGCACCGGTGGTGACAATTTCGGGGTTCAGCAGGTTCGAAGAACGTAGTCCGCGGATCCCGGGACGCTGAGGTTCGGGTCACGTCTGACGACCGACCCACGACCGTCGAGGGTCGCGCAGGCGCGTCGCAGGCCGGCATCCCCGTACTCGATGTCGATCACCCGATTTCCGAATGCCGCCGTATAGGCGGCGCACTCGCGATACCGGCCGCATTCCTCGGCCACGCCGAAATCGAAGCCGATGACCCGGCGCGAGACGCGTCGACTGAGTTGTGGTGAGTTCTTCTGAGCCACCGCGAGGCCTTTGCGATGTGCGTAACGCGTGAGGAGCCGCGCGTAGGCGACGGCCGCCGACTTTCCGAAGGGAACCTGGCCGGCGATGGGCGTGCCCTCGAAGCGCGTCCAGGAGTCGAGGTTGTCGAACTCGACTCCTCGAAAGCGCTTTTCGGCGCAGGTATCGATCATCGGTCGCACCCAGGCGATCGCCGCGCGGCGCGTTACGGCCGAGCGGATGTCGACGAGGTACTCGCCACCCCAGTTCGGGTCGTCACCGAGGGCGCTCAGAACGATGTTGGCCGGCCAGTTGGCTTGTATATCGGGCCGGTCGACGCCGGTGTCGTCGGCCTGAGTCTGGAATGCGTTGATATAGCAGGTCGAGTAGATCCCCGGCGCAGGCATCCCTGAGAACCAATCGCGGGTTACCACCTCGACCCCCGGCGGCGGTGGGTAGTCGCCTCCGATCTGGTAGTCGAACGCTGCACCGGCAGGTGGGGGAATGACCGCCGGCATCGCACTCGCGACTTCCGCGAGCGTGAGGAACGCGACGATCAGCGAGGCGGCGTTGCGGCCGCTCGGGCGCGTGTGGCGCATGCGGTGCACGGACGCGATCATGGCATCGTGGGTCTCATGGGGACAAACCGCGTTGGTCGTCGTCAGTTGAATCGCGCCGTCCTCGAACGGCAGGGGCTTCTCGAGCGGTGCGACGACACGCTTCCCGCCGTCCTTCACCGCGTGGCAGGTCTGCAGACGCAGTACGCCCCGACGGGCTACATCGGCCTGTGGTCGCGGGTGTCCGATTTCCGCCGCGAAGCCCTGACCGACGCGCTGACCGACGGCTCCGTCGTTCAGGCGACCTTGATGCGGGCGACGATCCACATGGTTGCCGCCGCCGACTACTCGGTGATGCTCGCCGGCGTCATGTCCGCCCGGCAACGCGGATGGCGAACCACCGCTCGCTCGCGCGGCCTCGACGGAGTTGATCTCGACGCGTTTGCCGGGTTTCTGCGCACCCAACTGTCGGATGGTCCCCGTCTCCAGGGTGAGCTGCTGTCGGCCTCAGAGGCCGCCGGTTTTCCTCGCGGAGCGTGGGTCGGCGCGGCGTTGTGGCTACCGATGGTCCGCGTGGCTCCCTCGGGCACCTGGGACCGACGTCGGGCAGATCTCTACGGTTTGGCCGATCCCTGGTTGGAGGTTCCGCCCCCGAGCGAAGAACAGGCCATGCAGGAAATCGTCCGGTCCTACCTCGGCGCGTTCGGTCCGGCGGCTCCGGCCGACGTCGCGAGCTGGTCGGGTATCCCGATCACGACGCTGCGCCATGCCATCGCGGCCATGCCCCTGGTGGAGATGGAGTTCGAGGACGGGACAACGCTTCTCGATCTGCCCGGCGGGCGGTTACCGGAGGCTGACGCGCCCGCGCCGGTCTGCTTCCTCGGCACGTGGGAGGCGATTCTCCTCGCTCACGCCCGCCGCGCGGAGGTCCTTCCCGAACGGTTCCGCCCGCTCATCTTCCACACAAAGAAGCCTCAGTCGGAGGCGACGTTCCT
>JANLSO010000121.1:0-8048 GCA_031362405.1 Thermoleophilia bacterium | reverse complement strand
CGGAACTCCAATCGGAGTCGGTCATCGGGGCGCGATGTGTGTTGCTCGCAGGCGACGGTGAGCACCACTTCTCGGCCGGGCTGGACCTCGGTGATCTCACCGGCGATGCCCTCGCCACGCGCGTTCGCGATGGGGAGTACTACTTGGCGCGTGCGGCGACAGCGATCGAGCAATGCCCGGTGCCGGTCGTCGCGATCATCAACGGCGCCACCTTCGGCGGTGCGCTCGAGCTGGCCATCGCCTGCGATTGGCGACTTGCGTCGGTCGACGCGAAGCTCGGAATGCCGGCCATTCGGCTGGGCGTCGTCTACTCGCCGGCCGGGCTCGCGTGTTTCGTCCGCGCCACGGGCGCGAGCCGCGCCCATCAGCTGGCTCTCACCGGCCGTCCCGTCGGCGGCCAACGGGCCTTCGAGATCGGCCTTGTCGAGGAGGTCGTGCCTGCCGCGGATCTCTGGACGGACGAGACCGTCGCGATCGCCGGTCACTGGCGCGCGCCTTCTCATCTCCCGACTTCGGGAGGGCCTTTCGGCCCTGCGCGAAAAGCGCAATCCCCGCTGGCACGACGGGCCGTAAAGGCCCGTCGCACCAGCGCGAATCAGGCGATTACTGGGCTCCGGCTGCCGCGGACTTCTCGGTGATCTTGGCCGCCAGGTCGGCGGCCTTCGCGTCGTATGCGGCACCGTCGGCCCAGGTCCCGCGCGGGTCGAGCAGGGCCGCATCGACGCCCGGCACGGCGACCGGAACCGCGAAGCCGAAGTTCGGGTCGGTCCGCATCTCGGCGCCGTCGAGGGCTCCTGAGAGGGCCGCCCGCACGATCGCGCGCGTCGCAGCGATCGGCATACGGGTACCGGTGCCGAACGGGCCGCCGGTCCAGCCGGTGTTCACGAGCCAGGTATCGACGTTGTGCGTCTTAAGGCGCCCGCGCAGCAGCTCCGCGTAGATGCGCGGGGGCTGCGGCAGGAACGGTGCCCCGAAGCAGGCACTGAACGTCGCGGTCGGCTCAGACACGCCGACCTCGGTGCCCGCGACCTTCGCCGTGTAGCCGGCGAGGAACTGCTTCATCGCCTCTTCCGGGGTGAGCTTGGCGAGAGGAGGCAGCACGCCGAAGGCGTCACAGGTCAGCATGATCACGACCGACGGGTGGCCGGCGCGCTTGCTCTCGATCGCATTCGGAATCGAGGTCAGCGGGTAGCCCGCCCGGGTGTTCTCGGTCAGCGAACCGTCATCGAGATCGAGGATCCGCGTGTCGGGGTCCATGACGACGTTCTCGAGCACCGTGCCGAACATGTGGGTCGTGCCGTAGATCTCGGGCTCGGCGGTGGCCGACAGGCCGATGACCTTGGCGTAGCAGCCGCCTTCGAGGTTGAAGACGCCGTCGTCGGCCCAGCCGTGCTCGTCGTCGCCGATCAGCGGGCGCGTCGAGTCGGTCGACAGGGTCGTCTTGCCGGTTCCCGACAGGCCGAAGAAAACGGCCACGTGGCCATCCTCGGCGACGTTGGCCGAGCAATGCATCGACAGCACTCCGGCGTTCGGCAGGCGGTCGTTCATCAGGGTGAAGCCCGACTTCTTGATCTCACCGGCGTACTCGGTGCCGCCGATCAGGACCTCGGCCGTCGTGAGGTTGAGCGTGACGAAGTTCGTCGCTCGGGTGCCGTGGGTGGCCGGGTCGGCCTCGAAGCTCGGCGCGTGGAGGATCAGGGCGTCGGGCGTGCGCCCGACGTACTCGCCCTCGGGAACGATGAACATGTTGCGCGCGAACAGCGCGTGCCACGCGCTCTCGGTCACGACGCGCAGCGAGATGCCGTGCTCGGACGCGCCGACACGGGCGTCGACGACGTAGAGCGTCGGCCGGGCACTGAGGTGCGCGCGCAGGCCGCTCGCGATGAGGGCGTTGTGCTCAGGAGAGATCGCCTGGTTGTTCTCCCACCAGACGCGTGCCTCACTGCCGGGCTCGCGAACGACGAACTTGTCCTTCGGCGCGCGGCCGGTGTGACGGCCTGTCGATACGACAAGTGCTCCACCTACCGCGAGACGCCCATCGCCGCTCGCCAGTGCGTGCTCGTAGAGCACTTCGGGAGTTAGGTTCCACCAAACGTGTCCCGTGGGCGCCAAGCCGTGAGTGTCGAGTCCAACGGTCGAGGTGCGCTCACCCGTGTCGATCGCCATGCGTCCTCCGTGTCAAAGAGCTGGGCTGGGAAGTCTGCCCCACGCGGCCCACGGCGACAAACCCCAAAAGTGCAGCAATCGTCACTGATGCGGCGGCCGCTCCGCCCGAACCGGCGGTGTGCAGCACCACGCCGACGCTGGCGGCGAACGCCCAGGCGGCGATGCCACCGGGCCTCCATCGCCGTCCAGGATCGGGTTCCGCCCGCCATGCGATCAGGCAGAGAATCCCCAGCGTAGGGGCGGCAATCGCCATAACGACCAAGTACCCGATCATGTGATCTGCGAACCCCGAGGCCGCCGCGGCCGTCCCTCCGACCGCGACGACGACGAGCCCGGCGTGATGAGGAATGCTCGGCACGGCGTCGCACAGCGACAGGGCCCCGGAGTAGAGATTTGTCATCACCGACCCGGCGAATCCGATCGCCAAAAAGAGGTAGGCCGGGGTCGGGCTGCCCAGGGTGGTCAGCACATCGGCGAGATTCCAGGTGCCCGTGGCGGCGAGCAACGCTGCCCCGGCGATCCCAAAGGCGACGATCGGGGCAAGCAGCCCGACCAGGCCACACAACAGCACCTGGCTTCGGCGTTGCAGCTCATAGGTGAAGTCCGGTGTGCGCAGGGCAAACGCCGCGCCGAAGCCGACCACCAGGCTGGCACCGGTGAGAATCGAGCCGGGCTCGGTCGCCGTGCGCGAGGATGTGATCGCCAGGCCATGACGGGCCGCCGCCAGATGAAGCCCCCACGCGGCGAGCACCACCGTGGCCGCCGCGGTCGCGAGCGCCGCCCACGACAGGGCGCCGATTCCGCGCCAGGTGATCGCCAGCATGCCGGCTGCGAAGACGACCATCCCGATGCGTTCGGGCACGCCGAGCAGCTGCCCCGTCGCGGCACCCGCGACGCCGACGTTGACCGCGAACCAGCCGAACATCATCGCCAGGATCACCACCGAGGCGATTCGGCGGCTGCCCTCAGTGCCAAGGGGCCCCCACGTGAGCTCGCGCACGGGTCGGCGGCGGTGCTGACCGAGCATTCCCTGTGCGACAGCGAGCGCGCAGAGCGCGACGCCGCCCAGCACCAGGGCGACGATCAGGCGAGCGCCCTCGAGGCCGTCGGCAACACCTCCACCCATCATCAGCGCCGCCGGGCTGGTTCCGATACCCAGCCACGGGCCAACCCGGCGGATCCATCCGGTCTCGTTCTCCTGTCTGCTCACTCGTACAGAATGCCGGGATGCGTCGGACCGAACTGGAACGGCACGGGATCCAGGTACCCGTGCTCGCGACGATCGCCCTGGGAAGTCTTCCCGGCCCACCCAACTGGGCCGATCGCCTCGTGCGGCTCGGTATGGACGTGGTCGCCAGTGGCGCGTTGGCTGATACGCCCGAAACCTGGGCGGCGGCCCGAACTGCGGTGCCGTTTCGGCCCGTCAAAGGGATCGCCCCGGACGCTGACGCGGGGGCCGCACTGATCGCGACCGGTTGCCGTCTGGTGGAGTGCGCCACCGACCCCGGGCCGGATGCCTACTGGCTCCGACCGGGCGAGCGAGTCGTTATCGCGGTCGCCGGAGGCTGCGCAACCGTGGAGGATCCGTCGGTGATCGCCCGGCAGGTCGTCGAGGCCGCCTGGGAGGGGTCCGCCGCGGCGCTCTGGGTTGTCGCGAGCCCGGGCCTCGAGGCGCTACCGATCGCGATCGTTGAGGCGAAGCTCGCGGCGCTGGCCGAGGCAGCGGTCAGTGCGCGCTTGGTCCTTGCCAAGGAACAGTTCGGCCGCGACTAAACGGCGTCGCAGCCGAAGAGGTCCGAGGGCCGATCGTCAGCTCAGAACGGCTTCCAGCGCGTACCCGGGCCGAGGATCATTTTGCGTACCGCGTCGACGCGGCCGTACCAGCCAGGAAGCCCGGCTTGGCCGCAGGTCGTGCCACCGGAGACGACTCCCACGAGACCGATCACGCCGTCGGGTAGCGTCGCCACCAGCGGCCCCCCGCTGTCACCCCAGCACGCCACGTCGACCCGCGTTCCGGCTGCTCCGCCACAGACCTCATAGCGGGGTTCGTAGAGGGTTCCGAGCAGGCCCTCACACTCGATGTCGGGCACGAGGGTCAGATCGCCTTCGCGCAGGCGGTCACCGGAGATCCCCGTTTCTCGGCTGAAGCGACCGTTCGGGTTCGACGTCGCGAACACACCCCAACCGATGACCCTGACCGGGGCGTTGGCCTCGCGAAGCGCCGACAATTCGGCGGTTGTTGCGACCCGCGGGAAGGGGATGCCCGTAACCGGTTTGGCCAGCTTCAGCACCGCAACGTCGGGCCGCCACAGCGAGCCGTTCTTGCGGCGAGGTACGACGACGCTGGTGACGCCGATCACCTGACCGCCCGTGTCGGACAGCCGCTGCCGGCCGACGAGCACCTTCAGACTCGAGGCCGATTCGTCATCGGGGCAGTGAGCAGCCGTGACCACCCGTGTGGGCGACACCAGTGTGCCGCCGCAGAACGATGAGGTCGGCTTACCCGGGCGCACGAGCGACACCATCCACGGATACGCATCCGCTGCGACGGGGCGGCCACCGACGACCGCCGAGGCGGGCGAGGCGCCGAGCAGGGTCAGCGCACCGAGCGCCAGGCCGGCCCCCAGGGTGGTCAGGCTCGCGCGACGCAGATGCGTCTTCACGGGTTTGCTCCTTGGGTGGTGGGTCCGGGTTCGAGTTTTGCGGGTATCGGTCGCCAGGCGGGCCGCGCCGCGGTGATCAGACCGCGAACGACATCGACGCGTGAGTAGAGATCGGGAAGGCCGTCCTGGCCGCAGGCCGCGGCGATTCCTCGCGAGACCACGCCCACGAGGAGTGTTGCGCCGTCGGGCGCGCGCGTAACGAGCGGCCCGCCGCTGTCGCCGTAGCAGGCGCGTCCGCCGCGCACTCCGGGGCGACTACCGCAGATCGCGCGGGCCGGCGCGTAGGTGCTCCCGACGAGCGATTCGCACTCAAGGTCGGGCACCAGGCTGATCGCGCCCTCGCGCAGCCGGTCGCCACCGATGACGCTTTCGGGAAGAAAACGACCATCGGGCCGGGTCGTGGCGAAGCCGCCCCAGCCGATCACCGTCGTCGTGGCTCCGCTCTCGCGCAGGGCGGTCAGCTCGGAGGTCGTCGCCAACCGCGGAAACGCAATGCCCGTCACCGGCCGCGCCAATTTCAACACCGCGACATCGGGAGACGGGCGGCCCTGAACACGCGCCTTCGGCACGACGACCCCGGTTGTGCGCACCCGCTGGCCCACGTCGTCGGACAGGCGCTCGCGGCCGACGATCACGTCGAGCCGCCCCGTCGCACGGGCCGCGTCGATGCAGTGGGCCGCGGTGACGACACGACGCGGGGCCACGAGCGTGGCCCCGCACGCCTGGGTTTGTCCCCCGAGCGGGACGACGATCGCGACCGTGAAGGGGTAGGCCCCGGCGGCGACCGGCGTTCCGGCGACCACCGCGCCCGCGCCGGCCGGTGTGATGAGCGCGAACGCTGCCACGGCGCCGATCGCGCCGAGGCGACACAACACAGCCCTCATACGATCGCGGCCGTTGCCGCGGGTTCGTAGCCGAGGTTCGGCGAAAGGCGTCGCTCGGCCTCCTCCGTGCTCACACCATTGCGCGCGGCGTAGTCGGCGACCTGGTCGTGGGCGACGGGACCCACCGCGAAATAGCGGGCCTCGGGGTGCGAAAGATAGATGCCGCTGACCGAGGCGGCCGGCAGCATCGCCAGGCTTTCCGTGAGGGACATCTCGATCTCCTTCGCCGCAAGCACGTCGAACAGCTCGCGCTTTGGGGTGTGATCGGGGCACGCCGGATAGCCGAAGGCCGGGCGGATGCCGCGGTAGTCCTCGGCGATGCGTTGTTCGTTGGTCAGTTTCTGTCCGCCGCCGTAGCCCCCATCGTCACGGGCACGCTCGTGGAGCATCTCGGCAAAGGCCTCGGCCAGCCGGTCGGCGATCGCCTTGACCATGATCGACGAGTAGTCGTCGTGCTCAGCCTCGAACTCGGCCGCGATCTCATCGGCGCCAAGGCCCGCGGTGACGGCGAAAGCCCCCAGCCAATCGGGCACACCCGTCTCAATCGGGGCAACGAAGTCGGCGAGGCAGTACTGGGGCTTCTGATCGGGTTTGTCGCGTTGTTGTCGCAGCATCGGCACACGCCAGACCTCGTCGGTGCGGTCGTCGTTACCGAAGACGACGATGTCGTCACCGTCGGCGGCGGCGGGCCAAAAGCCGTAGACCCCGCGAGCCCGCAGGCGACCCTCGGTGGAGAGCCGGTCGAGCAGTGCCGTCGCGTTGGCGTACAGATCGCGCGCCGCGCTTCCGTACTGCGGGTGGTCGAGCACGGCCGGGAACCTGCCGCGTAGTTCCCAGGCGTGGAAGAAGAAGGTCCAGTCGATGTACGGAATCAGCTCGCTGATCGCGACGTCGACGACGCGGCGCCCGGTGAAGCTCGGTCGCGGTGGCGGCGCGGCGGCCCAATCGATGACCGGGCGCCGAGCGCGGGCGGCTTCGATCCCGAGCATCGGGCGCTCCGCGCGATTCGCGTGAACCTCGCGCAGGCGTTCCTGGTCGGCACGCGTCTCGACGGCGACGGCGTCGCGCTGGTTCTCGTCGAGAAGGCTCGCGACGACGCCGACGGCGCGCGAGGCGTCGAGGACGTGCGTCACGAAGCCCGAGTAGCGCGGAGCGATTCGCACCGCGGTGTGCTGGCGCGAGGTGGTGGCCCCGCCGATCAGCAGCGGCAGTGTCATGCCACGCCGTTCCATCTCGGACGCGACGTTGACCATCTCGTCGAGCGACGGCGTGATCAGGCCGGACAGGCCGATCATGTCGGCGTCGTGCTCGATTGCGGCGTCGAGAATCGTCTGCATCTGAACCATCACGCCGAGATCGATGACCTCGTAGTTGTTGCAGCCCAGCACCACGCCGACGATGTTCTTGCCGATGTCGTGGACGTCGCCCTTGACCGTGGCCATGACGATGCGGCCCTGCGCGGAGCCGCCACCCTCGGCGCGCTCGGCGGCGATGTACGGCTCGAGATGCGCGACGGCACGCTTCATCACCCGGGCGCTTTTGACGACCTGGGGGAGGAACATCTTCCCGGCGCCGAACAGGTCGCCGACCACGCTCATCCCCGCCATGAGCGGGCCCTCGATGACCTCCAGGGGCCGCGCGTACTTCAGTCGGGCTTCTTCAGCGTCGGCCTCGATGAAGTCGACGAAGCCGTTCACCAGGGCGTGCGACAGGCGCTCCTCGACGGTTCCCTCGCGCCAAGTGAGGTCGGTCTCGCGCTTCTTGCCGCTGCCGGTGACCGTCTTGGCGAAGTCGAGCAGGCGATCGGTCGCGTCGTCACGGCGGTTGAACAGAACGTCTTCGACCAGATCGCGCAGATCGGCGGGAATCTGTTCGTACACCCCGAGCTGGCCGGCGTTGACGATGCCCATGTCCATGCCCGCGGCGACCGCGTGATAGAGGAACGCGGTATGCATCGCCTCGCGCACGACCTCGTTGCCGCGAAAAGAGAACGACAGGTTGCTGACGCCGCCGCTGATCTTCACCCCTGGGCAGCTGGCCTTGATCTGGCGTGTCGCCTCGATGAAGTCGATGGCGTAGTTGGCGTGCTCCTCCAACCCTGTCGCGACGGCGAAGACGTTCGGGTCGAAGATGATGTCCTCGGGCCGCACGCCGTTGTCGAGCAGCAGACGGTAGGCGCGCTGGCAGATCGACACCTTGCGCTCGATCGAGTCGGCCTGGCCGTCTTCATCGAAGGCCATCACGACCATCGCGGCCCCATGCAGGCGCGCACCTCGGGCGGCGTCGAGGAAGGCCTTTTCGCCCTCCTTGAGGCTGATCGAGTTGACGATCGACT
>JANLSO010000101.1:0-2927 GCA_031362405.1 Thermoleophilia bacterium | reverse complement strand
GCGTTCGACGGTGCCGCCCATTAGCTGGTGAACGGCGATATCGAGGCCCAACCGCTCGTGCTGGAGGCGGATGCGCCGAACGGTCTGCTCGACCAGCGTCCGCATCGGAAGGCAGTAGACGAGACGTCGGGGGGTCGCCATCCGAATCGCTTGGTCGGCGAAACGGCGGCGCCAGAGCCACCCCAGTGAAGCACCCTCTGTCTTGCCGGCCCCCGTCGGGATGCGCACCACCTGCGGAAGACCACCGGCCGCGAAGCGCCGCTGCCAGGCAAACGGGGCGTACCCGTCGGTCGCGGCGGCAAAAAGCTCGTCGAACTGCGCGAACGTCACGTCCTGCTCCTATCCGCCGGTGCGCGGGAGCAGAGAAGCGTGCGGGCCGCGCCGAAGCGGCCGATCGTTTAGGCCATACCGCGTCCGTAGACGTCCAAAGGAGTGGCTTCGTAAGTCTGCCTGGGTGGCCGCGCGGGCCGAAGCTTTCGCCGGCGATGGGGCCCCGAGGGACAGCTCGTATCGACCAGGACGCCGCCGCGTTCGATGCGGCCATGGACGAAGAGGCCCAACATCCCGTGGGAGCAAGTAAGGGCCGACCTCGGCTGGGTGTGATCGAGTGCCGCATTGAGTTGCGGCCGGCGGCCGCGCGCGCTCTGCGCAGGGTCGAACCGCCGGTGCGTTGCCGCTTGCAGGGGGCGATCGCGTTGCTCGCGGGGGATCCTCGTCCGCGTGCGGCCCGTGCGCTGAAGGGCCGCCTTCGAATCAGGTTGGGCGACTATCGAATCATCGACGCCATCGACGAAGACGTGCTGCTCGTGGCCGTCGTCACCCAGGGACGCCGGCGCCGGGTCTACGACCGGTGACCGACCCGGTCAGGCTCCGACCCTGATCGGCCGTCCGGTTCGATCCACGCGAGGGCCGCGCTCGGTGCGCCCACAGACATGATCAAAGTGCTCCAGCCCACCGCCCAAAGGTGCGTCGAGGAGGGAACGTAGTCGAGAAGGTCCATCGAAAGGTAGATCGCGAAAAGTGCGATCGGGCCCGTAGACGCGACGGTACGGTACGCGTAGAGGTAGGCACGGTCACGTGTGGCGACCTGGCGCTCGTCGAGGTAGGCGTCGGGGAGGTCAGCGGCCATGCGAACGACGTGGCGCAGCAGTCCCGCCCCGAGGAACGCGGAGAGCCCGGTCATGGCGGCCGCGAAGTGAAAGCCGACGAAGGCGGAAACAGGCAGCGCAAAGAGCAGGGCCGCCCATGCGCCCACCAGCGCCCGGCGCCGACCTTGCGCGTCGAACCAGTCCGCCAGGCGGCTGCGCTCGAGGCGGGCGACCTTCTTGCGCATACCGTCGGTGGCGGTGGTCGCGCCGAGGATCGCGCGGGAATTCTTCACGTCTGCTCCTGTCGGTAGACGGTGACGCTCAACGGCGGTAGCGGCTCTAAGGAGAACACCGCTTCGACCGGAAGCTCGAAGAACCGGGCGATCCGCAGGGCCAGCACGAGGCTCGGCGCGTACTCGCCGCGTTCGAGGTAGCCCACCGTCTGTTGGTGAACACCGACGGCGAGGGCGAGATCCTGCCGGGACAGCTCTCGCTCGGCACGCAGCACGGTGAGGCGGTTGTACGTCTCCGGTTCCGCGGGATCACGTGGGCGCCGTCCCATGACGGTGAACCTACTCCTAGTTGTCGTATTAATACAACAACTAGGAGTACATGTATCAGCGAAGCGGCGCGGTGAGCGTGACGCTGACGCGGACCGGGTTGAGCGTGAGCTCGGCGCCGCTGCCCTGACGGACGAGCACCGAGATCGACGCGCCGGCGTCGATGCGCACGAGATGGCTCCCGTTCTGCACGAGGCTGGAGCCATCGGCCGCCTGTCGCGCCAGCGGGACCTCACGTATGCCGCCCCCCGCGGAGGTGCGCCGGATACGTAGCTCGCGGTCGCCGACCGCGTTCGCCGGCCATGACACCGCCACATGGACGGCGTAGAAGCCCGGGATCGGCGGAGTGAGGCGATCGGGGTTGACGTCGTCGCTGTGCATTGCATCCGGATCGACGGCGTCGTTCGGGTCGGCCGCCTCGTTCCAGTTGACCGCCGTCGTGCGTCCACTGGGAATCAGCTGGGCCCCGCCATCGAGACTCGCCAGCGGGGTCGGCACGGGCACCGCGGCCGTAGCACCGGAGTTACCAGGGGCTCCGGCCGGGCCCTGTGGACCCTGGGGCCCCGGCACGCCCTGCGCTCCGATCGTCCTGCGAGCAGATGGCGCGAGGTCTCTCAGGGCGATCGAGCCGTCACGGATATCCGCGCCGGTGAGTGACGCGTTGCGGACGTCGACCCCCGTGAGCGTAGCGTTGCGAATGTCGCCGCCGGTGATGAGCACCCGCGTGGCTGCCGTGGCGGAGCCGCCGGCGGCAACGACGAGTGCGGCGAGCGCGATCGCAATCGATGGGCTGGGACGAGCCATGATCACGACCCCCGAGGAGCGACGAACCGGACGGTTGTCTTCGGGCCGAGCGGCGAGCGCCCCTTCTCCACCGAGACGATCCGCAGGGTCGCCGCTGCGAGCGCAGTCTCGCGGGCGTCGCTGTCGAGCGGCACGACGACGATCGCAACCCGGCCCGGCCGCACCGAGTAATCGATGCTCCCCAGAGCGCGGGTGCCGCGGGCCGTGAAGACCGCAAGCGGCCCGGCACAGGGCCTGCGCAGCACCGCGGGGCACGCGAGGCGCGCCCTGACCCCGGCCCGTCGCAGCGCGGGCGCGGGGAGGGTCATCCGCACGTTGGGGCCCTCGTCGACGGCCCCGCCGAAGATGATGTCGCGTAGCAGCGGAGAGGGAGCGTTGCGTGGCACGAGGCAGCGGGTCGTACCGCCGAGATTGGTGCCGGGGATGGTTTGAATGTCGATGAGGTCGACATCGACCGTGTTGACCCCCGAGCCGC
>JANLSO010000021.1:0-10178 GCA_031362405.1 Thermoleophilia bacterium | reverse complement strand
GTGAACGCCACGGCCTGGGCGGGCGTCTGGACTCCCGCGGCGATCGCCGCGCGGGCGAGCACGGTCTCGGGGGGGTCGGCCGCCACGGCTGCCGGGGCAGTGGGACGCTGCGCCGCGACGGTGATCTCCGCGCCCTCCAGTGAAGCCGCGAGAACCTGAGCGACTCCCGGGGGCAGCTTCATACCCGGTCCGGCCGCGAACATCTCGGGCTCGGTTGCCGCAGCGGTGGGAACCACGCGGAGCGTCACGTGCGTACCGGCCGCCTCGGTGACCTCCAGCTGCACGGTTTGGCCGACGGTCAGGGCCAGCTCGGTCTGTGCAAGCACGCGCCCGCCCGCGACCGCAAGCTCGATCCGGCCACCTTCGGTCGCGATCACCCGCGCGGCCAAAACCTGCCCCTCGGTCACGACGATGACCGGGCGAGGGGCGACCGCCTCCTCGCCAGCAACCCCGGCGGGGCGGCTCGCGGCAGCAGAAAGCGCGGGTCCAGAGACGGTAGTCACAGGGGATATGTCGACCGGATATCGCCCCCGCTGAAGGCACGGGCGCGAGACCGGGTCGTCAAGTAGTTGGCGAGGTGTGCCGATAGGGGCCTCGAACGGACTCCCCCATCAAGGATGGATGGATAAGTGCTTCGAGGTATCTACATCGCCGGCAGCGGGATGCTCGCCGAGAGCGTCCGGCAGGACATCGTGGCCAACAATCTGGCCAACGCGACGACCAACGGCTTCAAACGCACACAGGCAAACAGCGCGCCCTTCGAGACATTCCTGCTCGAGAACCGTGGAATGCCGGGCCAGCCGAAGATCGGCACCACGAACATGGGTGTCGAGATCGGCCGACTCGATGTCATCGACACGCAAGGGCCGCTGCGTAACACCGGCAACCCGCTCGACCTCGCGTTGGTCGGCAAGGGGTGGTTCGAGGTAAACGCACCGGGCGGCACGCGCTACACGCGCGACGGCAGCTTCACGCTCGATCAGACCGGAACGCTGGTGACCAAGGAAGGCTGGTCGGTCATCGGGGAGAACGGGCCGATTCGCACCAAGGGAACCGGCACGATCGGAGTGGCACAGGATGGAACGGTGAATCAGGACGGAGCGGTCGTCGGACGCCTTCGCATCACGGCGCTCGACCCGACCACGCTTGCCAAGGAAGGCAGCAGCCTGGTGACCGGCACCCCGACCGGTGCAGCACCCGCGGTGGTCCGCCAGAGCTTCCTCGAGGGCAGCACCGTGAACGTGGTCTCGGAGATGGTCGAGCTCATCCGTGTGATGCGCAGCTTCGAGGCGAATCAGAAGGCGGTCATGTCGCACGACGACACCCTGGCCCAGGCACTGACGAAGGTGGGCGTGGTCTAGGCAGACGGTGAGCTGACACGCACGAAGTGGGGCTGGACCGTCTCGAAATGGCGGAAGCTCCGGGAACCCGAGAGACCGACGGTTCCCGAGACGTGTGCGACATCACACCTGCGCCCGGGCGCGCTCCTTCATGGATGAACAGAAGGAGTGACCGGCACATGATGGATTCCCTGTACGCCGCGGCAAGCGGCATGATCAGCCAGCAGACCAGCCTTGACGTCATCGCGAACAACCTCGCGAACGCCAACACGGTCGGCTACAAGCGCGACCGCATGGATCAGGTCGACCTGGCCTACCAGCCGTTCAAGCTGCCTGCGCAGCGCACCGGTGAGATCGGTCTTGGCGCCGCACCCGGCCGGGTCGGTAAGGAAACCGGCCAGGGCGTCATGCAGAACACCGACCGGGCGCTCGACATCGCCATCGGCGGCGAGGGCTACTTCACGGTGACCCGCCCCGACGGCAGCCTCGGCTACACCCGCGCCGGCAACTTGCAGGTCGACGCCAACGGCCGCCTCGGGCTTCCCAGCGGTGAGCTCTTCCAGCCGCGCGTCACGGTTCCCGCGAACTCCACGAGCCTGACGATTGGCGGCGATGGCACGGTCAGCGCGACTGTCAACGGCGAGATCACGAAGCTCGGCCAGATCAAGACGGCGACGTTTGCCAACCCGGCGGGCCTCTCGGCAGTCGGCGGAAACCTGTTCATCCCGACCGCGAACTCGGGCGCCGCCCAGGTGGGCAACCCCGCTTCGGGCGATCGTGGACCCATCACCCAGGGCGTGCTCGAGGCGAGCAACGTGCAGATCGCCACCGAGATGATCACGATGATCACCACCCAAAGGGCGTTCGAGGCCTCCAGCCGGGTCGTGCAGGCCAGCGACCAGATGTGGGGCATCGCGAACGGTCTGCGTCGATGATCTTGGCTCTCTCATCGGCACCCGCCCCGGCGACCACGCCGGCGACGGCAGCCCCGGCGTCGACCTCGCGTGGCAGCGAGATCGACAAGGCCGCCAAGGGCATGGAGGGGATCTTCATGTCGATGCTCGCGAACGAGATGTTCAAGGGCACCGAGATCGCCACCGCCCAGCCGGTGTACGGCGGCCTGATGATCGAGAAGTTCGGGGACCAGCTCGCCGCCCAGGGCGGCATCGGCTTGGCGGCGGTGCTCGCCCGCCAGCTCGGCGGTGAGTCATGAGCGACGTGATGCGCTGCAGCGACTGCGGCGAGCTCTTCGGCTTTCTCGCCCGGGAAGTCTGCGGCGACTGTCTGAGGGCTCGCGACGAAGCATTCTGGAAGGCACGGGATTGGTTTCGCGCCAATCACGGCACATCGATCAGGGCCGCCGCGGAAGCCCTCGACATCCCGGTCGGGATGATCACCGGCTGGGTGCGCGAAGGGCGGCTCGTCCTGAAGAGCGACGCGACCGGCGACACCGACCTCGCGAAGATCCGCGACGACAAGCTCCGTACCGACGAGCTGCGAAAGGCGTTCGCTGAATCGGCGGGCACCCGTACGCCGCCGGCGCCCAAGAAGGCCCCTCCCACCAATCCCCGCACCGATAACGGTGGCATGTACGGACGGAGAAGCGATGCGTGAACGCGCCCTTGAGCTCGAGGTCTGCCTCGACGAGGCCATCTCTTTGCAGGAAACCCTGCTGAGCCTTGTGACTCAGCAGCGCGAGGCGATCGTCTCCGAGAACGAACTTCGCGTCGCGGAGATCTCCGCGGAGATCGAAACCGCGGTGCTGCGGCTCGGTGGAGTCGAGGGTCGGCGCAACAAGGTTGCCGCCGAGCTCGCCGACGAGCTGGGCGTGGTCGCCGCGCGCTGGTCGGTGCTGCGCGAAGGCCTCGAGCCTGACGAACGGTTCACGCTGGCTCCTCGGGTCGAGCGGCTCGAAGAGCTCGTGCGCGACCTCGAGCTGGCGAACGCGATCAACGGGCAGCTCGTGCGCAATGAGCTCGAGATCGTGGATCTGTCGATTCGCAGCCTCGCCGGCGCCGAATGGCGTTCGGCAACCCGCGCGTACTCCGAGCGCGGAGGTCCGGCGACCGCGCCGGTGTCCTTTCCGATGCTCCTGAACACGGCCGCCTGAGGAGGACCCGCATGGCATCAACCTTCTTCGGACTCAGCACTGCGCTTTCGGGCCTTGTTGCCCAGCAGCGCGCGTTGAATACCGTCAACCACAACATCGCGAACGCCAACACCGAGGGCTTCACACGTCAGCGTGTCGACATGGCGGCCGCACCGGCGTATGCGCTGCCCGCCTACAACAACCCGGTCGGACCGGGGCAGCAGGGCACCGGTGTCGTCACCGCGGAGCACTCGCGGCTACGCGACCAGTTCACCGACCTGCAGTTCCGGGCCCAGAACGCCGCCTTCGGTCAGTTCGAGGCACGCAGCGGCGCGCTCGACCGGCTGAACCAGGTCATCGACGAGCCCGGCGCGACCGGCATCAACAGCCTGCTCGGAAAGTTCTGGGGCGGTTGGCAGGCGCTGTCACGTGATGCTGCTTCCCCGGGCGCACGTGAGGCGGTCCGCGCCGCCGGTGTCAGTCTGAGCGAGGGTTTCCAGGACATGCGTGCCCAGCTGGTCAGCTCGCAGACCGAGGCGAACCTTCGGATCGGCGAAACCGTCGTGCAGGTCAACGCCGCGGCGAACCAGCTCAACACGCTCAACCAGGCGATCGCCAAGGTCACCGCCGTCGGACAGACGCCGAACGATCTTCTGGACCAGCGCGACCTGCTGATCGACTCGATCTCCAAGAGCGCGAACATCGCCGTCACCACACCGGCGGCCAACGGCAAGGTGTCGGTGACCCTCGGCGGCCAGTTGCTGGTCGATGGCACGACCGACACGGTCAACGCCCTCGCCGTCAGCGGTGCAGGTGTTGTCACCGTCGGCGGCCCCGTCGCGACCGTCACCGATGGTTCGCTGCGCGGACAGATCGACATCCGCGACACGGTCATCGGTGGTGTGGGCGGCTACATCGACCAGCTCGACACGCTGGCGGCGACCATCATCACCGAGGTCAACACACGCCACGCCGCCGGGTTCGGCCTCGACGGCACGACCGGCAACAACTTCCTCACCGGAACCAGTGCCGCGAACATGGCGGTCGACCCGGCGATCATCGCGTCGATCAACAAGATCGCGGCGTCCGATACGGCCGCCAACTTGCCCGGCGGGGACGACAATGCAGTCAGTCTGGCCCAGCTTCAGGACGTCGTTCTGACGATCGGCGCGAGCACCACCACGATCAACGGCTTCTACCAGGGCGTTATCTCGCGCCTGGGTATCGACACTGACCAGGCCGATCGCCTGGCGCAGGTGCAAAAGGGTGTCCTCGACTCTGCGATTTCTCGTCGCGATGCGGTGAGCGGCGTCAACCTCGACGAAGAGGTCAGCGACATGGTGCGCTTCCAGAAGTCGTACAGCGCCGCCGCGCGGATGATCACGACGCTTGACGACATGCTCGAGACGATCGTGAACCGGATGGGTCTGGTCGGTCGCTGATGACTGACTTCTTTGCCGCCCGGATGGCGGTTGTTTGGGTGTTTATCGCGAAAGGAGACGCGAGATGATGAGCGGCCGAATCGGGTCACAGCAGATGATCCGCAACTTTCTGTCGAGCTTGGACATCAACCAAGCGCGGGTTGCCGTACTGCAGAACCAGTTGTCGACGGGCAAGCGGGTGAGCAGCCCGGGGGATGACCCTGTGGCGGTGGGTCGGGCACTGAACATTCGCTCCGACCAGATGACCAACGATGCCTGGAAGGAGAACATCCAGGACGGTCTCGGGTGGTTGCAGACCACCGACGCGAGCCTCGACAACATGACCAAGATCATCCAGCGGGCAAACGAGCTCACCGTTCAAGGTGGCAACGGCACGCTGTCGACCGAGGCACGGGCGCTGCTGTCGAAGGAGGTCCTTGCCCTGCGCGATCAGGTTGCCGAGATCGGCAACGCGACCCTTGGCGGCCGCTTCCTGTTCGGCGGGACGGCCACCACCACCGCGCCGTTCGACCCGACGGTGCCCGGCCCGGTGCTGCCCTACAACACCGGCCAGCTGAATCGCGAGGTCGGCCAGGGGCAGGTGATCGGTATCAACACCACCGGCGACCGGCTGGTCGACCCCCCCGGTGCGACCCCGGATCTGTTCGTCACGCTGACCAACGTCTCGAACGCGCTGTTGAGCTCGAACCTTCAGGCGCTCAGCACCACTTCGCTGACCGAGCTCAAGAGCCACCTCGAAAACATCAACAGCCTGCGCGGCGAGGTCGGGGCGAAGATCAACCGGATGGAACTCACCGCCGACCGGTACGCGCTCAACGACATCTCGCGGGCGCAGACATCGAGTGACATCGAAGATGTCGATGTGGCCCAGGCGATCACGGATCTCAAGTCGCGCGAGAGCCTGTTGCGGTCATCGATGGCGGTTGGTGGTCGCGTCATCCAGCCGTCACTCGTCGACTTCCTGCGCTGATCTCGATGGCTCTTTCGATTCACTCGCAGCCGGGGCGGCTCGACATGCAGCGCACGCCGCCCCAGCTGCAGATGGAGCGCACGCCGCCTGAGCTGCGGATTGCGCGCCACGCTCCTCAAGTCTCGATGGACTTCTCCGAATACAGGAGGGCGGTCGGGGTGCGTTCACCCGTCGACTTCGCACAGAACAATGCGGCGGAGGGACGTGCCACCGTCGTAGAGGGGATCGGCCGTATCGCCGCGGAGGGCGACCAGCTGATGAGGATCGAGGAGGGAGTGGGCTTCGCAGACATCGCGCAAACGAGATCAGAACCGCAGGAAGCGGAACTGACCCTCGCCCCCGTGCCGGTTCCCCGGCGCACCACGGTGGATCCGGGAGGAGTGACGATGTCATTCACCCCGGGCGATGTACGGATCAGTGCGCAGTTGGCGCCGGTCCGGATTAATTACCAACCCGGCAAGGTGACGGTAGACACGGAAGTCCCGTCGCGCATGAACGTCCAGGCATAGGCCGAGACTCGGCCACAATGGATCGACAGGCGAGAAAGGACTTCCCATGAGTCTGCGGATCTTCAACAACACCGAGGCGCAGAACGCGCATCGTCAGCTTCAGGCCAACTCGTTGGCCATGTCGCGCACGATGGAGAAACTGTCATCGGGTCTTCGTATCAACCGGGCGGCCGATGACGCCGCGGGTCTGGCCGTCTCCGAGGAGATGCGCACGAACATCCGCGGCCTCAACATGGCCTCCCGCAACGCGCTCGACGGTGTCAGCCTGGTGCAGGTCGCCGATGGCGCCCTGGCGGGCGTCAACGACATGCTCCAGCGGATGCGTGAGCTGGCCGTCGAGGCCGCCAACGGCACCTACACCGACAGCCAGCGCAGCAACATCGACCGTGAAGTCCAATCGCTGCTCGCAGAGATCGGCCGTGTGGCGAGCGACACCGAGTTCAACGGCATCCAGATCCTCTCGGGCTCGGTCTCGACGGCTGCCAGCGCGGTGACGCTGCAGGTCGGTGCCGACTCGGGTCAGACCATCGCCTTCACCATCGGCACGATGAGCACCACGCAGCTGGGCATCGCCGGTCTGGCGATCTCGACCGCCGCCTCGGCGTCGGCCGCAATCGCCTCTCTTGACGCCGCGATTCGCACCGTCAACACGACCCGATCCGACGTCGGCGCGATCCAGAACCGTCTCGAGCAGACCATCTCTCGCTTGAACCTGACCAGCGAGAACACTCAGGCCGCCGAGTCGCGCATCCGTGACGCCGACATGGCGTCGGAGATGATCGAGTACACGAAGCGTCAGATCCTCGCGCAGTCCGGCACGGCAATGCTGGCCCAGGCCAACCAGGCGCCGCAGAACGTTCTGCAGCTGCTTCGTTAGCCCGGCGTCGGAACGATTAAGAAGGAGACGGCATGACCACCAGACTCTCGATCGACACCACGTCGCAAACGCTCGCGATTGCGTCGTTGGCACTCGGGCCGATCGAGATTGCCGAAAGCGACGCCATCGCGTTCACCGAACCGGTGGCGGGCTTTCCCGACACCACGAGCTACGCCCTGATCCCACACATGCGGCGTGACGGCACGGTCAACGACTCCGTGTGTTGGCTGCAGGGGCTTGAGGCTCCGTTCCACGCATTCGTGATGACGGACCCATGGAGCGTCTTGCCCGACTACTCGCCGGAGATCTCCGACTCCGACGCGGAGCAGCTGCACCTTCGGTCGTTCGAAGATGCCCGCGTGCTGGCGATCCTCACGGTTCCCAGTGACGGCACGACCACCATGAACCTGCGCGCGCCGGTCGTGTTCAACGTCAATGAGCGCATCGGCAAGCAGGTTGTTCTTCTGTCAGACCAGTACCACACCCGCCACCCGCTGGGTCGGTAGGAAGCCCTTCCTCCCTCGCGATGTCACCACCGGTGCCTGGCACCGGTGGTGACATGTTCATGAGGGCACCGGTGGGCGCCCCTGATCGATGCGGGTGGTCATCCAGCGTAGAAGACGCGCCCGTTGATCGGCGTCGAGCCAGTTCACGACGACATGGCGCAGCCGCTCGATCGTCTCCCGGTCTCCGGCCATGGCCTGATTGCGCCCCGTGCGCCAGGCGATCCAGCCGATCAGATGCTCGGCTTCAGCCTCGCTGAGCTGCAAGCGGCAGAACACCACGATGTCGTCCGAGCTCGCCACGGACGCGGCATCGTAACGAACATATGTTCGTATCTCTCATCCACGCAGAGGGTCGATCCAGGTCACCTCGGGAAACCGAGCGAAATCGGAATCGTTCGAGTAAATCGTGAGCCCGTGCTCGATTGCGAGCGCTGCGAGCTGGGCGTCAGGGACGAGGTTGCCCGATACGTCGTGGTCGCGAACCAGCCTTCCCAAAATTCCGGTGTGGCGATCGGTGGGTACGGGGATCCATGCGACGTCGCTCGAGAGCCAGTTGTCGACGATGGCCCACGCGTCAGCCGGACGAAATGAGCCTGCCGTCAGCCGTGGGTGGGTCGCAATTCTCAGGAACGCGCCAATCGAGTTCCACGGAATGCCGACGGGACGAGGACCATTGAGCTGTTCCTTCAGCCACTCCCGGGCAATTCGTGCCGCGGTGACGAAGTGTCTGCGGCATAGAGGAGCAGGTTGGCGTCGATGAGCAACTACTCGTATCCATCGAGTTGCTCAAGGACTTCGCCGATGTTGCTGACTTCGAGGAGTAGACCGATATCCGCGGTGAGAGGTTCCCAGGGGTGCCGAGTCGGCGCGCTCAGCCCCGAGCGGATCAGGGCGTTGACCGCCTGACTCAGCCCGACGCCCTTTTCCCTCTGAACGCTTTGGAGGGCGACCACCACATCCTCGTCCAGCGTGACCGTCGTACGCATTCGCTAAGAGCACATCGTGATGCGGATTGCTCCGCATCACGATGTGTCAGCGACTGCGCCGGTTGCTACTGGTTCTCGTCGCCGTCATCGTCGTCGTCAGCCTCTTCCTCGGCCAGGCTCTCGAGACTGACCTCGGTGGTGTCGTCGGCTTCGGCGACCGGAGCCTCGGCGGGGTCTTCATCGACCTCCGGCTCGTCGTCGGCTTCGACGGCGTCTCCTTCGAGCACCTGAGCCAACGCGGGGGTGAGGGTGACGTCGCCGTCGCCAGAGAGTTCGGTCTCGTCGTCGTCGTCGGCCAGGCTCTCGAGCAGGAGCGTGTCGGTGTCGTCGAGCGGCTCGCCGAAGGCGGGCACGGGCTCGTCGCCCAGCCCCTCGGGGTCCCAATGCACCAGCACCTCACCGGCGAGGATCTCTGCTTCTGAGAGAGCCACCGGGTCGCGGGTCACCAGCTCGCCGGCGACCGGCGGCGGGGCAGACTCGGCGCGGAGCTCCGCAGGGTCGGCGGTAAGCCAGAGCGTGATCTGACGCGCACGCTTCGATACGGCGTGAACGAGTGCGTAGCGGGAGCCGTCGACATGTTCGAGGGCCTCATCCAACTGACGTCCGTACAGCATTCAACCTCCCCGGGAGTTCATGGCCGGTACTCGACCGACTCGACATACTACCGCTCACGCGGCCAACCACCGGCCGCCGTGCCGCTGTCGTATCCGGGCTCGCGCAAGGAGGCCTCGAAATGCTCGTGCTCACTCGCAAGGCGAATCAGAGCATCATGATCGGCGACAACATCGAAGTGTCGGTGCTGTCGGTGCTGGGCGAGAAGGTAAGGCTGGGCATCCAGGCACCGCGTGATGTCCCCGTCTTCCGTAAAGAAGTCTTTCTGGAGATCCAGGCGCAGAACCTGGAGGCCGCGGGCGCGAACCCGTCGTCTCTCGACGAAGCCCTCGGTGCCATCGGCGAGCCCGAACCCCGCGCCTGAGGTTCCGCGCCACGGGCCCGGTCCGGGTTCGTGGCGCGTGATGTGCCCGGGATGGTCCCCCATTCGTGCCGCCGCCTGCGGGTGTGCCCCGAGAACTCTCGCCTAGAGAATCCTCTATCCCCCTATTGGGGTATGACGGCGCCCGCCGATAAACCTTCTGAGCGCGGAGAACCACCCTGGTTCACGCGCACTCCCGCCGGCCCGGCTGCATGGATGCAGCCCCCGGTAGGACGTCCCTGAAAAACGACCATGCTTCACGGAGGAACCATGGCTCTTTCTGTTTACAACAACGTCGAGGCAATGAACTCTCACCGCCTCGTGACCGACACCAACAGCAAGCTCAGCAAGTCGATGGAGCGTTTGAGCTCCGGACTGCGGATCAACCGCTCCGCCGACGACGCCGCTGGTCTGGCCGTCTCGGAGAGCATGCGCTCGAACATCCGCGGCATGCAGGTCGGTTCGCGCAACGCCCAGGATGGTGCG
>JANLSO010000071.1:0-20710 GCA_031362405.1 Thermoleophilia bacterium | reverse complement strand
CACAATTACGCCATCGTCGGTGCCGCCGGGTTTCTCGTTCTGGTGTCGGGGGCCGTGAGCCAGATGCTTCTTCCCCGCCTGCCGCCGCGGCCGGCGATCTCATGGGGCCTTGCCGCTGCCGCGGTCTCATCGGTCGGCGTGGTGGCGGGATCGCCGACCAACTCGGTGCCGCTGGTGCTCGCATCGGTCGCGGCAACCGGGGCCGCGTGCGGCCTGGTCTTCAAAGGGGGGATCGATCTCTGCACCCAGATCGCCCCGCCTGCAGACCGTGGCAAGCTGATCTCTTCGTACTACGTTGCCTGCTATCTCGGTGGCTTCTCGGTGCCGTTGATCCTTCTCGGCATCCTCGCCGACCTCGTCGGTCTCACCCAGGCCCTCGCGGTTTTGTCAGTCGCCTCCGCTCTCGGCGGCGCCTGGACCGCGTCGGTCGGAATGCGTTCCTTGACGGGTCTCGAGGGCGCAGCCTCCGCCCCGTTAAGCGAGTAGGATCGTCCGCCGTGGCCCCCGACGCAGCCGATCATGAGGCTCTCGCGGCCATCCTCCGCGACTCCGGCCGGGTCGTCATGCTCACCGGGCTTGCCCTGGGGATCATCGAAGACCAGGAGATCACCGCCGCCGCGGGCCAATGGGCCCAGCGAGCGAGCCTCGAGGCGTTCCTCACTGACCCTGCGGCCTTCTGGGAATTCTACTACCCCGCCGCCCTGATGATCGCCGCGCGCGCGCCAGGCCCCGGCCACGATGCGATCGCACGGCTGCAAAAAGCCGGGGTGATCGCCTCGCTTGTCACCCAGGCCGTCGACCGCCTCCATCTCAAGGGCGGCAGCCCGGATCTGGTCGAGGTCCACGGGCATGTGATGACGACCCGTTGCGAGCGCTGCAACGAGGTCTATGGCCTGCCGGAGGTCGGCGCGCTGATCGCCGCAAGCGAGGACGGCGTACCCCGCTGCACGAACACCACCTGCCACTACCCCTTGCGTCCCTCGACCACGCTGTGGGGTGAGCCCCTCATCCAGGGTGCCGTCACACGCGCCTGGGAGCTTGCCGCCGAGGCCGACGCCTTCGTCGTCGTCGACTCCACACTTCGCACGATCCCGATGTCGCTACTGCCATCGGTTCCGTTGACCCGGCGTGTGCCATTGGTGGTGATCACGCGCACGCCCACCCAGTACGACCGCTACGCGCAGCTCGTGGTGCGTACATCCAGCCAGGAGATCCTCGTCGGCGTTGCCGACATGCTCGCCCCCGACCGGTAGCCGCCTACGCGGTACCGGCCGGGTCGACGACGAACTTTTGTGAGTAGTAGATATCGCCCTCGTGGCCGAGCTTCATCCGCCGCAGCGTCGCCTTGACGCGGGTGCCGACGGCGATGTCATCCGGTGCGACGCCGACGACCGGCGCGGGCATGAGAACACCCTCATCCATGGTGATGTGGCCGACGACATATGGCTCTTGGCCGAGGAAATCGCGCGGCGGATAGTAGACCACCGTGTAGTTGGTGAGCTCCCCGGTGCCGGCGAGCTCCTCTTCGCTGAGATCCCCGGTGCCGCAGGCGTAGCAGTGGAACTTCTCCCACCACGGCTGCAGCGTCTTGCATGAGGCGCATCGCATGGCATACAGACGCAGCTTAGGAGGGCCCAGCCGTGAGAACTCGATCGCGGAGACGGTCACCGGCTCATCCCTCCAGACGTTGGTAGACGTGGATGGCACCAACGGCGCCCGGTCCGCCGCGACACGCCGAGATCCCGATCTGGGCGTCAGCTCGCTGGATGCCCTCCGGGGCGGTGCCGCGTAGCTGCTCGACGATGTCGACCGCCTGCGTCGATCCGGTCGCGCCAAGGGGATGGCCCTTGCACAGAAGGCCACCAGACAGGTTCACCGCAACCGTCCCGTCGATCCAGGTGGAGCCGTCTGATGCCCCCTGCCAGCCCTTGCCCATCTCGGCGAACCCAAGTGCCTCGATCCCCAGGGGCTCCTGAATCGCAAACGAGTTGTAGATCTCGGCCACGTCGACGTCGTCGGCGGTGATACCCGCCATGTCGTAGGCCTTCTGGGCGGGGCGTGCCAGCAGCGCGTGGGCGTCGTCAAGCGTGTCGGACGCCGCGTACCAGGTCCCCGTGCCCATCGCCGTCGCGGTGATGAAAATCTGCGGCTTGTCAGGCTGGTCGCGAAGGATCTCCTCGCGGCACAGAATGAGGGCCGACCCGGCGTCGGTCATCGGGCACACCTCGAACAGCTTCAGGGGGTCGGCGACCTTGGCGCTGCGCATGACCTCATCGACGGTGCACTCAAAACGTAGGTGGGCCATCGGGTTGCGGGCCCCGTAGTGGTGGTTCTTGACCGATGTGTGGGCGAGGTCCTCTTCGGTCAGCCCGTAGACCTGCATGTACTTACGGGCCGTCAGCGCGACCCCGGACGGGAACGTTAGCCCGGAGAAGTACTCCTCTTTGGAGTCGGCGGCCTGGGCGATGATCGACGTGCCCTCAACCGTGGCCAGATCGTTCATCTTTTCGGCCCCAAGGACCATCACCGTGTCGTAGAGACCGGACATGATCGCCACACACCCAAGGTGCAGGGCCCATGCCCCGGTGCCGCAGGCTGCCTCGACGCGGACCGCGCCGGCCGGAACCACACCGAGGTGGTGAGCGGCCATCAGGCCAGTGGAGTTCTCGAAGTTGAATCCGACCGAGCCGACGTTTCCGACATAAAGGCTCTGGATGTCGCCCGGCGTGACACCGGCATCGATGATCGCGGCCCGGCCAGCTTCGACGATGAGATCTCGCAGCGACTTCTCGTGCTGGATCTTGTGCGGGGTCTTTCCGACCCCAAGGACACCGACGCGCATACGAGTCTCCCTAGTGCGGTTCGGCCTGGCGGCCACGTGTCCAACGGTAGTAGGTGCCGATCGTGATCGACTCACCGGCAAGACGCTCCTTTGCGGCGATCGTCGGCGGGGCCGAGGTGATCTCGATGTCCTGGGCGATGCCCTCCCCCGCACCGTAGCCGAAGGCAAGGACATGCTGCCCCGCCTGCGCGGCATCGAACGCAAGGGCCAACGACAGGCCTACTGAAGCCGCCCCGATGTTGCCGATCTCGCCGACGAAGCTGGTGTGCGTGTTCTGCTCCGCGCTGACACCCAGTTTCCCGAGGCCCCGAAGGGTCTGGGGATGCGGTTGGCTGGCGGCAACCGCCGCGTATCCGGACGCTGGCCGCTCCGTCGCCTTCTCCAGCGCGGCGAACGCGCCCTTGGCAGCAGCCTGGTAGGCATCGAATAGCACCTCAAGGCGGTACCGAGGCTCGCCTTCGGTGCCGAGCTTCCAGACGTCGTAGATCTCTTGCGAGAAGCGCGCCGAGGCGCCAAGGCGACAAAAGCCCCCAGATGAGCCGACGAGAAATGCGCTGGCCCCACCGGCCGAGAGCAT
Organism: Thermoleophilia bacterium; assembly: GCA_031362405.1. Taxonomy (GTDB): domain Bacteria; phylum Actinomycetota; class Thermoleophilia; order Miltoncostaeales; family Miltoncostaeaceae; genus JANLSO01. The sequence continues at coordinate 17,291 of JANLSO010000071.1, read as the reverse complement.
GTCGCAGACCCGCTCTTCGTAGGTCACGACGTGGTCGCTTGCGACGACCAGAACGGGTCGGTCAGCGACCAGGGCCGAGGCCACCGCAAACGCGTCCATGAGGCCCGCCGGGTGAGCGGCGAGATCCATCGTGATGGTGTCGGTGGCAAGACCAAGAGCCCGGGCCAGCGTGGAGGACATCTTTCGCAATCCGAACGGCGCGGATTGGGAGACGCTGATGATCGCCCCGGGTGCCCGTTCGGCACCAAGGGCCTCATCGGCCGCCTCGTACGCCATCGTCAAAGCGTCTTCATCGAGCGCCGGGGTCGCCAGCGTCCGCGAACGGGGCCGACCTGGGCGCCCGTAGAACGCGTGCAGGTCACTGACCTGCGTGCGGGGCTTTGGCAGGTACGCGCCGTAGCGCTGGATCTCGGCCACGTCGGTCACCGGCTGATTTTGATGCCGGCGGCGTCACGGTCGAACGTGTCGGCGGTGATGCCCTCGTCACGCAACTTGACTTTCTGAACCCGTTCGGTCGGGGTCTTCGGCAACGTGTCGACGAACCGGATGGAGCGGGGCACCCTGAAGTACGGCATCCGCTCCGCCATCCAATGGGTCAGCTCCACCGGATCCGGGGCGTCACCCTCCGGGATACACACGATGAGGATCTCGTCCTCCGAGGAGGCACCCTCCCCCGCCTTCACACCGATCGCCGCGGTCTCCTTGATCTGCGGGTGATCGGTGACCTGACGCTCCACCTCCATCGAGGAGACGTTCTCGCCGCGCCTGCGGATGTAGTCCTTCACACGGTCCATGAAGTACAGGTAGCCGTCTGCGTCCATCCGGCCGAGGTCACCGGTATGCAGCTTGAGATTACGGAAGTCCTCGGCGGTCTTCTCAGGCATCCCGTAGTACGCGCGCATCACAATGTTCGGGATCTTCATGTCCACGACGATCTCGCCCGGCGTGTCCGGAGGAAGCAGGCGATCGGTGCCCGGCTCCACCACGACGCACTCATACCCCGGGTTCGCCTTGCCGATCGACCCGGGCACCGGCGGCCGAGTCGGGTCCATATAGGTCGCCATGCCGGTTTCGGTCAGGCCGTAACCCTCGATGAACGTCACACCGAACCGGTCCTGGAACTCGTAGTAGATGTCCTTCGGCGTCGGCGCCGCGAACACCGTATGGACCTTGTGCTGCTTATCCAGGTCGGACACCGGAATGTTGTAGATGAAGTAGCTGACCGCGCCAATCGAGTTGAAGACCGTGGCCTCCGCGTCGATCACCTGCTGCCAGAACCGGCTGGAGGAAAACCGTTCGACGAACGCGATCCGGCCGCCCGCGACGAGAGCCGGGTAGGCCGACAGCACCTGGGCGTTGGAGTGAAACAACGGCAGACACGAAAAAAACGTGTCCTCCGAAAGAGACTCCACCGACTTCTTGGCCGTGGCCGCGACGACCTCCAACAGACCCCGCGCCGAGAAATAGTCGGCGGCGTTCTGCTTGATCACACCCTTCGAACGGCCCGTCGTGCCCGAAGTGAACATGATCCGGGCATCCGCCGTCCACGAGTAGTCAAGGCCGGGCTCGTGGTCGGGGGCCTCCATAAGGGCCGAAAGGGGTTCGGACTTCACCCGTGGCGCCGGCCCGTCGACCCCGGTGTCCAGCACGATCACGTGCTCGAGCTTGGGCAGCTCACCGGCCACGATCTCCAGCCGTTCCAAGAACGAGTCGTGGATGAACAGCTTCTTGGCCTCGACCAGGTTGATCGTCCAGGAAAGGAAATCACCCTTGTAGGCGGTATTGATCGAGCTCATCACCGCACCGGCCTTGAGGATCCCGAACCACACCGGCAGGAACTCCTCGCAGTTCGGGAGCATCACCGACACCGACTCACCCGGCTGCACACCACGCGCGATCAACGCATTGGCAATCCGGTTGGAATCAGCGTTGACCCGGCCGAAGCTGACCCACGGACGGTCCGCGAACTTCAGAAACTCACGGTCCGGCATCGCGCTCGCCCGCTGAGCCAAAATATCCGCGAGCACCCATTTGGTCGGGTCCTCCCGCGTGTACCAATCACTCCACTCAGCAGCCATCGTCGTGTCCTCGATCTGTCGTGGTGTGCTTTCCCCAGAACTCACGGGATGGGAAGGCACCGGGCGCCGAGAAAGTATCAGCAGCCACTTGTTTCCGGCAATAGCTATCATGTCTTAGTCCGCCCGACGCCCTGCGCACGCCAGGACTCGAACCCTATCCATCGCTGTGCACCGTGGGACCCGCCCAATGGGCGGCGTTGCCACCGGGTGGCGTTGGTATCGTCGGCGCATGAGCCGCCTGCGCACCACCCTCGCCGAGGGTCGCTTCGCCGTCACAAGCGAACTGGGCCCCCCCAAGCACTCCGGAGTCGACGACTTCGTCGCCAAAGCTCGCCTCGTCGGGCCGGTCTGTGATGCGGTGAACATCACCGACAACCAGACCGCCCAGTCGCGGATGGCCCCGCTGGCCGCCGGGCGGATCGCGCTCGATGCCGGGGCCGAGCCGGTGATGCAGCTGACGGTGCGCGACCGCAACCGGCTGGCGCTGACCTCCGATCTGCTCGGGGCCTCGGCCCTTGGCCTGCACAACACCCTGGCGATGAGCGGCGATCCGATCCACATCGGCAACCACCCCGACGCCGCCGTGGTCAACGACATCGACACGATCGGCCTGCTGCGCCTGCAGGCAAGCCTTCGTGGCGGGCACTTCGCCAACGCCGACGCAGAAGAGATGAAGGGTACGCCGCCCGATCTGTTCATCGGCGCGACCGCGAACCCGATGGCCGCCGACGTCGACGTCGAGATCTCCAAGATGCGGGCGAAGATGGAGGCGGGCGCCGACTTCTTCCAGACGCAGCTTTGCTACATGCCCGATCGCCTCGAGGCGTTCATGGAGCGCCTCCGCGCGGCCGACCTCCCCACGATCCCGAAGATCCTGATCGGGGTGGGGCCCTTCAAGCACCTGCGGATGGCGATCCACATGCGCGACAAAGTCTGGGGAGTTGAAGTTCCTGAGGAGTTGATCGCCCGCATGGAGGCAGCGTCAGACGAAGGCGAAGAGGGCAAGAAGATCTGCGTCGAAGTGATCGAGCACCTGCGCGGCATCGACGGCATCGCCGGCTGCCACGTCATGGCCGTCGCCTGGGAGGAATCGGTCCCGGAGATCCTCGAGCGCGCCGGGATCTCACTTCCGACACGGTAAGAAAGAAGGGTCTCAGGCGACCGCCGCGTCGGGAACGGCGGCACTCACGGAGCAGTTGCCTCGACGATCTCGCGCATGACCTCGCGCAGGTCGCGGTTGGCCTCATAGACAACGATCTGGCGGTGCGCCCCGGTGCCACGGTCGAGAATGTCCTGCACGCCGTCGAGTGCGTCGCCGGCGCCGAGGTCTTCGGCATGAGGACGCAGTCGCTCGAGCAGCCGCGTGACGAGCGCCTTCGCGGTGATGCGGTCCGTGGTCGGCAGGTCGACGAGCTCGCCATCCATGCCGTGGCGCGCCGCCAACCACTTGTTTTCGTCGAGCATCTGCCACGGATAGTCGGTGAGCGGTGATCCCGCCTCGTAGTGTTCGGCGAGCTCCTTGACCATCGCCTGGATCAACGCGGTCAGACCGATGGTGTGCTCGATACGCGTCTGGGCGTCGCATACGCGGATCTCCACCGTGCCGAAGCAAGGATGCGGCCGCACGTCGTACCAGAGGTAGGTGTAGTCCTCGATGACACCCGATGCGACCATGAAGTCGATCTCTGCCTCGTAGTGCGCCCAGTCGCGGAAGGCCGGGGGTACGCCCACACGCGGAAAGGACCGGAAGATCGGTGTCCGTGTGCTCATCATCCCCGTGGTGTCGCCGCGCCAAAAAGGCGAGTTCGCGCTGAGCGCCTGCAGGATCGGGACGTGAACCCGCATTCCGTTGGCGACATGGATGGCCTTGTCCGGGTCATCGATGCCGACGTGCACGTGCAGGCCGAAGATGAGCTCTTGGCGGGCGACGAAACGCAGCGCATTGATCAGGTCGCGATAGCGCGGCCGCTGCACGATGCGCTGGTCTTCCCACATCGCGAACGGATGGGTTCCGGCCGAACCGATCGCCACCCCGTTCGCGCTCGCGAGATCACGCACCTCGCTTCGTAGTCCGGTGAGCGCGGCCGTGGCCTCGGGAACATCACGACACGGCGGCGTGGCGATCTCGAGGACAGACTCCATCAGTTCCGGCTTGATGCCATCGTGGGGAGCGGAGGCGAGCAACTTCTCGATCGCGCTGACCAGATCGAAGCTTTCGCCGTCGACGATCATCAGCTCCTCTTCGATGCCGATGGAGTACCGACCGTGGGCGGTGGAAGAGAACGCGTGCTCCATCACGGGTAAGCCTACCCCGGCGCAGCGGCGTGAATCCGACTCACCCGATGAGACCGGCGAGCGCGAGGACGCAGCTGCGGATGTCCGTGGTGATCAGCGCAATCGCTCGAGCACGATCACGGGGATGACGCGGGTCGTGCCGGCCGCATACTCGCCGAACTGGGGCGCCGCAGCGACCTGCTCGGCGTAGAGGCGGTCGCGTTCCTCACCCTCGACGATGCGGGCGTGAGCGGTGTAGGTCTCAGTGCCCTGCTCGACCGTAACCTCGGGGTTTGCTTTGAGGTTGTAGAACCAATCGGGGTTCGACGGCGCGCCTGCTTTGGAGGCGAAGATCGCTGGCGCGTCGTCTCTCGCGAGGTAGACGAGCGGGTTTTCGCGGGTCGCGCCGGTCTTGGCGCCTTTGGTGGTGAGAATCAGCACGGGCATCCCGACGAACGGTGGCCCCGGGTCGCCGCCATTGGCACGGAAGTGTTCGATGACGCCCTTGTTCATGGCGTTGAAGTCAAAACTCACGAGAGTTCCTTCCCGTTGGGTGGCTCAGCCGCGGCCTCGACTGCTGATGCGACAAGTGCCCGTTCGAAGCCCTGTTCAACCAGGGCGAGGATGGCGGGCACCCACACTGGATCTTTCGCCGGATCGTCTTCGCGTTCCGCTTCGACCAGCAGGCGCATCGCCGCACGCGCCTCGCCGGGGCCGACGGCGCTGATCCCGTCCAGGGCGTCGTGGGCCCAGGTGCGGATCTCCTCATCGCCGGTCACGCGGGCCAATTCATCAAGAGCGTCGGCGCTCTCGCCCCCGTCGACGTAGGTGGCGATCTCGGGGGCGAAGTCCTCTGGGTCGAGGTCGAGCAGTTCGACAACGGCGAGTCCCGCTGCCCGTGCAACGGCGATGGCACCCTCGGGGCCGCCCGCAGCGATCGCGGGCTCGGCGGCCGCGACCGCGGTGCGGGCCCGGCGCACCGCGGCCGCGAGTTCATGCGCGGCGCGGACCGCCAGGGCTCGCGAAAGAGGGTTGTCGGAATCGCCGTCGTCGGCCCAGATGAGGATGGCACGCAGATCGGCGGCGTCGGGGCCGATGGCTCCCTCGAGGTGCTGGCGTAGTGATGCCGCCATTGCCGGCTGAAGCTCCGACCACAGCTCGGCCGCAGCAGCGGCGGCCTGCGAGTCGAACTCGGCCCCACCGACGCCGTCGTCGAGGGCTGCCGCCAGGGTGGCGGTCTGCTCGCCCAGAACTCCGCGCGGATACGACAGGCCCGTGCGCGTCAACACTCGGGCAAGCGCGTCATCAGGGGAATCGACGCTCATTGGATCGGATGCTCCATCGTCCCGATGCGCTCGACCTCGATGCGCACCACGTCTCCCGGCGTCAGGTACCTGGGCGGTCTCATCCCGTGGCCAACGCCGGCAGGGGTGCCGGTGGCGATCAGGTCGCCCGGTTCGAGGGTGAAGCTGTGTGAGCACCACGAAATCAGCTCGGCGACCGAGCGCATCATCTGCCCGGTGTGGCCGTCTTGACGAAGTTCGCCGTTGACCCAGGTGCGAATCCTCAGGTCCTGTGGATCGCCGACCTCGTCGGGGGTGACGAGCCACGGCCCCAACGGCGCGAAGGTGTCGCCGCCCTTGGCGCGCGTCCACTGGGGCTCTGCCGCCTGACAGTCACGAGCCGAGATGTCATCGATGGCGGTGTAGCCGGCGACATGGGCGAGAGCTTCGGAGACCGAAACCAAACGTGCGGTGCGGCCGATCACCACCGCGAGCTCGCCCTCGTAGTCGAGCTGCGAGGTGTAGCCCGGAAGCACCACCGGGCCCGCCGGGCCGGTGATCGAGGTGGTCAGCTTGGTGAAGACGATCGGTATCTCCGGGACCGTCTCCCCGAGCTCCTGGGCGTGGTCTGCGTAGTTCTTGCCGACGCCCAGGATCTTTCCCGGACGCAGCGGAGCGAGTAGGGTCACCGAGCTGAGCGGCACCGGGGAGCCGAGCTCCACGGCGTCAGCGCCGAGAGCAATCGCAAGTAGATCCGGCGCATCGAGGGGCGTCACCATGACGTCATCGACTCGGCCGAGCCGGGAGACACCGGCATCGTTGAACGTGCAAAGGCGCATGCCGGGTTATCCTAGCCACTAGGGCCTGGCCCGCCCGGCCACGCGTGATCGTCGTCGTCGCAAGGGCGCACCACCCATATCCACAGGACTCCACGAGGTCGAGGTCGGGGCGACTCCTCACATGAGGGCCAACGGCGCACTCCGCGCGCTTCAGGCCGTGGTCGCGTTTACCCGCGTCACACCGAACGTGCTGACCGCGATCGGGTTCCTGGGCGTCATCGCCTCCGGGCTGTTGATCCTCGAGCGTCAGTGGTTCGCCGCGGGCCTCGTCTACGTCACGTTCAGCCTCGCCGATTCACTCGATGGAACGCTTGCTCGCTATCAGGGCACGACCTCCACATTCGGCGCCTTCCTCGACTCGACCCTCGACCGGGCGGCCGAGGGCGTCATCCTCGGTGCGCTGGGTATCACCCTCGGCCAAGACGGCAGCCACTGGGCCCTCGGGGCCTGCTTCGTCGCTCTCACCGCATCGTTTCTCGTCTCGTACTCACGAGCCCGCTCTGAGGGGCTCGGCATCGACAGCAACAAGGGGGGCCTCATGGGGCGCCCCGAGCGGCTGGTCCTCACCGGAGCCGGCATCTTCATGGCCCCACTCGGCTCAGTGCTCGAAGTCAGCATCTTCGTGCTCGCCGCGCTGAGCCTGATGACCGCAGTTCAGCGCGTCATCCACGTCCGTAACGCCCTCGCGCATGCGGGCACGCGCACCCCCTCGGGGGAGCCACCCACCACCACCGATCAGGAGAGTCACGCACCGTGAGCGAACCCGTCAACGTTGCCATCATCGGCGTGGGCAACTGCGCCTCGTCGCTCGTGCAGGGCGTCGAGTTCTACCGCAATGCCGCGCCCGACGCGTTCGTCCCAGGCCTGATGCACGCCACCCTCGGCGGCTACCACGTCAGCGACATCAACTTCACCGCCGCGTTCGACATCGACGCGCGCAAGGTGGGCCAAGATCTGTCGGTCGCGATCTTTGCCGAGCCCAACAACACGCTGAAGTTCAGTGACGTCCCAACGACGGGTGTGACCGTCGCACGGGGCATGACCCACGACGGCATCGGCAAGTACCTCGAAGACGTCGTCATCAAGGCACCGGGACCGACCGCCGACATCGTCGGCATCCTGCGCGACACGAACACGCACGTGGTCGTCAGCTACCTGCCGGTCGGTTCCGAGCAGGCCACCAAGTGGTACGTCGAGCAGATCCTCGCCGCCGGCTGCGGCTTCGTGAACTGCGTGCCCGTGTTCATCGGGCGCGAGCCCTACTGGCAGGGCCGCTTTCGCGAGAAGGGTCTGCCGATCGTGGGCGACGACATCAAGAGCCAGGTCGGCGCGACGATCGTCCACCGCCAGCTCGCCCGCCTCATGGGTGAGCGTGGAGTTCGGATGAAGCACACCAGCCAGTTGAATTTCGGTGGCAACACCGACTTCTTGAACATGCTCGAGCGGGAACGGCTGGCCTCGAAGAAGATCTCCAAGACGAATGCGGTCACGTCGATCCTCGCCGAGCAGATCGACCCGAAGGACGTCCACATCGGGCCGAGCGACTACGTGCCGTGGCTGACCGACCGCAAGTGGGCGCACATCCGTCTGGAGGGGCAGGGCTTTGGCGATGTGCCGATCAACATCGAGCTGAAGCTCGAGGTGTGGGACTCACCGAACTCGGCCGGAATCGTCATCGACGCCGTTCGCTGCGCCAAGCTGGCGATCGACCGGGGAGTCTCAGGCACGCTGGAGGGTCCGAGCTCGTACTTCATGAAGAGCCCGCCGATCCAGCATCCCGACGACATGGCCCGTGAGCTCACCGAAGGCTTTATCGGTGGCGACAACGCCGCGGTCTATCCCGAAGTCACGCCCGAGGCCGAGACGGTCGCCTGAGTCACCGACCCTGTGGAGCGGCGCGACGGCGGCGCGCTCCACGGGGTCGTAGGGTTCGTCGGGTGAGCAATGCCCTGCGGATCGCGCTGGTGTGTCCGAGCCCGTGGCCGCCACGCGACGACCTCGCCTGGCGGGTCGACTGCGAAGCCCGGGCGCTGGCGCGGCGTGGCCATCGGGTCACCGTGCTGGCGTCCGGCGTTACCCGTGCCGCCATCATCGAGGGCCGCCGGTTGGTGCGCGACCTGCTCGCCGGCAACGCCGATGCCCTGGCCGCACAGGCGGGTGAGGTACGGGTGGTCGTGATCGATCGGGCGATCCGCACCGGGCCCCGTCGCCGTGCCCCCGGCCCCTTCGACGCCCGCGGCACCCTCGAAGACGCGCTCGAGGGTGGTGGCTTCGATGTCATCCACCTGCACGAACCCCTGGCACCGAGCCCGGCTCTGGCGGCGATTCGCCACGTCGACGCCGTAACGGCCGTGACGTTCCACGGCACCGAGGCGCTTTCGGCGGCGGCGTTCCTCGGCCCGTTGGTCGAGCGGGCGCTCGGGCGGATCGACGTGCGATTCGTGGCCAGCGACATCGTCCGACGGGCCCTCGAGCAGGTCCTGCCCGGCGACTACGTGCCGATTGCCGCCGGGGCCGACATCCCGTCAGGCGCGACGAGCCCGGCCGACGGCCTTGTGGTTGTCGCCCGATCGCGCGATCGCGCCGGCGCGCGCTTCGGCCTTGCGGTGGCACGAGCGCTCGATGAAGACGTGGGCCCGATCACCCTGCTCGGCCCCGCCGAGGCCGGTTGGCGTACACGAGCACTGGTGCCAAAGGCCCTACGCGGCCGTGTGGAGGTCATCGACGACGCGGGCCCGGCATCGTGGGAGCAGGCGCTGCGCGGCGGCCGGTGCGTGCTCATCACGACCGCCGACGACGTCGCCTCCCCCCTGCTTGCCGCCGCGCGGGCGTCCGGCGCGGCGTTGATCGCACCGCGCGGCATCGAGTCGGATGACGCCGCGGCCCGTGGCGGCGACATCGTCGTCGTTCCGCCCTTCTCGCTCAACGCATGGGCCGCCGCCGCCCGATCGCTGCTCAACGACCACGAGGCGCTCGGCGCGCGCGGTAACCGCGCCCGAGCCGTATTCGGATCGCGCAGTTGGGATGTCGTCGCCGCCGAGCTCGAGGCGGCCTACCGCGCGGCCGCCGAGCAGCGCGTCCACGCGCCCGACGATCCCCGCACCGCGCGTGTCGCGGTCGACCTTCGCCTACGGCCGGCGGCAGACGCCGACCCTCAGGCCATCGCGGCCGCGTGTCGCGGCGCAGGTCTCGGGGCCGCTGTCGTCGCCGCACCGGCGGGTATCTGGATCGCCGAGGAGATCGCCCGGGCGGGCCAGCCGGATCTTGCGGTCGTCGTCGGCCAGGAGATCCACACCCGCGAGGGGGTGATCATCGGGCTGTTCCTCGCGTCCTCGATCGCGGATGACCAAACCCTTGGTGAAACCCTCGGACGCATCCAGGCCCAGGGCGGGGTGAGCGTCGTGCCGCATCCTGCAACGACGGATGCTCCATCGGCACAAGTGTTGCGCGACCACGCCAATCAGCTCGATTGCTACGAGATGTTGCGACCGTCGGCGACCCTCGCCGAGCTGTCGGCCGCGCGACTCGCGCAACGTCTGGGGCTACTCGTCACGGCGGGCAGCGGCGCAACGGGTGTCACCGGAATCGGCGCCCCGGCAGCTTTGATGCGCCCTTTTCACGGTCCGCGCGACTTTCTCGACGCGCTGGAAGACGCCGAGCTGGTGCGTCGGGCGCGCCCCCGACGGGGTCGCCGCGGCCACGGATCGTCATCCGCGACGAACACCTGAAACGCTGGCCGGCAGGAGTCACGTGAGCATCGGGAAATACGACGGTCGCCGATGACACCAGACCCTCCCCGCCCGCGCGCCGAACGACGGCCGCGCACCACTCGCCCCGCGCCTGACGCTGCGCCTGAGCCCACCGACCAGATCCAGGACGCATACCTCAAGCGGGCGGTCGCCGAGCTCGGCGCGCTGAACGACGAGATCGGCGCATGGGCCGCCGCTCACGGGGTTGCGAGCATGCCGGTGATGAGTTCGGGCTCGCCTCAGGCAGAGATCGTGATGGTCAAACGCTCGGCGAGCCTCGCCGAACGCCAGGAGGGGGTCGCCTACTTCGGGCGGGCCGGAACCGCGATTCTGAAGAGCGTGCAGCGGCTCGGAATCGACCCGTTGACGCTCTACGGGACGCTCTGCGTGAAGCTCGATGAGGCGGGTTTTCGCGCCGACTGGCTGCTGCGCGAGCTGCATGTCGTCACCCCGAAACTCCTTGTCGTGATGGGCCCCGACGCGGTGGAGGCCGTAAACGCCTTGGAGTTCCCCGGCAGTACCGATCTCGAGGCCACCGACGGCACGGTGCAGCGGTGGACACCCGCCTCCGATGCCATCGTCGTGCCCGACATCGACCTGTCGCTCGACGAGCAGAGCGCCAAGCGCGCCTTCTGGGCGGCATTTCGTACCGTCGGCGATTGGCACCAGGCGCAACCTCCGTACTAAAGAAGCGCTGCCCGAGGTGCGAACATCTCCGTGCGCCCAGAAGTTCCATCGGCTGACGAAGGGGATGTCATGCAACACCACGTTTTCGACATGAGCGAGAAAGCGACCCACGAGCTCGTCGCTGCGCAGCTGCGCGACCTCGCCGACCAGTTCATGGCCGGGTCGGTCGAGCTGTCGTACAACGAAGAGCACACACCCTCCGTGATCGTCGACCCGGTCGATGTCGTGATCGACATGACCCAGAGTCGCCAGCACGTCCAGCTCGACATCCGAATCGGTTGGAATACCGCTTAGAGCGTCAATAACGGCCTTATCGCGCCGTAAGAGCGCCTTCTTTCGGGAGTCTTCGTAATTTGCGGACCGGTGCACCCCGATCGGGCAGGGATGTCCGATCGGCTGTGCAACACTCCCGCCGCGACGCTGAGGAGCCTATCCCGGCGCGCCGCTCGCCCCGCGCAGTTCGTCACACGCACTTTGTGCGTACCGGCGTCGTGGCCAACACCCTGGTGTACGGCCCGCGGGGGAAAGACCGCCCCCGGAGGCACCACTGAGAAACGCACGCATGCTCCTTGCCATCACCTCGGCATCCGCGCTCCTCGTCGTCGGAACCGGTGCCACGAAAGACGAGCCCGCCTACACCCCCGCTGAGGACTCCTCAGCCCAAGTGCTCGCACTGACCCAGACGACCCAGAGCCTACGCGAACAGCTTCGCGCCGAGCGCAACCGCACCGCGCGCCTTGTTCACGCCGAACGACGTCGGGCTGCCGACGCGCTGCGCGACGCACGCCGCGCCGCGGCCCGTACGTCCACGGTCGAGCACGCGATCGCCGTCGGCGCTGCAGCGTTCGGCCAGTCGTCCGACCAGCTGCGCCGAGTTGCCAACTGCGAGTCGACGCTGAATCCCGACGCCCAGAACGGCCCGTACACGGGCCTGTTCCAGTGGGGGGCGCCGCTCTGGAACAACAGCCCGTTTCGCACCTTCTCGCGCAACGACCCGTACGCGGCCGCCCTTGCCACCTCGTGGGCGTTCTCACGCGGCATGAGCGGCCACTGGCCGATCTGCGGCCAAGGCTGACGCAGCCGTCGCGTGCTCCACCACCGTTGATTCCGTAAGTAAATCAGCACTGGAGCACGCGACGTGAACGTCGTACCGCCACACACGCTCCCATCGGTCGCCGCGGTGACCTGACTCCCACGGACCGTCGCCACCCGCCCGGGAGTCGTTGCTGCAGATGCGTGCCATCAGCCGTGCGGCCATTCAGCGCCCCCATTGCCCCTGCCGGATTCGCTGTGTTCTTCGGCGTCTCCAGCGACGAGGGCTTTCGCGACGGTGTTCAGCCACGCCTCGCGACGGAGGCCAACACCCAGGACGACATCGACGCTGCGCTGCGGTACATCGAGACCGTCTCCCCCGACGCCGTCGACGAAGCGTGCGTCATTGACACGACCGGCCACGGATGGGCGCGGACCGTCGCCGGCAAACGCGCGCCCTTCGATGACCTCTCATCAGAAGAGGCGAGCGCACGGTTCTTCAAAGACGCGGTTTCCGCGAAGGTCGGTCAGGTATCCCAGAGCCTTCCCTACGTGTCGGGCGACACGAACCTCTGGGCGATCTCGAACTCGACACCGATTGCCGGGCGGCAAGGACAGAAGTCACCGGCATGCTTCCACCTCGAGGTCAGCATCGAGAGTTCTCGGAAGCAGATCGCGAAATCCCGCAAGGACCGAGTTCTCGTATCGATCGTGCGACCGGCGCCATCATCATCGACTCTGCGATGCCTCAGAAGGAGGCGGGCACGCTGGCTGCGCGGCGACCGATGCCACGAAGGCGATCGCCGCCGACACGCAACGACAGGTCGTGCTCGATGGACACCTTGCCGCGAGCACAGGGGTCACACGCAGCGCGACGAACCGCAACAACTGGGTGGTCGTCGCGACGTCCAGCGACGCAGCCGGCCCGGGGAGGTCGAAGCCGCCCGCCTGACGGCCGAGCGCGAGTCAGCGCAAACGAGGCGATCCGACTCGGCGACGAGGCCAAGCTCCGGTCCGTGCATTTGGCCGAGGTGCGTGTCGGCGTTCGTTCGCGAGAGCGCGTCTGGCGTCAGCGGGTCGGCGGAGGCCCTCGACGAGTATGCCGAGCGGGCCGACCAGCAGACGAGCAGCGCCGGAGCGGCGCGTGTCGCCGCCGAGGCCGGTGCTGCCGAAGCGTCGAGCGGGCGTGAGGTGGCCGTGGCTGCGCCGCCGCCGCGATGGAGCGGGTACGTGAGAGCACCGCCGCGCTCTCGGGAGCCGTCAGTGAACTCGCCGCGACCTCCGACACGATCGATCAGATCTCGTGACGATCTCGGGCATCGCGGCCTCGTCGAACCTCCTGGCAGTGATTGCCGCCATCGAGGGCCGCGCGGGCCGGCGAGTAAGGCCGTGGGTTCGCCGTCGTCGCCGACGAGGTGCGCACTCTTGCCGAGGAACGCCGTTCGGCGAGCGAGATCGGCGAGCTCGTGCGCGATATGGAGCTTGCCTCGGAATGTGCGATCCAGGCTGCTGCGGTGGCCGTCGATGACGTCGTCACGGGCGCGCAGACGACCGAACAGGCGCGGGAGCATTTCGTTGCGATCGTTGCCCGCGTGGGCGAAGTACGCGACGGGCTGGCAGTGGTCGACGAGCCCGCCGAAGCAACGCAGGCGGCAACCCGGTCGGTCGGCGACGAGACCCGAACGCTCCCGTGAGGTCAGCAAGCAGACACTCGCCGCGGCGCAAGAGTTGGCTGCCACTTGCAGAGGAGCTCGGCCGCCTTTCGGACTCGTCCGAGTAGCGGTGCTCCCTACCGGCGGGTGAAGCGGGCGACTGCCTCGATGTGCGGGGTCTGGGGGAACATGTCCACCGGGCGCACCCATTCCAGGGTGTACCCACCCGCGGTGATCTTCGCGGCGTTGTCTGCGAAGGTCGCCGGGTGGCAGGACACGTAGACCAGAACCGGCGGCGCCAACTCGAGTAGCCGTCGGATCGCACGGCCCGACAGCCCACCGCGTGGCGGATCGACGATCGCCACGTCGCACGGCGGCAGCTCGCCTCGCATCTCCCGCATCACGACACCGACGTCTCCGCAGAGACCGCGGTAGTTCGTGAGCCCATTGGCCGCCGCGTTCCGGGTGGCGTCTTCGACCGCCTCGGCAACGATCTCGATGGCGACGACCTCGCGGGCGTGGGCACCGATCGCGATGCCGATGCTGCCGACGCCCGAGAACAGGTCGTAGAGCACCTGCCCGCCGTCGAGCCCGGCCGCCTCGATGACGCGGCGGTAGAGCACCTCGGTCATCCGAGTGTTGGTTTGGAAGAACGCCCCGGCCGACAGCCGCAGGCGGGCGCCCATGATCTCTTCTTCGATCCAGTCGCGCCCCCACACCAGGCGCGTCTCGAGACCCTGGGTGGTTTCCCCGAGCCCATCGTTGACCGCGTGCAGCACCCCGACGGCGCCGTTGACGGCGCCGGTGAGCGGTTCGACGAGCGTGTCGACGAGGTCATCCTGCCCGGCGACCGTGACGACGGTGACGAGGAGCTGCCCGGTCGAGACCCCATGGCGGACGACCACGTGCCGCAGCACCCCGGTGTGCGTGCGTTGGTTGAACGGCGCCACGCCGTGGTCGGTGGCCCACGCACGGACGACCTCGCGGGCGGCGTTGCCCTCGGATGTCGCCAGCATGCAGGCGTCGATATCGATGACGCTGTCCCAGCGGCCCCGCTCGTGGAACCCCAGAGTCAGGGTACCGTCGGGCCCCGGCGCGGCGGAGTACTCCATCTTGTTGCGGTAGCCGAAGAGCTCGAGCGCCGGGTCGGCCTCGAGCACGTCGATATCGGCCAGGTGGCCGATCCGGGCCAGGTGCTCGGTGATCTGGGAACGCTTCGCCGCCAGCGCCGTCGCGTAGGTGATGTGCTGAAGGCGGCAGCCGCCGCAGCGGGGCACAAAGCCACAGGGCGGCACGACGCGGTCCGGTCCTGGGCGTACGATCTCCATCAGGTCGGCCTCGGCGAAGCGGCGCCGTGCCCTGCGGATGCGCACCCGCGCGCGCTCGTTCGGAACGGTGTCAGGGCAGAAAACAACGAAACGATCGTTGCGACCTACCCCCATTCCGCCGAAAGCAAGGTCATCAACCTCGATTTCGAGCTCATCGCCCCGTTGTAGACGCTCCACTGGGGCCAGATCATAGGAGCTGCATGAACCTCGTCGTGCCCACCCGTGCTCTCGATGTCGCCTTGACCGGCGAAGTGCTGCGGAATCGTCGTATCGCCCCCGGCCGCGTGGTCGTGAAGAAAGGGCACATCGGCAGCGGGCGATCCGACCGCGAGATCGCGCTTCCCGACGGCTGGATCATCTCCCCCGGCTTTGTCGATCTTCAGGTAAACGGGCTCGCCGGTGCCGAGGTCGGCGACGACCCCGACCAGCTCGCGGCGATCGCCATCGAGCTTGCGAGCCATGGTGTCACGGCGTTCTGCCCGACGCTGGTCACCAGCGCCCCGCGCGCCTACGCCCGCGCCGCGACCGCCTTCGAGAAGGTCGAGTGGCCAACGCTCGGCGCCCGCTCGCTGGGGGTGCACCTGGAGGGCCCCTTTCTCGCCCCCGCACGCGCCGGCGCCCACCAGCCTGAGCTGCTCGTCGACCCGGAGCCCCGCGAGGTCACACGCCTCGTCGAGCTGATGAATCCGGTGCTCGTGACGCTGGCCCCCGAGCTGCCCGGGGCGCTGGAGGCGATCGAGGCGATCGTCGCGTCCGGCGCACAGGTGGCGCTCGGCCACACGGAGGCCGACCATGAGCTTGCGTCCACGGCGATCGACGCCGGGGCTCGGCTGATGACCCACGCATTGAACGCCATGCGCGGCATCGAGTCGCGCGAACCGTCGGCCCTCGTGGCCTTCGTCAATGACGTCCGCACCTATGTGTCGCTCATCGCCGACGGCGAGCACGTGTCGCCGCCGGTCGCGGCCCTTCTGGCGTCGGCCCTTGGCCGTCGGCTGATCCTCGTCAGCGACGCGACCGCCGCAACGGCGGCCCCCCCGGGTCGTTATCGTCTCGGCGGCCTCGTCGTGCGCTCCGACGGACGCAGGGTCACCATGGAAGGCCGCCTCGCCGGAAGCGCCGATCCCCTATCGGCCGGCCCGCCGATTCTCACCGAAGCCGGCGTCGCCGTTGAAGACGCTCTCTCGGCCGCGACCGTCGCGCCACGGATGTTCCTCGGCCTTCCCGCGCCCATGCGGCGCGGCGCCGACGCCGACCTCGTGGTGCTTGACAACGCACTCGTCCCCCAGCTCACCTTGATCGGCGGTCACGTCGCTTACGCCGGTCCCCGCTGGACGAGCGACTTCTAGGCCGGAATGTCACTACCGGTGCCAGGCACCCGGGGGTGACACTTCGGATAAGCAACTGACGCGGAATCAGGTCGACTCGCCCGGAAGAACGTCGGGGCGGCGGTGGGTGAGGACCGGGAGGCTCTCTCGGATCCGCTGTTGCTCGTCGAGGTCGAGGTCGGCGAGCACTACCGTCTCGGCGTCACCCGCTTGGGCCAGGACCGTTCCCCAGGGGTCGACGATCATGCTGCGCCCGTGTGAGCGGGTGCCGTTCGCGTGGCGGCCCACCTGCCCTGCCGCGATCACGAACATCTGGTTCTCGATGGCGCGAGCGCGAAGGAGCGGCTCCCAATGGTCTTTCCCGGTCTCTGCCGTGAAGGCTGCCGGCACCGTGGCCACGAGCGCACCGCGATGGCTCATCGCGCGATAGAGCTCGGGAAAACGCAGGTCGTAACAGATCGACAGGCCCACGCAGACCCCGGCCATCTCGCAGACCACGACCTCGTCACCCGCAACGGCGCCGTCTGACTCGCGGTACTCGCGACCCCCAACCGCGACGTCGAACAAGTGCAGCTTGCGGTATTCGCCGACCCGGCGGCCCTCGCGATCGATGGCGAGGCTCGTGTTGAAGGAACGCTCACTCCCGGGAATCCGCTCGATGACGCTCCCGGCGACGATTGCGACACCCCACCGACGGGCCCAGTCGGCGACCACCGCCAGGACGTCGTCGTCGAGGTCGATCGCCGCCGCTCGCGACGGTTCGGTGTCGTGGATGAAATGCCACTTCTCGGGCAGCACGATCACGTCTGCCCCGAGGTCGCAGGCCCGCCGGACCAACCTCTCGGCGGTCGCGAGGTTGCGATCGAGGTCGTCGGAGGTGGTCATCTGGACGGCCGCGGCCCGACACACGGCATCAGCGCTAAAGTTCACTCGTTCACTACCTGAATCGGAGGACCCCATGTCGGCGGAGATTCTCACGCGCATCGAGGACGTGCTCGACACGATTCGCCCTGCCCTTCACAGCGACGGCGGCGATGTCGA
>JANLSO010000058.1:0-15898 GCA_031362405.1 Thermoleophilia bacterium | reverse complement strand
TCGCGGTGCCAGGCACCGGTGGTGACATTTCGTGAGTCGAGCCGAAGCCGCCGCCCGGGAGTCAGGTTGCCGTGGCCTCCAGCAGGCCGCGCAGCGTGACCTCGGCTTCTTCACCCGCGGCCACGAAGAGCCACCAGCGGTAGAAGCCGTCGCGGTGGTCGGAGGTCATATCAACCCGTGCAAGCCAGGGGTCAGCGGGGGGGAGTCGGAAGATCTTGTCGGCGATTGCGCGCCCATCGAGGCCGTCGATGTGCCACTGCCCCAGAGCCGCCGTCGCCGCTGCGGGTGGGTCGTCGCCTCCGCCGCCGTAGTGGGCACCACACGACGCGCACGCGCCGGGTTGAGGCTCGGTTCCGTCGACGAGCACGGTCGCGCACATCGGGCAGACCAACCGCACCGCCATCGGGGCCGTCCTAGCCCAGCAGTGGGATCGCCAGCGACGCTGTCGCCACGACCACCGCGACACCGATCCCCACCGGAACACCGCGCGAGCCCGTCAAGCGCCAGAGGGCTCCGGCGAGGGCGGCGGCGGCCAGACCCGACGCAACGATCAACACGACCTGCCCGGGGCGGACCAGATCGCGTGAAATCGCCACTCCGCCGAGCACGCAGGTGAGAAGGCATCCGAAAACGACTGATTCGAGCCCGTCGGGAAGGCCTCGCCACACCCGCCAGGCTTCGTCGGCAACCCACGCGCCGAACGCGAGGAACCACAGCGTCAAAAGGGCGGTGCTCGCCGACCGCGAGTCGAGCCAGTGCATGCCGGCGAGGGCCCCGACCACGAGCGCCACGGCCGCCGCGACGGCAAGCAGCGGTGCTGCCACTCGCAGGGCGTCGCGCTGCGGCTGATCGAGCTTCTCGGCGTCGGGAATGCTCACCGCAGGACGCATGATCACCCGTCCCGATGCGGCTAACCGCCGAACCAGCGTAAGCCCCAGGGCGAAGACCACCACGCCTGCGCTTCCGCCGATCACCAGGGCGGGCAGCGCGGCCGCGTTCGGGGCGTCGCCACCGAGCCGCAAAACGTTGTAGACCACCAGCCAACCGCCGGCGACGCAGCCCCCGAACCACCACGCGACTCGTGATGCCGTGCTCTTGGTCTCGCTCATGCGGCCAACCCGAGGCTCGCCCGCAGGCAGCGCGCCGCGCGGCCCCGGTGAGAGATGTCCCCTTTGGCCTCGGCGGTCATCTGCGCCATCGAGAGCTCCAGACCTTGGGGTACGAAAAGGGGGTCGTATCCGAACCCGCCACTGCCGCGCGCCGCGCGCGCGATGGTTCCGGGAAGAACGCCGCAGCCGATTCTCATGTCTCCGTCTGCGGCCAGGGCGACGAGCACGCACACGAACGAGGCCGCGCGGTCGTCGGCACCCTCGAGCTCTTCGAGCAGGAGCCGGCAGTTATCGGCGAAGGTCGCGTTCTCACCCGCGTAGCGCGCGCTGTAAACGCCGGGTCGGCCGCCGAGCGCGCGCACCGAGAGCCCGGTGTCGTCGGCTACGACAACGGCCGCGGGATCGACTTCGCCCCGCAGCGCCGTGGCTTTCAGCAGAGCGTTCTGAAAGAGCGTCGTGCCCGTCTCCTCCACGTCGAAGCCCGATGGGGCCGGCTCGACGTGCGCACCGGCAAGCAGCGGCTCGAGCTCCATGGCCTTGTGAGGGTTTCCTGTTGCGAGAACGATTCTCACGTACGGGCCAGGGCAGTTGCCTGGGCCGCGAACAGCTCGCGTAGGCCGCCCGCGGCGAGGTCGAGCAGCGCATCGAGTTCACGACGTGTGAACGCACTGCCTTCGGCCGTCGCTTGGACCTCGATGATCTCGCCACTCTGAGTCATCACGACGTTGACGTCGGAGTCGGCTCCCGAGTCTTCGATGTAGCAGAGGTCGAGCAGCGGCTCGCCGGCGACGACACCGACCGAGACCGCCGCGACGGGCTCTCGGACGGGCAGGGCGGGCAGCGTTCCGGCATCGACCAGCGGCTGCAGGGCCAGACACAGCGCAACATACGCGCCGCAGATACTCGCGCAGCGTGTGCCGCCGTCGGCAGTCAGCACATCGCAGTCGAGCCACACGGCGCGCTCGCCAAGGGCCGGCATGTCGACGACCGCTCGCAGTGACCGGCCGATCAGCCGCTGGATCTCCGAAGCCCGGCCATCGAGCTTGCCGCGGCTGATGTCACGCGGGCGCCGCTGCGACGTCGAGGCCGGAAGCATCCCGTACTCGGCCGTCACCCAGCCCAGGCCCGAGCCCCGCCGCCACCCGGGCACGGATTCTTCGAGGCTCGCGGTGCAGATCACACGGGTTCCGCCGATCTCCATGAGCGCGCTGCCATGGGCGGTCGGCACGAAGCCGGGGGTGATCCGCACCGAGCGAAGCTCAGCGGGATGACGACCATCGGAGCGCACGGGCGGCAGGATAGTAGGCTCGCTCGGATGGCGCATCAGATCCGGGAACTCGCGGACCTCCTGACGGACGCCAAACACGCCGTGGTGCTGACCGGCGCGGGGATCTCGACCGAGAGCGGCATCCCTGACTTCCGCTCCGCCGGAGGGGTGTGGGAGGAGTTCGACCCGATGGAGGTCGCGTCGATGAACACCTTCCTCTCGACCCCGGAGCGCTTCTGGCGCTTCCACCGCCCGCGCATCGACGCCCTCACCGGGGTCGCGCCGAACCGCGCGCACCTGGCCGTCGCCGAGCTGCAACGACGGGGAATCGTGCGCGGTCTCATCACCCAGAACATCGACGGGCTGCATGCCCGGGCCGGCAGCACCGACGTGATCGAGGTTCATGGTGGGCTCGACCGGGGCGTCTGCCTGCGCTGCGACGAGCGGATCTCCATCACCGAGCTCACCGCGCGCGCCGATGCCCAGGCCGACGGTGTACCGCGGTGCGGTTCGTGCGAGTTTCCGATGAAGAGCGGGGTGATCCTGTTTGGAGAGGCCCTGCCACCGGCGGCCATCGACGCCGCGTTCGACCATGCCGAGCAGGCCGACGTGATGCTGGTGATCGGCTCGTCGCTCCTCGTCGCCCCGGTCAGCGGCCTGCCGGCGACGGTTCTCGCGCGCGGCGGAAAGCTGGCGATCCTCACCGAGAGCGAGACCCCCTACGACGACCGCTGCACGGTGCGTCTGACCGGACGCGCCGGCGTTCAGATGACCGAGGTGCTCGCCGCGCTCGGGTGAGCGTTGACCGTCCGTTCGATCCATCCGACCAGGGCCGCGACGGCCGGGCTCTCACGCCCCGTCAAGACATGATCGGCACCGTCGATGTACTCCAGATGCACGTCGGGGCAACCGCCGGCTCGCGCGAGGCGCGCAAGCTCTTCGCCTTCGGTGATCGGGATCAACGGGTCGGCGCCACCTTGGACGATCGCCAGCGGGACCCGCAGGATCCCGACCCAGCGCCGCGACTCGGCGTTGAGGGCCTCGGGTCCGCGGGCGTGCCACCACGTGCGGTAGGTCCAGATCTCGCAGTGTTCCGGGTGATCGGTTGGGCCCTTGGCGCGGCGCACGACCACGATGCGGTCGTTCTCGGGCGAATCGTGGCGCCCGAGGGCCCGCCAGGCGAGATGCGTCATTTCCCCGTAGCTGGGCTCGGCGCCGAATGCATCCCAGCGGCGGCGCAGTGACTGCGGCAGGGAGAGGGGATGGGCCAGCGTGGCCACGCCGACGACATCGGCCGGCTCACGGATGGCCTGGTAGCTCGTGACCATGGTCGCGCCCATGCTGAAGCCCAGCAGCACGATTCGCGTGTAGCCGCGGTTGCGCAGGGCATGGATCCCCGCATCGAGGTCGAGGGGCGTTCGATCGAGCAACCCGCCGCCGAAGAACGGCCCGTAGTTGGCCATTCGGGTGTTGATCGCCAACGTCGACCATCCGGCCTCGGCGATCCCAAATGCCAGGCGGCGGGGAACCCCGGTGAGGTAGTTCCCCACCGACCCGTGCACGACCATCACCGCCACTCGACGGCGCGCCGGATCGGCGTCGCGCGGGCGAAAGAGCATGGCGTCCCACCGATGCCCGTCGGCGGTATCGAGGATGACGGTGCGGGTATCGATGCGGCGGTCGTCGTCACCGAACATGGGCATGCGCCGCCGCTGCACGCGCGGGGGAGTGCGGCCCCGACCGGTCACGGGTGCCTCCTCAGCCAGCCCGTGACGGCGTTGATCGCCAAGAGTTCGCGCCCGGCGAACGCATGGTCGCCCCCATCGAACATCACGACCTCGACGTCAGGGTTGCCCGCCCGTCGCGCGATCTTGGCGAGCGCTCCCACTTCTTCAGGGTGCACGATCACGTCGGCGTCGCACTGCAACAAAAGCAACGGCGCGTCCAGCCGCGGGATCTGCAGATGCGTCATCGCCGCCTCGGCCCGCGGGCCGCGCGAATGCCACCACGTGCGGTAGGTGTAGACCTCGCCATGCCGCGGGTGGCGGGTCGGCCCACGGCTGCGCTCGATCACGAACAGGCGATCGGCGTCGTCGCCCCGAGCGCTCTGCACGACCCGTTTGGCCTCGGCGAAGATTCTCTCGTAGCCTGGCTCGGCCCCCCACCTGCGGGCTCGCGCCTCCTGGGCGGCGGGAAGACTCCACGGTGTGCCAAGACCGACCAGACCACGAAGGGATCCGCGTGGCTGGTTCGCCGCCCAACGGATCGCCAGGGCCGCCCCGGAGGAGTAGCCGAACGCATAGAGCTCGTCCGAGACCTCCTCGCGAAGCCACCGGGCGGCGGCATCGAGATCGAGCCGCGCGCGATCGAAGATGCCCGGGCCGACAAGCTGGCCGACGTTGCCCATCCGGGTCTCGGCGACAAGCACCGGTACGCCTTCGCGGGCGACCGCCGGGGCCAGAAAGCGCAGCGTTCCCACGAGGAAGTTCCCCATGATCCCGTGCACGTGAAAGGCGGAGGTCCGTCGCCCGGTCGCCCGCTCGCGGCGACGAGTGGCACGCTCATCGATCACGAGCATCGCGTCGTGACGTTCACCGTCGATCGCTGTGAGCGTCACCAACCGGTGCTCGACCGGCATTAGAGAGCGACGTGTTCGACGGCGCCGAGCGGCATCTGCAGAAACCGGCTACCGAGGCGCCGGAAACCCTCGGGGTCGCCGCTGCAGGCGAACCGGTAGCTGCCCTCCCGGTCGCCATCACGCGCGATTCCTTTGCGAACCAGCGATTCGCCGAGCTCGCGCGCCAGCTCTTCCCCACTTTTGATCAGCGTAACCCCGGGCAGTGAGCGCCGCAGCAGACGATCGATCATCGGATAGTGCGTGCACCCGAGGATGACCGTGTCGACGCGCGCGTCACGAAGTGGAGCGACGTACTCGCGCACCATCGCGACAATGCGCTCGTCGAATGGGTCACCGCTTTGGATCGCCGGAGCGAGCAGCGGGCAGGCGACGGAGGTCACCGTCACCCCGGCGTCGTGAGCATGGACCATCCGCTCATACGAGCCCGAGCGCACCGTCGCCTCGGTCGCCAAGAGCCCGATCCGTCGGTTCCGAGAGGCCTGGACGGCCGCGTGCGCCTCGGGCGTCATGACCCCCATTACCGGCAGATCGAGGGTCGTTTGGAGGTGATCGAGCGCTGCGGCGGTCGCTGTGTTGCAGGCCACGACAATCGTTTTGACCCCTTGGATCTGCAGCCAGGCAGAAATCGCCGTGGCACGCCCCCGCAGGGCGTCGGCCGACTTCTCGCCGTACGGAAAGAACGCGGTGTCACCGAAGTAGACGAAGTCCTCGGCCGGCAGTTGCGCGAGACACTCGTCGAGAACCGTCAGCCCACCGACTCCCGAGTCGAAGACGCCGACGGCCAGATCCGCACCCGGCACGGGCTCAGTCGCCGACGATCGTCACACCGCGGTAGGAGCGATCCCAGTAAACGAGCGGTTCGGCGTCGGTGGATTCGGCAGATCGCACGCGCCCGACGAGGATCGTGTGGTCGCCACCGTCGAGCGTTGCGTGGCGCTCGCATTCAAGGCGGGCGGTCCCGAGCGGCAAAAGCGGAGCGCCGAACAACCCCTCGCCGGTCTCGAGGTCGTCGAACTTCGAACCGGGCTTTGAGAACCGTTCGCTGAAGTGCTGCTGCTCGTGCGAGAGCACGTGCACGATGAATCCCTCGGCGCCGGTCAGCGCCGCGTGGCTGCGGGCCGAGTGCGCGATACACACGAGGACCAGGGGCGGATCGAGCGACAGCGACGAGAATGACGCGGCGGTCATCCCCACCGGGTCACCGTCGTCGTGTGCCGTGACAACGGTGACACCACTCGCCCAGCGGGCAAGGGCGTTGCGAAAGGCCTCGGGGCTCACGTCGTGCGATGACATGCGGGTCTCCTTCTCGTCGTCGCCGTCGCGGCGCCAGCAGCGCCCGGGAAGCTAGCGGACCACGCGCGGCGCGACGACCGTAGCCCCCGCGACCAGCTCCGCGCGCCGCTAGCGTGATCGACCGGGCTCCTCCCCAACCAGCATCGGACGGTGCCGCATCAGCGACGTTCTCGAGAATCCTCCTTCCCCCACCCGGGTGACGTACGCGCGGTCCCGATTGCGCCTGGGGATCGCCTGTGTTGGGACCTTCGTGGTCCTTTCGACCGTTCTGCTCGCCACCGGAACGCCGGAGGCGACTCTTGCGACGTCGACCTCGTGGGCGTGGTCGGATGTGGGGTGGTTGGCTCTGCTCGTCGTGCTCTACGCCGCGGTTTCCGCACCGTTCGACCTTCTCGGAGGGCATCGGCTTCCTCGCCGCTACGACCGACCGGTAGCCCGCGGCTACGGCCGGGTTTTGGTTCGCGGTGTCGTGGCCCATGGCGTGTGCCTTGTGGTCGTCGGGCTCGCGCTGCTCGTCGGCGGCCGGGCGGGAGGCGATGCCGGAGCCCTCGCCGCGGCGGCCGTGTTGATGGTCGGCCTTCTCACGCTGCAGGTTCCGCTGGCCGTGATCATCGGGGGTGTCCGCCGGTCGGGTGCGTGCCTGCAGGCGGCCGATCCATCGTTCGTCGGCGGCATTGTCGGGCTACCCGGCCGCGACCACGTCGTGCTCTGCGCCACGTGGGACGCCGACACCGGGCGAATCCAGGCGGCGCGGCGCGAGGCGGTCAGGGTGTCTGGCGCGCGTGCGCTCGGCGTTGTCGTGGCGGTGGCCTTCAACCTGTCCGGGCTGGCCGTTGCCCTGTGGGCGACTGACACACACGCGACGTCGGTGGCGGGCCTTGCGACGCTGGCTCTGTGGATGACGCTCTGGTCGTTTCTCGGGCTCCTCGTCCTGCCCTCGTTCTCGCGCCCGGCCGTGGTCGCCGTCGACCGCGCGACGATGGCGAGTGGCATCGACCGTGAGGATCTCACCCGCGCCCTGCGCCGCCTCGATGCCGCGCAGGATGACGAGCCGCGACGCAACGGCCTTGTCGAGACGATCTTTCATCCCGTGCCCTCACTCGAGCGGCGCCTGGCGGCGCTCGACGCACCCGGCGCCGAACTGCCGCAGCCCTGGCACACGGCGCGCATGGCGCTGTTCCTCTCGTGGGCGTCCTTCGGGCTGCTCTCACGCGCGGTGCACTGCAATTGCGGCCGCCCTGAGCTGTGGGTGTTGTTCCCCGGCGACTGACAACGACCAAACGGCCGCGAGAGCTACCGCAGGGCGGCGGTCACCACACGTGAGCGGGCCCCGGTGGGCGGGAGCCCGAGAAAGCCGCCCTGGCCACCGCCGGCGGTAGCCAGACGCACCTGCGCCCACGCGACGGTGCGGCGCCCCAGAGCCGGCGGGCTGAGAAAGAGTCGCTGCCCGGCCGAGTCGGGGAGCGCGATCGGTATGGAGGCACGCTTTCGACCGAGGTCGTAGACGCGGATGCGGTCGATAAACCCTCCGGGACCCCGGGTGCGCTCACGCCACGCCGCCCGGCTTCCGCCGAGTACCGGGCTCGGCAGCGCCGGGGCCTCGCGCGCAACCGACGCAGAGGCGGCGTTGGCGACGCGCAGCACCCGCCGGGTCTTGGTGGTGATGTCGTACACGTAGACCCAGACCCGAAGCCGGTCGTCGCGCGCGATCGAGTAGACGAACCAGCGGGTACCGAGATCCCCACCGACGACGCGGCCACCGGTGCTGACCTGGGTCAACCGCAACGGCGGCCGGCCCGGGCGGATCAGAGTGACGCGCTGGTCGGCGGAGCCGTAGCCGTACTGAGCCCCCGCCAGAACCTCACGGACGGCGACCTCACCCCGGCCGTTTACCCAGATCCCGGTGGGAACCACGACGCTGGCCACCAGCGAGCGCGAATAGGCGAGGCCCGGCGCCGATTGCGGCAGACGCAGATCGGCGACCATCGCCTGGGTCACCCGGAAACCCGGAGGCCCCTCGCTTTTGAGCCACGCCACCTGCGGGCCCGAGGTGTCGACGGCGACGAGCGAGCGTCCGTCGGCCGTCGCGACCTCCTGATCGAGCACGCGGCGGGCGCCGCTGACAAGGTCGATCACCTCGAGGCTGCGCAACCCCTGCAGGCCCGGCACGAAGGCGACGACCGACCCGCGCCAGGTTCCGGCCAGGCGAATCGGCTCGCACGTTCCCGCAACGCGGATTCCGGCAACGCGACGGGCGCTGCCGCGCGGCGTGCGGGCACTCCAGATCTCCGTCGGCCCCTGTGGCCCGGCGCAGCGCGTCCACGCCACGAAGCCGTCGCCGGCGACGACTTGGCGGACGGCCCCGAGCTGCTCGGTGACGATGACCGGGGTCACGGAGGCCGACGCGACGGGCGTGGCGGCGAGCGTGGCCACGACGGCGAGAAGGAGTACGAGACGAGGCACGGCGAGCAATCTACTCATCGCACTCGGACGCCCGGATCATGAACTCGTGAGAAATCGGTGTCGTCATCAGCTCCTCTGATTAGCGGGCTCACGTACCGTCCGTCCGAGTGGTGCCTCAAGATGGCGCGCTCACAGCGACGAGGTGTATCCGTGCACGAAGGCAGAAAGAAGGAGATTGCCGCAGCGCTTTTCGCGAATCTCGGCATCACGACGGCGAAGTTCATCGCTTTCGCGTTCACGGGCTCGTTGACGACGCTCGTTTTCCCCACGCCCGACGTCTACGAGGAGCGGTCGGCCTGAGCGCGCGATCGATCCGTCTGAGGCGCTGGCAGAAAGAGGCGCTCGACAGCTTTCGCGCCCGCACCGGACCGGATTTTCTCGCCGTGGCGACGCCCGGGGCAGGTAAGACGACCTTCGCACTGACCGCCGCGCGAGAAGACCTCGCCGCCAACCCCGCGCGCCGGCTGGTGATCGTCGCCCCCACCTCCCACCTCAAGGGCCAGTGGGCCGACGCCGCCGAGGCCCTCGACCTGCATCTTGAGACCGAGTGGACCAGCGCCGACGGGCGCCTTCCCGCCGACGTCCACGGCCTCGTGACGACCTACCAGCAGGTCTCGGGCAGCCACGCAGCGCTTGCCGAGATCGCGCGCGGGGCATTCGTGGTGCTCGACGAGGTCCACCATGCCGGTGACGAGCGCGCCTGGGGCGACGGGGTGCGGGCCGCGTTCGAGGGCGCCGCGGTGCGCCTGTGTCTTTCGGGAACGCCATTTCGTTCGGATACCCAGGCGATCCCGTTCGTCCGATACGACGACGACCTCGCCCACGCCGACCTGGAGTACGGCTACGGCGACGCCCTTTCGGACGGGCGGGTGATTCGGCCCGTGATCTTTCCGCGGGTCGATGGCCGGATGGAGTGGATCGACCGGAGTGGTTCCTTTGCCGCGGCCTCGTTCCAAGAGCATCTCGATGCGGCGGCGGCATCACTGCGCCTTCGCACCGCGCTGTCGGTCGACGGCGAGTGGCTGCCGGCCGTGCTCGCGCGGGCACATGCTCAGCTCGAGAAAGTCCGCCTCACTCACCCCGACGCCGGCGGGCTCGTGATCGCCACCGACCAGGAGCACGCCCGAGGGATCGCGGCGATCCTGCGCCAACGGGTGGGGGTGAACGCGACCGTGGCGGTATCGGAAGACGCCGATGCCAGCGACCGCATCACCCGCTTTACGACCGGCACCGACCCGTGGATCGTCGCGGTGCGGATGATCTCCGAGGGCGTTGACATCCCCCGACTGCGCGTCGGGGTGTTCGCGACGACGACGACCACGGAGCTGTTCTTCCGCCAGGCCGTCGGGCGCCTCGTGCGGTTCGTGCGTGGTCTCGGCGCGCAGCCGAGCTACATGTTCATTCCCGACGATTGGCGCCTGCGGGCCCACGCGGTGGGGATCGCCCAACAACGGCGCCACAGCCTGCGACAGGCCGAGGGCACCGAGGATCTCGGCGAGGATGAGGCTCTTGAGTGGGACCGCCTCGAACCCGAGGAGCAGCTTTCGTTGTTCACCGCGCTCTCCGCGGTGGCGACCGCCGCGCCCGAACTCGACCGGCCCGATGACGATCTCGGTATCAGCATGTTCGCCCCTGATGTCGACGACGAGAGCGACCTCCTCCTGCATTTGGCTCCCGCGCCGGCACTCGCGGGCCTCGAGGCCATCGACGCGACAGGTGAACCGGTGCGCCCGCGCCAACGCCGCCGCGAGCTGCGCGATTCCAATGCCGCCCTGGTGCGCCAGATCTGTCGCGTCACGGGCATGCCCCACGCCCAGGTGAACTCCGACCTCAACCGCCGCGTCGCGATCGAACGGATCGGTGAGGCGACCATCGACCAGCTCGACCGACGCCGCGGTCAGGCCGTGAAATGGCTCTCAACTGCCCGTCCGGCGTAAAGCAGGAGGTCGCGACGATGTACGCTATACATCATGCGCCGCACACAGATCTATCTCGACGAAGATCAATCGGCTCGGCTCGATGCACGAGCCGCAATCGAGGGCCGCACGCGCTCCGACCTCATCCGGTCGGCAGTGGACTCTTTTCTTGAAGAGAGTGACGAGCAGGTACGCCTCCAGAAGTTCCGAGAAGGAGTTCTCGCCGCGGCGGGCGCAGCACCCGACTTCGATGTTCATGGACTCGAGGCGATGAAGGACGCGAGCCGGAGGCGGCTTCAGGAGATCGCCCGCGCCCTCGGCAATTGAGCATCGTCTGCGACACCTCCGTCCTCGTTGACGTCATGCGACAGCATCCGCCCGCCGTCGAGTTCCTCATCACCCTCGGTGCCCGACCGCGATGCTCCGAAGTAAGCAGGGTTGAGTTGCTGCAGGGCCTGCGCTCACATCAACGATCCGCCGCCCGGCGACTGACGGATTGGATCGATTGGACGCCCGTAACGCAGGCCGTCGCCGAGCGTGCCGGTGAACTCGGAGGGACATATCGGGCCAGCCACGGGCTCGAGGTCGCGGACCTGTGCATCGCCGCCACGGCCCTCGTCGATGGCCTACCCCTCGCGACGAGCAACGTGAAGCATTTCCCGATGTTCGCCGGGCTGGTTCCCGCTTACGAACGCTGATCAGGTGAGGCGCCCTCGGAGGCGGCCTTCCCGAGCCCGGTGACGGCCTTGCCGAGGTTCCCGAGGGCTTGGGTGATCTCGCTCGGCACGATCCAGACCTTGTTGGCGTCACCCTCGGCGATCTTCGGCAGTACCTGCAGGTACTGGTATGCCAAGAGCGCCGGGTCGGGGTCGCCCCGGTGGATCGCGCCGAAGACCGTCTCGATAGCCTTGGCCTGACCTTCGGCGAAGAGGGCTTGGGATTCGCGTTCACCTTCTGCGCGAAGAATGGCCGACTGCTTCTGCCCCTCGGCCGTCAGCACCGCGGCGGTGCGCTCGCCCTCGGCACGCAGGATCGCCGACTGCTTGTCGCCCTCGGCCATGAGGATGATGGCGCGCCGGTCGCGCTCGGCGCGCATCTGCTTCTCCATGGCTTCCTGGATGCCCATGGGCGGGTCGATGGCTTTGATCTCGACGCGGTTGACGCGAATGCCCCACTTGCCGGTTGCCTCGTCGAGCACGCCGCGCAACTGCGCGTTGATCTCGTCGCGCGAGGTGAGGGTTTCCTCGAGGGTCATGCCACCGATGACGTTGCGCAGGGTGGTCGTCGTGAGCTGCTCGATGCCTTGGATGAACTGGGCGATTTCGTACGTCGCGGCCCGTGGATCGGTGACTTGGTAGTAGAGGACCGAGTCGATGCTGACGACCACGTTGTCCTTGGTGATCACCGGTTGGGGTACGAACACGACGACCTGCTCGCGCAGATCGACCAGCGGCAGCACCCGGTCGACGAACGGGATGACGATGCGAAGGCCCGCCTCGAGGGTGCGGTCGTAACGGCCGAGCCGTTCAACGATGCCCGCGCGGGCCTGCGGCACGATGCGCACCGAACGGTAGATCACGATCAGCACGACGACGGCGATGACGACCAGCGCAAGCACGCCAGAACTCACAGGGGGCTCCTCATTCGGCGACAAGGGCGGTGGCACCCTCGATCTTCATGACGTGGACCCGCGCACCGGGCTCGATGATCGATTGCGCGTCGTAGGCGCGGGCCGACCACACCTCGCCGCCGAGCTTGATGCGGCCGGAGTTCCCGTTGACGACCTCGAGCACGAGCGCCTCTTGGCCGACAAGGGCGGCCGTACCCGATTTGAGGCGGGAGGGCGTCCGCAGGTGCCGGCGAGCAATCGGTCGGATGAATGCCAACGAGGCCAGCGAACCGGCGATGAAAACAACGATCTGGATGGCGAGCGATGCCCCCAGCCCCGCGGCAAGGGCCGCCACCAGAGCAGCGATGGCCACGGGGCCGAGGATGAAGCTGAGGGTCGCGATCTCCCCGACCAGAAGAAGCCCCGCCCCGATGATCCATGCAAGCCAGTTCGCCATGTCGTGTGAAGGGTATCGCCGAACCCCGTGCCCATCAGCACACCGTTGGACTAGCCTCGCGCGATGGGCATTCGAATCACCCGCGGCCGCGCGGTGCACGAGCCTGTGCTGCTCGTCGGAACCGCCGCCCGCGCCGGGCCATGGGCATATCGGTCGCTGAGCCACGGTGGCATGCGTGTGCTGGCCGCCCATCCCGGACGCCTTCTTGACGGAGCCTCGTGGCGCTGCCTGAGGCCGGAGCATTGCCCGAGCCCCAGCGACGAACCCGAGCAGTTCCGTGCGTGGATCGAGGATGTCTGCCGGCGCGAGCGGCCCCGGGCGGTTCTCACGACGCTCGAGGACGTCACCCGGATCCTGGCGCTCTCGCGTCCTGATCTTGGCGACACCGTCGTGGCGGGCCCCAACGCGGAACAGTTCGCGGCCCTGTGCGACAAGGGTGAGCTGGCCGAGGTTGCGGCGTACACCGGGGTCGCACATCCCGAGCAGACGGTGGTCGAGACGGCCGAGGATGCACGTGGCCTGTCTGGCATGCCCGTTGTGGTCAAGCCGCGGCGCTCGTCGGAGCGCGTTCCCATCTCCGCCCATTTGGCGGGCAGTTCTTCCTCGCGTGATCGGGCGGTTTCGACGCTGCTCGACTCCGGGGCGGGGGCCGTCGTTCAGGAGATGGTGCAGGGGACGCAGTTCATTGTGCATGGGGTGCGTGGTGACGGAGGGCTTCTCGGCGTCGTTGGTCGCGTCGAGTCGCGGTGGCCGCGCGGTGTCGGCACACCGTCGGTGATCCGACGGGTCGATATGCCCCACGCACTCGCCGCCGTTGACCGTCTGCTTGGCGCAGTCGACTACCGGGGCCCGGTGAACGCCCAGTTCATCGAGCGTGGCGGGGAGCTGTACCTGCATGACGTGAACCTGCGCGTGCCCGCATCGATTGCCCTTGCCATGCGGGCGGGGCTCGATCAGCCCCTGCTGGGGGTGATGGCATCGCTCGATCGGCCGCTTCCCACGGTGCCCGCTCTTCGGGATGTGACCTACGTCTGCACCGACGGAGAGGTCGGCGCCCTGAATGCGCGCCTACGCGGACGGTCGCGTGAGCCGGTGCGGCCGATCCTTCGGCGCCTGGCCCTCGGTGCACGAAGCGCCGGCGTGCTCGATCCGTCGCCACTTGATCCAGTTTGGCTGGGTGACATGGCGCTGAACGCGGCGCGAAGGTCCCGCCCTGCCCGTGCGGCGGGAGCCCGTCGACGCCGGACGGCCGAGTAGGCCCAGAAACACGAACGGCGCCGCCCGAAGGTGACGCCGCCTGAGTCGCTCGGCCCCTCGCGGGAGGCCGATGGAACCGCGATCTACGCGGGGTTCACCTGGGTTGCCTGCGGACCCTTCGGGCCCTCACCGGCTTCATAGGTGACCTTCTGCCCCTCATCCAGGCTCTTGTAGCCGGAGCCCTGGATCTCGGAGAAGTGGACGAAGAGGTCCTTGCCGCCGTCATCCGGGGTGATGAATCCGAAACCCTTCTCGGAGGAGAACCACTTCACTACGCCATCAGCCATGCACATTTCCTTTGTTTCTCGGCGAGGAACCGCGAGACCCGTCGAGCACAAAGCCCATCGATGTCGCTGCTTCTCCGCGCGAATACCGCGTTCCACCATGGAACCCGTCGCCGAGACGATAGCGGGGCCGGCGGCTGGCACCTAGGACGGCCTCGCAACAGCATCCACGGGGTGGCGGATGAACTACTCTCACTCGGCCGCAGCCGTTGGCTTTCCCACCGCCGGTTGCGGCTTTTTTGGTACAAAAGTTTGCGACACTTCCCTCGGGGACACCTCGAAGTTGGGAGGTGGAGATGGGCTGTTGTGTTCGCGTTGGAACGGTCATGAGGTGGTCGTCGGACGGTGCGAGCAGCGCGCTGCTGCAGATTCGCGTCGCCGAGACGGGTGACCAGAGGCTTCTGGACGAGGATCTAGCGGCGGACGGTGCCCGCATCGAGCAGGGACCGCTCGGCCCGCACGGCGACCGGCCGTTACGTGTCCACGTCGACGGCGGCCCAATCGCCGTGCGCTACGCGGCCGGAGTCGAGGTGGACGGTGCCGCTCGGGCGTTTCCGCGCGATGACGCGCCGCTGCCGGACGCCGGAGATCTCGGCTTTGAGCTGCTCCAGTGGACGCTGCCCAGTCGGTTCTCTCCGTCCGATGCCCTCGGCCCGACTGCCGAGGCGCTTTTCGGTACGCCACCGCGCACGCGGGCGCTCATCCCGACCGTGGCCGACTGGATCCGTGAGCGTATCGCCTATCAACCGGGCTCGAGCGACCACCTGACGACTGCCGACCGAACCCTGCTGGCGAGGGAAGGTGTCTGCCGCGACATGACCCATCTCGCGGTGAGTTTCCTGCGTGCCCTGGAGGTCCCGGCCCGGATGGTTGCGGCCTACGCACCCTTCCTCGAGCCGCGCGACTTTCACGCTCTGCTCGAGGCCCACGACGGCACCGCCTGGCGTCTGGTTGACGTCACCGGCCTTGCCCCCGTGGAGACCATCGTGCGCATCGCCACAGGCCGAGATGCCGCCGACGTGGCCTGGGCAAACTCAAGCGGACCCTTTGAGTTGAACGACCTCGACGTCACCGCGGAGGTCATGCCCTCGTAGCGACGACGCCCAGCGGGCAGAATCCCGACGCACGGGCGCGTAGCTCAGTTGGTTAGAGCAGGGGACTCATAATCCCTGGGTCGTAGGTTCGAGTCCTACCGCGCCCATACCTGATATCGCTTTTCCTGATTGACATCACAGCTTTTCTCCTTGGTTGTGATCAGGTCGAAATATTGCAGGGTGGGAACGAAAGTGGGAACATCGCGTTCCCATGTCGGCCCCTTTCGAACGCACATCGACCCCCGGCGTCTACAAGCGCGGGGGCCGATACGTGGTCACCTACACCGACCCTCTCGGGCGCCGGCGCAAGCGCTCTGCGGCGACCATGGCCGAGGCGCGGCTGCTGAAAAGCTCGCTCACCGCCGACGTCGCCCGCGGCGAATACCGGCAGTCGTCGCGCGTCCGGCTCGATGAGTACGCCAGGGACTGGCTGCGCATCTACGAGGGGCGCACCAGCCGAGGTATCCGGCCCGAAACGATCCAGGAATACAAGCGGGATCTCGAACTCCAC
>JANLSO010000055.1:0-6780 GCA_031362405.1 Thermoleophilia bacterium | reverse complement strand
CAGGAATGTCCCGAAGATCGCCAACGAGAACGTCATGATCACCAGCAGGATGTTCCAGACCTTCAGCATCCCCCGCCGTTCCTGCACCATCACCGAATGCAGGAAGGCGGTAGCGACGAGCCAGGGCATCAAGGCGGCGTTCTCGACCGGGTCCCAGGCCCAGTAGCCCCCCCAGCCGAGCTCGTGGTACGCCCAGCGCGAGCCGAGCAGGATCCCGATTCCGAGAAACAGCCAGCTGAGGATCGTCCAGCGGCGGACGCTGGTGATCCACACCGTGTCGAGGCGCCGGGTCACGAGCGCCGCCATCGCAAAGGCAAACGGCACCGACAGCGACACGTAACCGATGTAAAGCATCGGCGGATGGGCGACCATGTACCCGTTTTGCAGCAGAGGGTTGAGACCGCGGCCTGCCGTCGCCGCGGGCGACAGCGTCTCGAAGGGGCTGGCGATGAAGCTGATGAGGCCGGTGAAGAAGACGGCGATCCCCATCAGCACGGCCACCACGACCGGCATCAGCTCACGGTTTCGCGACCGGTTGGTGTAGACGGCGACCGCGGAGAACAGCGACAGAAGCCAGGTCCACAGCAGCAACGATCCGGCCTGGCTCGCCCACAGCGACGAAAACTTGAAGTACACCGGCAAGGTCTCGGACGTGTAGTCGGCGACGTTCTTCAACGAGTAGTCGTTGGTCAACAGGGCCGTGAACATCGTGACCATCGCGGCCGAGGTGAGGGCGAAGACCGCGTACACCCCGGTTTCGGCGCTGCGCTGCCAGGCCCGCCCGCCGGGTCGCAGCGAACCGATTGCCGCTACCACCGCATACGCCGCACTGGCAAGGGCCAGCAGAAGCAGCGCCCGCCCCAGAAGGCCCATCGGGGCTAGCGCCCGCTTCGGGCGGTTTGGTTGCTCTTCTCCGTGAACTTCGACGGGCAGAGGGTGATCATCGAGTCCCGGCGTGCAACGAACACGCTGCCTTCGCGCTTCCCCGTGACGACGAGCTCGCGCCCCGAGCGAAACGCGTCGGGTACCTTGCCGCGGTACAGCACCTTGATGCGAGACGACGAAACCGTCTTGTCGACGACCCAGAAGGTGAGACCCTCTTGGCTGAGGGCCTTGGCCGACGCCTCGATGGGGGCTCCGGAACCCACCAGCCCGTTGAGCCGGTAGGTCTCGCCCGCCGCCACCTGGCTCGGAGTCGTATACGTCTCGAGACCGCCGAAGCTCGTGGCGAGCATCCAGCCTCCGAGGGCGACGGCGCAACCGATCGCGATGAGAAATCTCAGACGTGAGCGCATGACGTGGATTCTACCTCCGCTCGTGCATCCGAGGCCACCTGACGGGCGTCACGACCTCTCAGGTGCGTGCCGGAGACGCTACGTTGCGCCGCATGACCGGTTTGTCTCCCCCTGCGCCCGACCGCACATCGGCGATCGTCGACACCGCGTGGGTGCAGGCCCACCTCGACGACCCTGACGTTCGTCGTGTGGAAGTCGACCGCGACACCATCGACTATCGCCGATCCCATCTGCCCGGCGCGATCGGATGGCACTGCGGTGATGACCTGCGCGCACGAGATCGGCGTGACCTCGCGAGCCGATCCGACATCGCGGATCTCCTGCGCCGCTCTGGTGTCGGCGAAGACACGACGGTCGTGCTGTACGGCAATGACGACGACACGCTGGCGGCGTTCGCCTACTGGGTGCTGCGCTACCGGGGTTTCGATCGGGTGCGCCTGATGGATGGTGGGCGGCACCGGTGGGTCGCCGAGGACCGGCCCCTGTCGAACGAAACCGTCCGTCCCGTGCCGGCCGAGCCGGGGACGCTCGGACCCGATCTGACGACGGTGCGCATTGGGCGCGACGCCCTGCTTGCACGGGCCATGGACGACGTCGTGATCGTCGACGTGCGCAGCCCCGCCGAGTTCGCGGGCGAGATGGTGGCTCCCCCGCACCTGCCCCACGAGGGCGCGCAGCACGCAGGGCACATCCCGGGGGCCGTGAACATCCCGTGGGGGCGCTGCCTGGCCCCCCTCGGTGGCCTTCGGCCCGCCGACGAGCTGTCGGCGCTCTTTGCGGATGCGGGCGTCACCGCCGATCACGCGGTGATCGTCCATTGCCGCGTCGGCGACCGGTCGGCCCACACCTGGTTCGTGTTGCACGAAGTGCTCGGCTACCCGCGCGTCGCCAACTACGACGGCTCATGGACCGAATATGGCAGCCTCGTCGGCGTACCCATCGAACAATGAGCGCCGCAACGACGATTCGGACGCTCCTGGCCGGCGGCACGAGCGTGAACATGCCCGGTGTGTTCGATGCCCTGTCGGCTCGCCTGGCGGCTGAGGCCGGGTTCCCGGTGCTGTTCGTCTCGGGTTTTGCCGTGGCCGCGGCCCGCTTCGCGCTGCCCGACTACGGATATCTCACCCCGACGGAGATGGCCGACACGACCCGGGCGGTTTGCGCGGCGGTCGACGTGCCGGTGATCGTCGATGCCGACACGGGCTACGGCAACCCGCTCTCGGCGATACACACTGCCCGCGGGTTGGCCGCGGCGGGAGCCGCGGGCATCTTCCTCGAAGACCAGGAGTGGCCAAAGCGCTGTGGCCATATGGACGGCAAGCGCGTCGTGCCGCGCGAGGAGTGGCTGGCGAAGCTTCGCGCGGTGCGCGATCTACGCGATGACGGGGTTGATCTGTTCCTCGTTGCCCGTACCGATGCCCGCGCCGCCGTGTCACTCGATGAGGCGATCGCGCGCGCCGTGGCGGCGTCGCAGATCGGGGTCGACGCGGTTTTCGTCGAGGCACCGCGGGACGCAGGCGAACTCGAACGCGTCGCCCGGGAGGTACCGGGAGTGGTGCACGTCGCAAACATGGTCGAGGGCGGAAAGACGCCGCTTCTGACGCCCGAAGAGCTGCACGCTCTCGACCACGATCTCATCGTGACTCCCCTGACGGCCCTTTTTGCCGCGACACGGGCGATGCGCTCCACGCTGGCCGACCTGCGCGCGAACGGCACGATGCGCTCACACGAGTGGGCGGCGTCGGCGTTCTCCGAGTTCGAGAGAGTCGTCGACCTGGCAGGGCATCGCGCACTCGAGGCCCGCTACGCCGAGGACCGGAGCAACCGATGAGCACGGATCCCATGCATCGAGTGGTCATCGTCGGTGGCGGCTTCGCGGGCCTCCAGGCCGCCCAGAAGCTGCGCCGGGCTCCCGTCTCGCTCACGTTGGTCGACCGCCGCAACTTCCATCTGTTCCAGCCGCTGCTCTACCAGGTCGCCACGGGTGCCCTGTCGCCTGGGGAGATCGCGTCGCCCCTGCGCGGCGTGCTGAAGCGCCATCGCCACACCGAGGTGGTTCTCGCCGACGTCGACGGTTTCGATCTCGACGCCCGGCGGGTTCTGGGCGCCCGTGTCGCCGGGGGCCAGCGCACCGAGATCGCCTACGACACGCTCATCGTGGCCGCCGGGGCGCGCCACTCGTATTTCGGCCACGACGAGTGGGAGCCCCACGCCCCGGGGCTCAAATCTTTGGAGGACGCCCTCGAGCTGCGTCGGCGCATCCTCACCGCCTTCGAGGGAGCCGAGAACGAATCGGACCCTGGTCGGCAGCGCACCTGGCTGACGTTCGTGGTCGTCGGTGCCGGCCCGACCGGAGTGGAGTTGGCCGGTCAGATCGCCGAGATCGCTCGTGACACGGTGCGCCGCGACTTTCGCCACATTGATCCGACGACGGCCCAGATCATCCTGGTCGAGGGTGCCGAGCGCGTGC
Organism: Thermoleophilia bacterium; assembly: GCA_031362405.1. GTDB lineage: Bacteria > Actinomycetota > Thermoleophilia > Miltoncostaeales > Miltoncostaeaceae > JANLSO01. Next base: position 3,015 of record JANLSO010000055.1, on the reverse strand, counting down.
TCACGGCGTTCCCCGAGCGCCTTTCACACAAGGCCGAACGGCAACTCGAACGGCTCGGGGTGACCGTCCGCAACGATCGGCTCGTGACCGGCGTCGACGCCGGTGGTGTGACTCTCACGGTCGACGGCTCGCACGAGGAACGCCTGCTGACGCGGACGATCGTCTGGGCGGCCGGCGTATCGGCCTCTCCTCTGGCCACCGCATTGGCCGAGGGCTCCGGCTCCGACCTCGACCGCGCCGGGCGGATCACCGTCGGAACCGACCTCACCCTTGCCGGGCATCCCGAGGTCTTCGTACTCGGCGACATGGTCCGCGTATCTGATGGTGAGGGTGGGCAGATCGACCTGCCGGGAGTCGCCCCGGCCGCGATGCAGCAGGGCCGGCACGCGGCCAACGTGATCCGCCGCCGCATCGCGGGAAAGACGCCGCCGAAGCCGTTCCACTACGTCGACAAGGGAAACTTGGCGACGATCGGTCGCCTGAAGGCCGTCGGCGAGGTCAAGGGGCTACAGCTCAGCGGCACCAGCGCCTGGCTAGGGTGGCTGGTGATCCACCTCTTCTACCTGACGGGCCTGCAGAACCGCGTGATCGTCTTCATCCGCTGGACCGTCAGCTTCCTGACCCACGGCCGCGGCGCCCGCCTGATCACCGGCGACGACAAACCGATGCCGGACAAGTGACATGAGTTCTTGCTCATGTCACTTGCCCGGCACCATGCAGCGTCACCACCAGCTCACGGCGGCCGCCGTGGTCGCGGTGTTCACAGAGGTAGATCCCCTGCCAGGTGCCGAGGGCCAAGCGGCCGCGGGAGATGGGCAGCGACAGTGAGGAGCCCATCAGCGCGGCCTTGACGTGGGCGGGCATGTCGTCGGGGCCTTCCAGGGTGTGGCGGAAGTACGGGGTTCCGTCAGGCACGGCGCGATCGAGCCACTCGTCGAGGTCGCGGCGGACCTCGGGGCTGGCGTTCTCGTTCAACGACAGCGAGGCCGAGGTGTGGTGGATAAACACGTGGGCAAGGCCGATCTCGATCCCGCGTAGTTCGGGCACCGCCGCCTCGACCTCACGGGTCACCAAGTGCACGCCACGGGGCAGGGCGGGCAGGGTGATCTCGCGCTGAATCCACATGCCGCGCGACACTACCGGCGATCGACCGCCCAGCCCTCGTGCATCAGGAGGGTCTGTTTGATCTGCAGCCCCCCTGAGTAGCCGACCAGGCGACCGTCGGCGCCGATCACCCGGTGACAGGGCACGACGATCGGCAGCGGGTTCTTTCCGTTGGCCGCCCCGACGGCGCGGCTGGCGGTGGGCCGGCCGACGCGCACGGCCAACGCGGCATAGCTGATCGTCGTACCGAAGGGGATCCCGCTGAGCGCCGTCCAGACCTCGCGTTGAAACGACGTGCCCGCGGGCTCGAGCGGCACGGTGAAGCTGCGCAGAGACCCGGCGAAGTACTCGACGAGTTCGCGCTCGGCGTGGTCGAGGACGTCATGGCTTTGCACCCCGTCGCGGCCGGCGGCGTTCGGGACGAAGTCGATTCCGCGAAGGCCGGTCTCGGAGGCAGCCAGGCGCAGCGGTCCGAGGGGTGACGGAATGGTCCGGGTAGTGGTCGTCACGGTGTGCTCCGTTCGTCGGCGGCGGGTGATGTCCAGAGGTGCAGGGCGGCGTAGGCGCGCCACGGCGCCCAGGCCGCGACGCGGGGGTCGTTCTCGGCCAGACCAAGGCTCGCGATCTCGCGGCGCAGGATGAGATCCGACGCCGGGAATGCATCCGGGTCGTGCAGAGCGCGCATCGCGACGTAGTCGGCGGTCCACGGACCGATTCCTCGGATGGTGAGCAGGCGGGCGCGCACCTCGCATCGGTCGGCTCCCGCGTCGAGGCGCAGGCTTCCGCGAGCGACCTCGCGGGCGAGCGCGACGATCGTGCGCGACCGGCTGCGGGGCAGCGAGAGGCGCGACGGGTCGACATCGGCCAGAACCTCAGACGCGGGAAATGCCGCGAGAGATGGTTCACCGAGAGCGATGAGCGGCGTTCCGAACTCGGCCACCAGCCGGGCCGCGGAGGTGGTGGCACTCGCCACGGTGACCTGTTGACCCAGCACCGCGCGCACCGCCAGCTCGAAGGGGTCGACCGTGCCGGGAACGCGCAGGCCCGGGTTGGTCGCGACGCGCGGTGCAAGCAGCGGGTCGCGTGAAAGGGCCGCGTCGGTGGCGACAGGATCCGCGTCGAGATCCAACAGGTCGCGGATCCGCTGGACGGCGACCGTGAGGTCGCGCAGGTCATCGAGCCGCAGGGAGAGATCAACGCGGTCAGGGCGAAGGCGGGCGGTCGCGACCCCGAAACCGTGCGGCAACCGCAGCGCCCGCGTCACACGATCGCCGACGACGGCTTCCAACCCAACGACCTCGCGGCGTGAGAAGAAGGCCAGAAGCGGTTCCACCGCAAATGGCTTGCGAACCGGCAGGCGCAGCGTGAGCTCACCCGTCGGGTGGGCTCCCCGTCGGGTGGCTCGCGCTCGCAGCGCTGAGGGAGCCTCCGCGAAGACCTCGCGCACGGTGTCGTTGAACTGCCGCACGCTGGCAAACCCGGCCGCGGCCGAGACTTCGGTGAACGGGAGGTCGGTCGTCTCGATGAGGATTCGGGCCGTTTGTGCGCGTCGTGCGCGGGCCAAGGCGATCGGCCCGGCGCCGACCTCGGCGACCATCGCTCGGTGCAGGTGGCGCTCGCTGTAGGCCAGGCGCCGCGCCAGGCCCGCGACGCCTTCGCGGTCGACCGCCCCCGCGGAGATCGCCTTCATCGCACGCGCAACGAGATCTGACCGCGTATTCCATTCGGGCGATCCCGGAGATGCGTCCGGCCGGCAGCGCTTGCAGGCGCGAAAGCCGGCGCCCTGAGCCGCCGCGGTCGTCGCATAGAAGCGGACGTTCACCCTCTTGGGTGTCCGGGCCGGACAGCTCGGCCGGCAGTAGATGCCCGTCGAGGTGACCGCCACGATGAACCGCCCATCAAAACGGGCGT
>JANLSO010000028.1:0-5015 GCA_031362405.1 Thermoleophilia bacterium | reverse complement strand
GCGGCGGTGCCGGAGGCTGCGCTGGAGCTATCGGAGCCGCAGCCGGATCCGATGGCGAGGCAGGCGGCGAGTCCGGCCGCGATCGTCGCGAGTCGACGTACGGTGCGTGTCGGGATGGCATGTCCTTTCCTTGTGGGCGGGGGAATCAACGTGAGATCTCGAAGACGCGGGTCAGGCCCTCGGGAGCGGTATTGACGCGGCGTTTGGCCAGCACGACCAGCACGAGGATGGTCGCGATGTACGGCGTGGCGTCGAGGAAGAAGGGGGAGATCGCCACCCCTTGCGCCTGGAGCTGGAGTTGGAGCGACAGCACCCCGCCGAACAGCAGCGCGCCCCACATGGCGCCGAGCGGGTTCCAACCCGCGAAGATCACCAGCGCGACCGCGACGAAGCCGCGCCCCTGGGTCATCTCCTCGCTCCAGTTGATGGCGTAGGCGGTCGAGAGTTGCGCCCCGCCGACACCGGCCATCAGACCGCCGAACGAAACCGCGGCAAACCGCACGAGGCGCGGGTTGTGCCCGTACGCAAAGAGCACCTCGCCCCGCTCGCCCGCTGCCCTGATGAGCAGACCCGGGCGGGTGCGGTAGACAAGCCACCACGTCGCGGGCGCCGAAAGGAGCGCCAGGTACGTCAGCGGGTCGTGGTTGAAGAGCACGTTGCCGAGAAACGGGATGTGCGACAGCCCGGGGACCGGCCACGATTTCAGGCCTTCGATGTCACTACCCACGTAGTCACGGCCCAGCAGCGCGGTGACACCGAGCGCGAGGAATAACACGACGATCCCGGTGGCGAGCTGGTTGGCGGCGCGCCAGACCACCATGTACGCGTGCACCATCGCCAGCGCCATGCCGCCCGCGGCCGCCGCGAGAACTCCCAGCCAGACGTTGCCGGTCTCGACGGTCACCGCGTAGGCCGCCAGGGCTCCGACGAGCATCGAGCCCTCGGTGCCGAGATTGATTACCCCGGCCTTCTCGGAGACGGTCTCTCCCAGGGCGGCGAACATGATCGAGCTGCCGCCGCGTACGGCACCGGCGAGAACGGCCTCGATCATCCCTCGACTCCCCGCGCCGTCGCGCGGCGCCCGAGGACCGCCAGAAGAAGCAGGGCCATGAGGATGTTCACCGACGCCCCGGGCAGGTTCGCGTCGATCTGCAGGGCATCACCGCCAACCGCGACGCCACCGATCAGGACTCCGGCGACGAGAATCCATCGGGGATCGTGCTTGGCGAGCCAGCTCACGAGGAATCCCAGGAAACCATAGGCCCCGGCGATCTCCGGGCGTGCCTGGAACTCGATCCCGGCCAGCTGGATCATTCCGGCGAGGCCCGCGAGACCGCCACCGACCGCCATCGACGAGAGGATCAGGGTCTTCACCGGCAGCCCCGCGCGCCGGCCGGCCTCGGCGTTTCCGCCGACAACCCTCAGGTGGAAGCCCCACCGCGTGCGACGCATCACGAAGAACACGACGCAGACCGCGACGACGGCGACGAGGATCCCGAGGTGCATCCGCCCGGTGAGGATCGCCGGAAGTCGGTGCGAGTCGGGCAGCGGCGCGGCCTGCGGGAAGCCGAGGCTCGCGGCATCCTTCCAGGGGCCGTGGACGAAGTAGTCGAGAACGCGCACCGCGACATAGCTCATGAGGAGTGAGCAGATCGCCTCGTTGAGACCGACACTCACGCGCAGCGCGCCGGCGACCGCAGCCCACGCGCCGCCGATAACCGCACCGCCGATCGCGATCAGGGGCAGCGCCACGATGCTCGCCAGCCCGGAGGGAAGCATCATCGACGCGGCCGTGGCGCCGACCACCCCCATCACGAGCTGCCCCTCGCCGCCGAGGTTCCAGAGCCCCGCCCGCGCCGGGATGGCGACCGCCAAGGCACAAAGGATCACCGGCGCGGCGGCGACCAGCACCTCGCCGGGGCCGATGTCGTCGACCACGGTCGACTGCCACAGCGCGGTGAGCGCATTCCATGGGTCGGCACCGACGATCGCGACGAAGAACGAGAATCCGGCGAGGCCGAGACCGATGGCGATGAGCCATCGAAGGACCTCGCGCCACGTGCCCGCGGCACGCCTCGCCAGCCCGGAGGTGATCGTGCCCGCGCTCACGCCGCAACCGATCCGGTCATCATCCGACCGATCTGCGATCGCTCGAGCTCGCCCGGGACGACGATTCCCGCAATCGCCCCCGCGTACATCACGGCGATGCGATCGCTCAGCTCGAGCAGTTCGTCGAGATCCTCGCTGATGACGAGGACCCCCGCACCGCTGGCACGGGCGTCGAGCAGCAGCTGTTGGGTTGCGCGGGTCATGGCGACGTCAAGGCCGCGCGTCGGATACGCGGCAACAACGAGACCCGAGGGCCGCCCGAGTGCGCGGGCGAGCATGACCCGTTGGATATTCCCCCCCGACAAATCGGAGAGGACGCGTGAGGGATCGGCCATCTCCAGGCGACCGACGGCATCGAGTGCATCGACCCGCTCCCGAGCATCGGCCCAGTCGATCCCGAGACCCCGGCGCCGTGGCTGGACCCCGCCGAGAACCATGTGCTCGAGGACGGTCATCTGGGCGACGACTGCCTCGGTGCGGGGATCCTCGGGAACTCCCACCGCACCGGCGCGCGCAGCCGCCGCCGGAGACGAACGCTCGAGGCGACGGCCGCAGATTGCGAGCTGGCCGGCGTGGGTCGCGCGAAGACCGAGGGCGACCTCGGCGAGTTCACGCTGGCCGCTTCCGGCGACCCCCGCGATCCCCACGAGCTCGCCGGCGTTCACGGTGAGGGTGATTCCGGTCAGCGCCTGCCGCCCGTCATCTGCGCGGGCCGCGATCCCCGAAAGAACGAGGGCCGGGGTGTCGTCGAGGCGTGGACCCGGTCGAATCGGCGCCAGCGACGGCACCGAGCGACCCACCATCGCCTCGACCAGCGCGTTGTCGTCAACCGTCGCCGCCTCGACGCCGGCGACGACGACCCGGCCAGCCCGCAGAACGGTGATGCGGTCGGCGATCTCCCGAACCTCGGGCAGCTTGTGGGTGATGATTGCCACGGCGTAGCCGCTCTCACGAAGAGTCCGCACGGCCGCCATCAACGCCTCGACTTCGAGCGGCGAGAGCACGCTCGTCGGTTCGTCGAGAATGACCACCCGGGCACCGGCCATGAGCACCTTGATGATCTCTACACGCTGACGCTCACCGATCGACAGATCCCGCACCGAGGCGTGCGGATCGACGTGCAGCCCCACCCGTTCGGCCTCGTCGGAGATGCGCATGGCGAGCCGTCCGGGGCGCACGAGAAGTCCGTGATCGCGTAGGGACAGACAGACGTTCTCGAGCACCGACAGCGCGGGCACGAGCCGCAGATCCTGGAAGACCATTCCGATCCCGAGCGAACGAGCCGTGGCGGGTGAATCGATCTCGACGTCGACACCGTCGACAAACACTTTGCCGGCGTCGGGTCGATACACGCCGTAGAGCAGCTTCATCAACGTGCTCTTGCCGGCTCCGTTCTCGCCGAGGACGGCGTGGACTTCGCCGGTCTCGAGACGCAGATCAACGGCGTCGTTGGCGACCAGCGTGCCGAATCGGATCGTCAGGTCACGGGCCTCCAGCGCGGCGCGCGGAGGGATTGCTTCGAGTGTTGACGAGACAGATTCGGCCACCCCGGTTGTATACAGCCATGTATACGGGGGGCCGCTCCGGGCACGGGGATAAGAATCTCGATCCGCCTTTCGCCCTCGGGCCAGGAGCCACTCGCGACGTGTCTCAACGGGTCATCGCGGCTCCGCCCCAAAGCTCCGCCAGTGCGCGGGTGGCCGCCTGACTGGCCATCGCCTGGCTCTCGCTGATGTGCGCGTCCATCAGCTCCGCGGCTTGGTCGGCGCGGCCCGCCTCGACCGCATCGAGAATGCCCAGGTGCTGGTGCACCGTGATCTCGACCCGGGCGACCTCGAGGAAATCGTGAACCCGTACGAGTCGGATCCGCGCATTGATGCTCCCGAGCATCGCGCCGAGCACGCGATTCCCACCAAGACGCGCGAGACCCACGTGAAAAGCCTCGTCGCGGTACACGGCCTCCTCGCCGGCGGCCGGTGCGTCGCCACTCCACGCGCGCCGTAACTGCGCGACCACCGACGGTGCCGTCGCCGCCTGGCTTGCCCCGCGAACGGAGACGGCCTCGAGCGCGCGACGCACGGCGTAGAGCTCGTCGACCTCACGTAGATCGATCATCGGGGCCCAGTAGCCCTGGCGCGGTTTGTGGGAAAGCAGACCGTCTTCGGCCAACCGCCGACACGCTTCACGAACAGGCGTGCGCGAGGCCCGGTAGTGGGCCGCGGCCCACTGCTCGGTTACCCGCGACCCGGGCAAGATTCGCCCCCGCATGAGGTCGCTGCGCATCCGTCGGTACACGCTCTCGGCGAGCAGGGCGCGTTGTGCCAACCGAAGATTCCCTTCTCGACCGGGCCGCCAACCGCCCCCGTGCGCGGCGAGAATAGCCCCATAAGGCTGTTTGCGTCAGTCGAAGGCCCTCGAAGGCACTGCTAAGCTGCCCGCATCGCGCGGGAGTAGCTCAGTTGGTAGAGCGTCAGCCTTCCAAGCTGAATGTCGCGAGTTCGAACCTCGTCTCCCGCTCTTGGCTACCTCGGTTCACCTACCAGGAATGGCCGCGCTCGCAGCAGCCTCGCAACGGCAGGCCGACGGGCCCACCTGAGGGCTCGACTCGGTAGCGGCCTGCGTCGGGGTTCGTGGACCGACGATCCGGGCGCCGTTCCCCTGAGGTCGATGACGTCCACGCGTGCCGTCGCCACGAGCGAGTCGAGTGTCTTCTTCTGCATCCAGGTCGCGCGCGCGTCGCGTTTGAGTCGCGTCGCCGGACGGTCGTCAAGCAGCCGGAGCACCGGCTCCACGTCATCGACGCGCAGCGAGACCACGAAGCTGACGGGTACGGTCTTCAGGCCGCGAGCCGTGGGGAGATCCGTGGCGGCCTGATGCAGAGCACGATCGAGGGCCGCGCTCTCGAT
>JANLSO010000027.1:0-43946 GCA_031362405.1 Thermoleophilia bacterium | reverse complement strand
GCAAAAACTTTACAAGCTATTTGGAAGAATTGGCTCTTTCCTTTGAAGAAACCCCCAAACTTAATGTGAGTACCTAAATATTTCATCATCGATGATATAAAATAACATTTTCTTTAACTTAGTCGAGGGCCACCCGCCGCTGATCGGCGACGCGGTCCTTCGGGGTGGGCCGGGCGTCCTTCTCGTGATCGAGAAGTTCCCCGGAGCCGACACTCTGGAGGTGAGCCGCGACGTCGAGGCCGCACTCGACGACCTCCGGCCGGGCCTTGCGGGCATCACCGTCGACACGAACGTCTTCCGGCCCTCCGGCTACATCGTGAACTCGGTCGACAACCTGACGATCGTGATGATCATCGGTGCGGTGCTCGGAATCCTCGTGGTGCTCGCGTTGCTTTACAGCTGGCGCGCGGCGCTCGTGAGCACCATCGCCATCGGCCTGTCGATGACCGCGGCGGCCCTGGTCGTGAGCCTGGCCGGGCACACCGTCAACGCGATGGTCATGGCGGGTTTGGTGATCTCGCTCGTCGTCGTCATCGACGAGGCGATCATCGGTATGGAGAACGTCGTCCGACAGCGGCGCGAGCAGCGGTCACGGGGAGACGAGCGGCCCGCGTCGCAGGTCATCTTCGACGGCACGTTCGAGGTGCATCGCGTCGGGCTCTACGCGGCGTTGATCGCCCTTTTGCCGCTGCTGCCGATCGTTTTCATGGCCGGCGTCTCGGGTGCGCTGCTCGAGCCGCTCGCCTTGGCGTACGCCATGGCCGTCGTGGCGGCCTTCATCGTCGCGCTCACGGTAACGCCGGCGCTCGCGGCGCTGCTGTTCTCGCGTTCGAGCGCCGAGGCTCATGAGTCTCCCATCGCACGGCGTCTTCAGGCCGCCTACTCGTCTGCCCTCGATCGCGTGACCCTGCGACCCATCGTCGCGTTCGCCGCCGCCGCCGCGCTCGTCGTCGTGGGCGCGGTATGCCTACCGTTCCTTGGACGCTCGCAGCTCCCCGAGTTCGAAGACCGCAACCTGGTGGTCCGGTGGGACGCCCCGCCCGGTACGTCCGCGCCGGAGATGGCCCGCATCACCGAGCGGTTCACGCGTGAGCTGCGCGCGACGCCGGGGGTCGAGAACGCGACCGGACAGGTCGGCCGGGCGATCTTGGGTGACCAGGTGGGCGATATCAACGCGGCTGAGGTTTTCGTCAAACTGACCGCCGACGCCGCCTACGCGCCGACGCGGAGAGCCGTCGAGAACGTCGCGGCCGGCTACCCCGGCCTTGCCAGCGCCGTCGAGACCTATGAACGAGTGAGCGTCCGTCGCGCCGAGACCGGCTCCGACGATCCGGTGACCGTCACCGTCTTCGGGCCGAAACTCGATGTCCTACGGGCCAAGGCCGAGGAGATCGGCGCGATCCTCGGCGAGATCGATGGGGTGAAGGCCGTCGACATCGAGGGGGAGATCGCCCAGCCCCACGTCCAGATCACCGTCGACCTGGGTCGTGCTCAGCGCTACGGACTGTCGCCCGGCGATGTGCGTCGCGAGGCCGCGACGCTGCTGGCCGGCCTCGAGGTCGGCAGCCTGTTCGAAGAACAGAAGGTGTTCCAAGTCGCCGTCTGGACCCAGCCGGAGTCCCGGCACAGCCTCACCGACATTGAGCGCCTGCCGCTGAACGCGCCGACCGGGGGCAGCGTGCCCCTGAGTGCGGTCGCCGACGTGGCGCTGGTCGCGAGCCCTGCGGTCATCCGCCACGAGGCGGTCTCACGCCGGATCAGGATCGGGCTCGCCCTCGATGGGCGTGGCGCCGACGCGGTGATCCGCGACATCCGTTCCCGCATGGGCGATGTCGCGTTCCCCGTGGAGCACCACGTAGAGGTACGCGGCGAGCCGACGGTCGACGCCGATGCGCGGACGCTCATGATCGGGGCGGGCATCGCCGCAGGCGTCGGCGTGCTCTTGCTCCTGCAGGCCGCCTTCGCAAGCTGGCGCGTCGCGTCGCTTGTCTTCGTGGCGTTGATCACCGCGCTCGCCGGGGGTGTGATCGCCGCGACCCTGATGGGCGATGACATCACCCTCGCCTCGGTGGTGGCCTTCGCGGCAGTGCTGGCGATCGCCGGACGCAACGTGATCCTCCTGTTCTCTCGCTATCGCCACCTCGAGGACCACGAGGGCATGGCGTTCGGTCGCGAGATGGTGTCGCGCGGCGCGCGTGAGCGTTTCCTGCCGATCGTCGTGACCGCGCTCGCCACGGCGCTGGCCCTGGTGCCGCTGCTTTTCACGGGTGCGCGGGCAGGGCAGGAGTTCGCGCATCCGATCGCGGTGGTCGTGCTCGGTGGGCTGATCGCCTCGACGGCGCTCAGCCTGTTCGTCATGCCGAACCTCTATCTCCGTTTCGGCTCGCGGGCCGGCGCGCCGCGTCGCGCGTCGGGTAATCCGCCCACCGCCATCACCGAAGGAGGGTGAAGAATGGGCACCACCGAGACCAAGACCACCGCGACGCGCAGAGGGTGGTCGCTCATCGCTGGCGCGCTGATCACCGCCCTTGTGGCCTTCGGCCTTTACGCCGCGGTGAACGGCGATGCCGGCGCATCGGGTAGCGATGATGGTTACTCGCCCGCCGAGGTCGGGCCGGCCAGCGCGACCGGGGTGAGCACTCTCACGCTGGAGAAGCCCGCCATCGCGCGGCTTGGGCTGGTGACCGCCTCGGTACGGGCAGGCGACAAGGGTCGCACGGTGATTCCCTACTCGGCGGTCGTCTACGACCCCGAGGGCATCGCGTGGACCTACGTCAACTCCGCGCCCCTGACCTACGTGCGCAAGAAGGTGGGTGTGTCGACGGTGAACGGGGTGGTGGCGGTCCTCACGAGCGGGCCGCCGATCGGCACCAAGGTCGTCTCCGTTGGCGGCGCCGAGCTCTTCGGCGCTGAGATCGACTTCGGTAAGGGCTGAAGGGGGCTCGGGCCATGATGCGCTGGATCATCGGCTCGAGCCTGAAGTTCAGGTTCCTGGTGCTCGCCCTGGCGGCCGGAATGATGGCCTACGGGGTCACCCAGATCGATGACACTCCGGTCGACGTATTTCCCGAGTTCGCACCGCCTTTTGTCGAGGTGCAGACCGAAGGCTTCGGGATGTCCACCGAGGAGGTGGAGTCGCTTCTCACGGTTCCGCTCGAGCAGTCGCTCAACAGCACGCCCGGGGTGGAGACGCTGCGCTCGAAGTCGGTTCCCGGGCTCTCGTCGATCAAGCTGATTTTCGCCCAGGGCACCGACCCCGTGCAGGCGCGCCAGTTCGTGAACGAGCGCGTTGCCGCCGCGGTACCGACCCTGCCGCAGGCGGCCGGCCTGCCCTGGACGCTTCCGCCTCTCTCGGCGACGAGCCGTGCGCTGAAGATCGGACTGACGTCCGACGTCTACTCCCTCAACGACCTGTCGATGATCACCTACTGGAAGATCCGGTGGCGTCTTCTGCGGGTGCCGGGGGTGGCCAACGTCGTCATCTGGGGGAATCGCTTCAAGCAGATCCAGGTCCAGACCGATCCAAAGCTGCTGCGCAAACATGGTGTGACCCTGGAGGAGGCATCGACGGTCGCGTCGGAGGCACTGGAGTTCGGCCTTCTGCGCTACACGACCGCCGCGAAGACCCGGGTTGGCGGCTTCATCGAAACCCCCAGCCAGCGGCTCCCGATCGATCACGTCCTCGGGGGGATCGGACCCCAGGGGCTGGCCGCGATCGCCGTGAACGATCATAAGAAGGCCGACGGCACGCCCCTGCTGCTCGGCGATCTCGGCCGGGTCGTCTACGACCACCAACCGCTCATCGGCGACGCGGTCATCAACAGTCGCCAGGGCCTGATGCTGATCGTCGAGAAGCTGCCGTGGGGCAACACCCTGGATGTGACCCGCGGCGTCGAGGACGCTCTTGACGAAATGCGCCCGGGGCTGAAGGGCATCGAGGTCGACAGCACGATCTTTCGGCCGGCCACGTTCATCGAGCTGTCGATCGACAACCTCGCAAAGGCCATGCTGATCGGCTCCTTGCTGGTGGTGGTCGTGCTCGGAGCTTTCCTATTCGAATGGCGCGCGGCGCTGATCAGCCTCGTCTCGATCCCGCTCTCGCTGATGGCGGCCGGGCTGGTGCTGCGGGCCATGGGGGAGACCATCAACACGATGGTGCTGGCCGGGTTCGTGATCGCCGTGGGCGTCGTCGTCGACGACTCGATCATCGACATCGAGAACGTCGTGCGCAGGTTGCGCGAACACCGGCGCGCGGGCACCGCCGACGATGTATCGACCGCCCGCGTGATCCTCTCCGCCTCGCTCGAGGTGCGAAACGCGATGGTCTACGCGACGCTGATCATCGTTCTCGCCGTCCTTCCGATCTTTTTCCTGACCGGGCTGTCGGGCGCCTTCTTCAAGCCACTCGTGCTGGCGTACGGCCTTGCCGTGCTCGCCTCGATGCTTGTGGCGATCACGGTCACCCCGGCGCTCAGCCTGATCCTGCTGCGCAACGTTCCGCTCGAGCGTCGCGATCCACCGCTCACGCGGTGGCTGCAGGGGATCTACGGCAGGGCCCTGGCCGCGATCATCCGCAGGCCACGGCCGGCCCTCGCCGCCACCGCGCTCACCATCGTCGCCGGGCTCGGCGTGGTGCCGTTCCTCGGGCAGTCGCTGCTTCCCGAGTTCAAAGAGCGAGACTTCCTCATGCACTGGGTCACCAAGCCCGGGACCTCGCACGCGGAGAACGTCCGGATCGGGATCCAAGCCAGCCGTGAGCTGCGGGCCATCCCCGGAGTCCGGAACTTTGGCTCTCACATCGGGCGCGCGATCGAGGGCGACGAGGTCTACGGCGTCAACTTCAGTGAGAACTGGATCAGCATCGATCCGAACGTCGATTACGACACGACCCGCAACGCCGTCGAGGCGGCCGTCGAAGGGTACCCCGGCCTGCGCCGCGACGTGCAGACCTACCTCGGGGAACGGATCAAAGAGGTCGTCGCGGGATCGAGCAACGCGATCGTCGTACGGGTCTTCGGCCCCGATGTCCGCGGTCTGCGCGCCCGGGCAAAGGAGGTCGAGGCGGCGCTCGCGAAGATTCCGGACATCAAGGATCTGCACACCGACCTGCAGGTCGAGTTGCCGCACATCTCGGTGACACCCCGCCTGGACGACGCCGCGCGGTACGGCCTGAAACCCGGGGACATCCGCCGAGCCGCGGCGACGATCGTCTCGGGCGATGAGGTGAGCGACATCCACCGAGACGGCAAGGTCTACGACATCATGGTGTGGAGCCTTCCGAGGTACCGCTCCAGCGTCACGGCGATCCGGAACCTCTCACTCGACACGTCCACCGGCGGCCATATTCCGCTGAAGGCGGTGGCTGACGTCACGGTCGAGCCGACCCCCAACGCGATCTCCCGCGAAGACAACTCGCGCAGCATCGACGTGAGCCTCAGCCCGGATGGGCGCAGTCTGGGCGCCGTCGCCGCCGATGTCGATCGGACGCTCGCCGCCGTCGACCTGCCGGTCGGCTACCACACGTCGGTCCTGGGCGAGTATGAAGAGCGCAAGACCGCGGTGAGGCGCATGACCCTGCTGGGCGTCGGGGCCGCCATCGGCATCTTCCTGATGCTCCAGGCCTCCTTCGGCCGCACGAAGCTCGCGGGCCTGTCGTTCCTGACCCTGCCGTTCGCCCTGGTTGGCGGGGTTCTCGCCGCCGCCTGGACCGGGGGGATCATCTCCCTGGGCTCACTGGTCGGATTCTTTACCGTCTTCGGCATCGCCGCCCGCAACGGGATCCTCCTGATCAACCACTACCAGCACCTGCAGCGCGAAGAGGGGATGCCCTTTGGCGCCGAGCTGGTACTACGCGGTGCGCGGGAGCGGCTCGCCCCGATTCTCATGACCGCCCTGGCCACCGGCCTTGCCCTCGTCCCATTGGTGATCTCCGGGGAGATCCCCGGTGCCGAAATCGAATACCCCATGGCGATCGTGATCCTCGGCGGGCTCGTTACCTCGACCCTGCTGAACCTGTTTGTCGTGCCGAGCGTCTATCTGCGCTACGGCGAGGAATAATGCCGTGGCGCGTGCGCCCGTGACCTCGCACTCCGGCGGGCCTCGGCTGTGAGTTCGATTCCGCATCGCACAGCGCTGATCGTCGGCCTCGCCGGAGCCATCGTGCTCGCCCTGGCCGCCTGGGTGATCGGCTCCCAGATCCGCTCTCCCGCCCAGGTGGCCGCGGACACCGCCGCCCCCGACGATTCCCTGATCACCGTGCCGGTCGAGCGGCGGACGCTCGCCACCGAGGTCATCGTGCGGGGCACCGTTCGCTATGGCGCCCCGCGACCGGTCGCTCTTGCGTCATCCACCCTGAAGACGGGCGGCGACATCGTCACCCAGCCGCCCCGGCGGGGTGCCCGGCTCAGCGAGGGAGCCCTTGCCATGTCGATGTCCGGTCGGCCCGTGTTCGTGCTGCAGGGGGCGCAGCCGATGCACCGGGACATCGGCTCCGGCGCGAGCGGCCCTGATGTTCGCCAGCTCGAGCAGGGGCTCGCACGCGCGGGATTCGCCCCGGGCGCCGTGGACGGCACCTACGACAGTGCCACCGCCGTCGCGGTCTCCGCGTGGTACCGAAAGAAGGGATGGACGCCATTCGGTGCGACCGATGCCCAGAGCGAGCAGCTGCGGGTCGCCCAGGCGAACGTCGCGACGGCCCGTGACGCCAACCTGCAGGCCCGAATGGCCCTGGCGATTGCGCAGCGCGGGGCCACGGCGGCGGAGGTCAACCAGGCCCGTCTCGACGCTGTGGCCGCGGCGGAGGCGGTCGCCGCGGCAGACCTCGACGTCGCCACGGCGCGCACGCGTACGGGTACGACGCGCGATGCCGCCGCACGCGCCGCGGCTGCGGTCGCCCTCGGCACCACGACCAACGCCCGCGACGTTGCGACCGCGCGGGCCGATCTGGCGACCAAGTTGGCTGCCCTCAACAGCGCCACCGCCGCCCAGGCCGAAGCGCAGAAGCGCACCGAGGCACTCGGGCCCGAGACGCGCGCCGCCGAGCTGCAGGCGCTGCGCGATGCGGTTACCCGTGCAATCCAAGAGGTCGAGCTCGCGCGGCAGGGGGCCGACGCCGCGACGGCCAACCTCACCGCGACGCAGGCCGCGCTTGCCGAGGCTCAGGCGGCGGGACGCCCGCCGCCATCAGTCGCGCCGAGGCCGACGTGGCGCTGGCGCAATCGGAGCTCGCCGGCAAGCAGTCGGCGTTCACCGCGGCCGAGTCAGCGCGGGCAGAGGCGCAGCGACGCGTCGACCAGCCACCGCCCGACACCCGATCGGTCGAGGTTCAGTCGGCGCAGTCGGCACTGTCTCAAGCGACCGGCAACATCGCGGCGGCCAACGAGGACATCGTCGCGTCGCGGTCGGCTCTTGTCGCCGCCGAGGCCTCCGCGCGGTCGGCGGTTGCGCAGGTCCGCACCGACGCCCGTGCCGCCCGCAGGGACGTCACCCAGGCACGGGCCGAGCTGCGCCGCGCGACGCGGGCGCGTGCCAACGCGGCGCGCCTGGCAGGGTTGGCGCAGGCGCGGGTCACGATCCTGTCCTCACCCGACGACACGGCGCTGCAGAACGAGATCGTCGCCGCGACACAGTTGGACCTCGCTCGCGTCAACGCCGAGGCCAACCGCGTGGCGGCGAAGGCCGCCATCCAGGTTCCCGCGGACGAGCTCCTGTTCTTCCCGACGCTGCCGCTACGGGTCGACTCGGTACGGCTGAAGCGTGGAGACACCGGGGCCGGCCGGGCGATGACCGTCAGCAACTCCGAGCTGGCCGCCGACTCGTCGCTGTCGATCAACGACGCGAAGCTCGTCCGGCTCGGGGCGCCGGTCGTGATCGAAGAGCAAGACCTTCGGATCACCGTTCAGGGGCGGGTGAGCCGCATTGCCGACCGGCCGGGGACCGACCGCGTCGACCCGACCCGCGTGTACTTCGAAGTCACCCCGTCGCAGGCACCGGCGAAGCTGGTCGGAGCGTCGGTGCGACTTACGATCAAGGTCGAGAGCACGAAGGGCAAAGTGCTCGCCGTGCCGCTGAGCGCGGTCACCGTCGGCGCCGATGGTCGCCCTCGCGTTCAGGTAGACCGCGGGTCGAGGAGCGAGTATGTGCCGGTGGTACCGGGCCTTGCCGCGAACGGTCTGGTCGAGGTACGGCCGTCACGAGCCGGGGCGCTGGAGGTCGGGGACCTCGTCGTCGTCGGGGTGAAGGGGAGCATCTCGCCGGGGGCCCTGCCGGGAGGCACCACGGCACCCGGTGCGGGTGGGACGACCCCGCCCACCCCGGGCACGGGAACCGCGCCGGCGAGCGGCACCGCTCCTTCTGCGGTCACGGCGCCCGTAACAGGGACGGCCCCCTCGACCACCACGCCGGCACCGTGATGAACACGGTGACCGAGGCGGTGACCGAGAGCCTGCGGCGCCCGCGCTGGATGCTGCGTGAGCCCGTCGTCGAGCTGAAGGGGCTTGGGCTCACCTACGACAGCGTCCCGCCGGTGCCCGCGCTGCGTGACGTCGACCTGGTGATCAACCGCGGTGACTTCGTCGCCGTCGTCGGGCCTTCGGGCTCGGGTAAGTCGACGCTGCTCAACGTGCTGGGGTGCCTCGATCAGCAGACCAGCGGCACGTATTTGATCGACGGGATCGACGTCGCCGCCTTGAGCGATCGTGAGCGAGCCGCCCTGCGTGGGCAGCGGATCGGTTTCGTCTTTCAGACCTTTCATCTTCTGTCGCATCGCAGCGCGGTCGACAACGTGATGCTCGCCGAGGTGTATCTCGGCGTCTCACGTGCCGGACGGCGTGAGCGGGCCCTTGCCGCGCTCGAGCGCGTGGGCCTGGCCGACCGCGCCGACTTCCTGCCGACGCGCCTGTCTGGCGGCCAACGGCAGCGCGTGGCCATCGCCAGGGCATTGATGGGGCCGCCCAGCTTTCTCCTCTGCGACGAGCCGACGGGCAACCTCGACTCGGCCAACACCGCATCGGTGTTGCGGTTGTTCGAGGACCTCGGCGAGGACGGGCTCACCCTCGTGGTCGTTACCCACGACGAGAGCGTTGCCGCGCGGGCCCAGCGCGAGGTGCGGATCGTCGATGGCCGGCTCACGGAGACGACCCGATGAGGCGCCCCTCGATCCGGATACGCCGTCGGCCCAGCGCAGACCGCCCCCAGGCGCCGGTCTCCCGGTTCTCGGTACGCGACCTGCTGGTCGAGTCGGCCGCCGGGCTACTGGCCCGCCCCGCCCGCGTGGCGCTCACGGTGCTCGGCACCGTGGTGGGCGTGGCGGCGCTGGTCGCCACCCTCGGGCTGTCGGAAACGGCGGGCAGCCAGATCGTCGGCCGTTTCGACGAGGTCTCGGCGACCGATGTCGTGGTCACGCCTGCGGCCCGCGGCGCTGGTCGGGCGACAACCGTCATCCCGTGGGACGCCGAGCAGCGGTTGACGCGCCTGAACGGGGTCGCCGCGGCGGGCACGCTGTCGGATGTCGATGTCGGTGGCGCGCTCATTCACTCGGTGCCGGTGAACGACCCCCTCGGCCAGACCGATGTGCAGCTACCGATCAAGGCCGCCTCGCCGGGTCTGTGGCGCGCCGTGCGGGCGGAGGTCGCCGCGGGGCGTCTTCCCGACGGCGGGCATTCCCGCCGTGCCGACCGGGTGATGGTGCTGGGGCCGACGGCCGCAGCCCGGCTCGGACTGACGCGTGTCGATCAGCAGCCCGGTGTGTTCGTCGGAGACCGGCTCTACCTCGTCATCGGGCTCCTGCAGACCGTCGATCGCCAGCCGTCGCTCCTCGGGTCGGCGATTATCCCCGAGGGCACGGCTCGGCGCGAGTTCGGGCTGGTCGCGCCCGCTGCCGCCCAGATCGAAACCGTGATCGGCGCGGTCGATGCGGTGGTCGCCGAGGCACCTGTGGCCTTGAACCCCGACAGTCCGAACCTGCTGCGAGTCGCCGCCCCGCCGAGCCCTGAGAAGCTGCGCGGCAAGGTCGAGAACGACCTCAACGCGCTTTTCCTGCTTTTAGGAGCGGTCTCGCTGCTCGTTGGGGCACTCGGCATCGCCAACGTGACCCTGGTGTCGGTCCTCGAGCGAACCGGTGAGATCGGCCTGCGCCGCGCGCTCGGTGCCGGCCGCCGCCACATCGCCGGTCAGTTCCTCGTCGAAAGCACGGCGATGGGTGTCCTCGGCGGGATCATCGGTGCCAGCCTCGGCGTTCTCGTCATCGTCGCCGTCGCCGCGAGCCGCACGTGGACGCCCGTTCTCGACCCCTTGGTTGCGCTGTTTGCGCCGCTGGTGGGCGGTCTTGTCGGTCTCATTTCCGGCACCTACCCGGCTCTGCGTGCCGCCTCGCTACAGCCGGTCGAAGCCCTGCGGGCGGGAACCTGACAAACCGCGAAAGAGAGAGAACCATGAATCCTGCACCTATCCGACGGTTGGGCCGCTGGAGTCTTCTGATGGCGATTGCATCATCAACGCTCGCGATCTCGGCCTGCGGCGGCGATGGCAGTACGGCCACCGAGGCCCGCGGTGACGGCTCTGTCGAGGATCAAATCGGGTTCGATACCGCAGGCATTGCAGAGCGCCAGAGCCGCGTGGAGGCGGCGATCCAACAGTGCATGGCCGCCCAGGGCTTCGAGTACGTCCCGATCGACCCACTCGCTCAGCGCGCCGCCCTCACCGGTTCGACACGCCTGAGCGAGGACGAGTTCAACAATCAGTTCGGCTACGGCATCAGCACGCTGTTCGGTCGCGGTGGCGAGCAGACAGACCCGAACCAGCGGATCCGCGCGGGCCTGAATGCCGCCGATCGCGCCGCCTACGATCGCACGCTCTGGGGGGACAACGCCGGCCTGACCTTCGCGCAGGCCGTCGATAGTGGCGACTTCACCGAGCTCGGCGGCTGCACCGAGAAGTCGACCGAGGAGGTCTTCGGCGGGGCCGAGACGCTCACGGCGTTGCAGGGCAAGCTCGACGAACTCGATGAGCAGATTCTCGCCGATCAGCGGATGGTGACGGCCGTAGAGGGCTGGAGGGCCTGTATGCAGCAAGACGGCTACCGCTACGAGTCGCCGGACGACGTCGACCCCGACATGTTGGAGCGCTTCCGGGCGGTGATCCCCGGGGTCGAGCCAGGCGCCACCGCTGCGCCCGACCCGTCCGTTGCGTACGACAAGGCGTCCCTGGCGGAGGTCCAGCGCCTCGAGGTGCAGGTCGTCCGTGCCGATCTCGCCTGCGAGGATCAGAAGATCACGCCGGTGGAGGCGGTGGTGCGACCTCAGTACGAGATCGCCTTCCGGAATGAGAACCAGGCGCTGATCACGCGCCTTCAGCCACGCTGATGCGGTGTCCGGGTGGCCCTCAGCCCCGATCGAGCTCGGCGAGGCGTCGATGGGCCAGGGCGACGGCCATGGCGCCCTCACCAACGGCCCCGGCGACGCGCTTGGTCGACCCGTGGCGGACGTCTCCGGCGGCGAACAGGCCGGGGACGCTCGTCTCCAACGTGAATGGGTCGCGGGGCAGGGGCCAGTCCGTCGGGCGCCTTCCCATCTCCAGCAGATCGAGCCCGGTGAGCAGAAAGCCCGCGGCGTCACGGGCAACGCCGTTGTCCTCGGCCCATTCGGTGCGGGGCTCGCCGCCGATGCAGATGAAGAGAGCCCGGGCGGGCAGCGTCTCGCGGAGTCCGTCGACGCCCACGACGTCAACCGCACCAAGGCTCTCGCCGTCGGCGTGGGCGGCGACCACCTCGCAGTACGTTCTCACCTGGATACGCGCCGAGGCGAGGATCCTCGTGACGAGGTAGTGAGACATCGACTTTGCGAGATCCGTTCCGCGGACCACCATCACGACATCGGCACCCGCGCGTGCCAGGTCGAGAACCGCCTGCCCGGCGGAGTTGCCCGCCCCGATGACGACCACCGGCTCGTTGATGCACTGGGCCGCCTCGCTTCTGCCGGCGCCGTAGTAGACGCCACGACCCAGCAGTTCCTCGACCCCGTCGACTTCCAACCGGCGCCACTCCATGCCGGTCGCGGCGATCGCGACATCCGAGGTGACGGCGATGTCTCCGCGGGTAAGGAATCCGAATGCGCCCTCGGGGGCCGGGGCCGGGCCGATGACCCCGCGCATCAACTGGACCTCCGCGCCGAAACCCTCTGCCTGGCGGCCGCCGAGACGGGCGAGCTCGGCTCCGCCGATTCCCTCGGGAAAGCCGAAGAAGTTCTCGATCTTCGATGTGTGGGAGGCCTGGCCACCGGGGACGTCGCGTTCGAGAACGAGGGTCGACAGCCCGTCGGATGCCGCGTACACCGCTGCCGCCAGGCCCGCAGGGCCTGCGCCGACGATGATCAGGTCGTAGTGGCTCCGAGATGGGGGAGTGCGCGTGTGCCAGAGATCGATGAGCTGGTCGATCGTCACGCCTGCCATGACGGTGCCCTCATCGATCACGACCGGTAGATCGGCGGCGCTCGCTCCGTGCTCGGCCAGGAGGGCGTCGGAGTCGGCCGAGCCGGCCTCGTGCCAGCGCATCGGCTGTGCGGTGCGCGTGAGGAAATCACGTAGCCCGTGATGGGTCGGGTCGAGCCGATGCCCGAAGACATCGACCGTCGAGCGGACCGGGCTCACGAGCCGGAGATGACCATCGCGACCTCATCGACGAAGCACCAGCTCCAGTCCTCACCCGGCTCCGCCGAGCGGATCAAGGGATGCGAGGTCTCCATGAAATGCGCCGTCGCATGGCGGTTCGGGCTGTCGTTGCAGCACCCGATCCTCCCGCAGCTCAGACACATCCGCAGGTGCATCCACGTGCCACCGATCCTCAGGCACTCCTGGCAACCAGCGATCGGCCCCGGGATGTCCATGGTCGTGATCTGATCGAGGTGCGTGCACTCGGGCACCACGGGCTCCTTTGGCGTTTTGCCTCCTGGTGCTTCAGTCTGACCGACGCGTCAACGACCCGCCCACCAACCGGAGCCGCACGATGGAAATCGGTATCTACTCGTTCGCCGAGCTCAGCCCCGACCCGAGCACCGGGATCACCGTCGGACCTGGCCAGCGTCTGCGGGATCTCATCGAAGAGATCGAGCTCGCCGATCAGGTCGGGCTGGATGTCTTCGGTGTCGGTGAGCACCACCGGCCTGATTTCGCCGTGTCGGCACCGGCGGTCGTCTTGGCGGCGGCGGCGGAGCGCACCACGCGTATCCGTCTCTCCAGCGCCGTCTCGGTGCTCAGCTCCGACGATCCCGTTCGCGTCTTCCAGCAGTTCGCCACCCTCGACCTGCTGTCGGGCGGCCGGGCGGAGATCATGGCCGGGCGGGGGTCGTTCATCGAGTCGTTCCCCCTGTTCGGCTACGACCTCGACGACTACGACGCGCTGTTCGAGGAGAAGCTCGAGCTGCTGTTGAACATCCGCGACAACGAAATCGTCGCGTCGCAGGGTCGTTTGCGGGCACCGATCCCAGAGCGCGGGGTCTATCCGCGGCCTGCGTCGCCGCTGCCGATCTGGCTGGCGGTGGGCGGTACACCGGCCTCGGCCGTACGGGCCGGTGTCCGTGGATTGCCGCTTGCGCTGGCGATCATCGGCGGAATGCCCGAGCGGTTTGCTCCCTTCGCCGAGCTTCACCGCCGCTCGGCGGCCGAAGCCGGGAACCCGATACCCGCCTTCGGCATCAACTCCCATGGCCTGATCGCCGACACCTCCCAGGCGGCATCCGACGCGGCGTTCGGCCCGGTCTCGACGATGATGAATCGCATCGGCCGCGAGCGCGGCTGGGCCCCGATGGGCCGCGCCGACTTCGAGGCCAGCCGAACGCTGCGTGGCGCGAACTTCGTCGGCAGCCCGCAGGAGGTGATCGAGAAGATTCTCTTCCAACACGAGATCTTCGGGCACCAGCGCTTCCTCCTTCAGATGAGCGTCGGCACATTGCCGCACGACATCGTGATGCGCTCGATCGAGCTCTACGGAACCGTCGTCGCCCCCGCCGTCAGAAGCGCCCTGGCCGAACCCGCGAAAGTCACCGCGACCAGCACTTAGCCCTCGAAACGCTTTGTGCGAACGAGGGATGACGACACGCGACGATGTCACCACCGATGCCAGGCACCTGTGGTGACAGATTGATCGCGCGCGGGCCGGGCTGCGGCGGGCGGTCCTTTAGTCTGCCGGGCGTGAGCGAACTCATTGAACTGCTGTCGCGGGTCAGTGCGAGCAGCCTCGTCGATGCGATGGGTGCGCGGCATGCGCACCCCTTCTACATCCGGGATCTGGTGTCTCCCACTCTGGGGCGGGTTCTCTTTGGCCCGGCGCGTACGATCGCGTTTCTTCCTGCGCGTGACGATCGTGACGACGCGCTGGTCAACGATTTCGCGCGGCTTTTCTACGCGGCGGTTGGTGACAGTCCGCAGGGCGCCGTGCTGGTGATGGGTGGAGGGGGACACCCCGATGCCGCCGTGGCCGGCGCGCGCAAGGTGTCGCGGGCCGCGTTTCGAGGGTTGGCGGGGGTGCTCGCGGACGGACGGCTGCGCGATCTCGGTGAGCTTGGTGAGATGGGCTTGGCGATCTACTGCAACGGTGAGACGGCCCGTCAGCGCAATCGCATCACGCCCGTCGCCGCGGATGTGCCCGTCCAGGTGCATGGGGTGACGGTTGTTCCGGACGACTACATCTACGCCGACGCGTCCGGGGCGTTGGTGATCCCCGCCGCCTCGATCGATGACGTTATGACGCGTGCCGTCGCGATCGAGAAGCGTGACGCCGTCTCCACCGCGGCCAGTCGCGCGGAAACCCCGCCGAGGTGCTGTGCACGGGAAGCCCACGCGGTGGCACGCCGGCGGCGTAGCGCCTGGTCGATTGCGGTGTGCGCCGTGTGGGCATCCCTCGCGGGCGCCAACCCCGCGACGGCGACGCTGGGGGAAGCCCTCGACCATCTCGCCGGACGGCACGACCCACATACCGGTGGCTTTGACGGTCGCGCGCCCGCCCGCCAGCGCGCCGCCGACGCGGCGTGGGCGGCGCTGGCGATTCGGGCCGCCGGGGAGGATCCGGCGACGTGGCGCAGGACGGGTTCTCCCTCTCTCGCCGAGGCGGTCTCCGCGACCGCTCCGCGGGGGCTTGGCGCGGTGGAGCGCACGATCGTGGCGATGAGCGCAGTGGGGCTCGACCCGCGTCATGCGGGCCAGCGCGATCTGGTGCAGGAACTTCTTGCGGCGCAAGAGCCCGGGGGATCGTTTGGCGGCACGAATCTCCTGAACGCGTGGGGTGTCATCGCTCTGCGGGCGGCGGGGGTGGCCCCGAAGGATGCGGCGCTTACGCGTGCTGTGGCCGCCCTGCGGGCCGGCCGTGCCACAAGCGGGGGATGGTCGTTCACTCCCGATCGGAAGGCCGACGTGCCGACGACCGCCACGGCGGTGCAGGCCCTCGTCAGTGCGGGGGTGAGTTCCAGCGACCCCGATCTGGCAGCGGCCCGGGGGATGCTTCGCGGCGCCCGTCGCCGTGATGGAGGATTTCCGCCCCTGCCGCTGCGCGCGAGCACCGCACTCGATACCGCCTGGGGCGCCGTCGCCATCCGCGCGCTGGGAGAGAACCCCGCCGCCGCGCCGTGGACCCGGGGGCAGCGTGGCCCTCTGCGGTTCCTGGAGGTTCGCCAGGGCGCCGATGGGGGAGTGGGCGATCGTGTCGGGCAACTACCGGGAGTGCTGGTGACTTCGGTTGCGGCGCTGGCGTTTGCCGGGCATCCACTGCCGCTCGTCGCCGCCGGGGGGACGCCGCGCCCCGACCGCGCGCCACGGATCGTCGCGCGGACACCCGCCGCCGGTGATGCCCGTGGCCCCTTGGTCTTCGTGCGCTACCGCGACGCTCCGGGTGGGACGGGCGTGGACGTCGCGAGTGTGCGCCTCGTCGCAGACGGCCGCGATGTGACGCGGCTGGCCCGCATCACCCGGTACACCCTGCAGATAGCGGGTAGCGATCTCGGGACGGGGCCGGTTTCCCTGGCGCTCACGCTGAAGGACGCCGCGAGAAACACGCGGGTCGAGAAGTGGGGCCTCGGGCCGCCGCGCTGAAGTTCGCGACCGCGCACGCCGAGGATATGGTTAACAGGCGAACGAGCTTGCGTACGCGCCCCGACCTCTGCCACACTCTGGGCCGGAACGTCGATCGAAAGGCAGCTTCCGAGATGGTCACCCTTACCCCCTCCGCCACCGAGCAGCTCCGCACGCTGATCGCCGCCGACGAGACCCCCGACGCGGGGCTTCGCCTGCAGGTCATTCCCGGTGGCTGCTCGGGTTTCGAGTACTCCCTTGAGCTCGGATCCGTCCAGGACGGTGACGAGGTCGTCGACGCCGACGGTGCGCGCGTGATCGTCGACCGCTTCAGCGTTCCGTACCTGCTCGGTGCGCAACTCGACTACGAAGAGAGCTTCCAGGGAGCCGGGTTCGTGATCAAGAACCCGAACGCCGAGAGCAGCTGCGGCTGCGGGAAGAGCTTCCAGACCTGAGGTCCTGAGGCGGCGGCGCTGCCAGTCACGCTGAGCCTCCTTGCCCGAGACGGCGCTCGAGCACCTCGATGAGCCGTGGGCGGAGCCGGTTTGCCGGGATGATCGCATCCACCGACCCGACCTCCAGGGCCCGCTGGACACTGTGGATCTCGTCGAACTCGGCGGCGACCTCACCGAGCTTTTGCGAGCGGACCGCGGCGCGTACGTCGTCGAGTTCCGCCCGCAGGCGACCGCGGTCCGCGTCGTCCGCCGCCGCCAGGCGGTCCTGCGCCTCCGCCACGCGTGCGTCGGCCTCCGTTCGAGCGGCGACATCGCCAGCGAAGACCACCGCCGCCGCAGGCGCCCCACCGATGACGGAGGCGTAGGAGCCCTCGACCGCGAGCACCTCCATCTGATCGTTCAGGGCGCCCGAGAAGACCACGAACGCACCACCGTGGTAGCGGGAGACAACGCAGAACACGATCGGGCCATCGAAGTTGACGACGGCCCGACCGATCTCCGCGCCGTACTCGAGCTGCCGCTTGCGCAGCGATTCCGGCGAACCGTCGAAGCCCGAGAGGTTCGCCAGCACAACCACCGGGCGGTTCCCGCTCGCCGCGTTGATCGCGCGCGCCGCTTTCTTGGACGACATCGGAAAGAGCGTTCCGGCCGTCCACTGGTCGGGACCGTCCGCCGGCAGGAAGTGGTGCCGCGGGATCGGCCGCGACTCGATTCCGAGGACGGTCACCGGGAAGCCGCCCAGGTGGGCGTCGAAGACGACCGCCGTGTCGGCATCCGCCATCGTCGCCCATCGCTCGAGGGGCGGGTGGTCCTGGTCGATGACGGCGTTCATCAGCGACCGCACATCGAACGCCTTCTTGCGCTCGGGGTTCGTCTGCGACGAGAAGATGTCGCCCACCGTCGTGAAGGTCGTCCCCGGCCCCGAGTGCGGATGCTCGCGTACGTCTCGATCGATCGGATCGGCGGTCTGCGCCCGGCGCGGGGACCGTTCGCCCGGGGCGATGTAGCTGTGGGCATAGTGGGCGAGGAGAACCTCGCAGGCACCCGCCAGGTGGGGCGCCCAATACTGGGCCTGCCCGTTCGGGCCCATGATCCGGTCGAAACCGCCGATGCCGAAGTTGTCTTCCGCAGAGACGCCGCCCGAGTAGTCGAGGGCCTGCTTGCCGGTGAGCACCATCGCGCTGTCGGGCGTCATGACGAGGATGCCCCGCGTGTGCATCAGCATCGTCGCCTCGGCGTTCCAGTACGGCTGCGCGCCGACGTTGATGCCGGCCACGATGACGTTCACCTCACCGCGTGCCTGTGTGAAGGTGATCAGGCGACGCAGTACCCGGGAGACCCAGTCCATGTTCTCGGTGCCGCTTTCACGGGAGATCTTCGCACCGGACGAGATCGCAAACCACTCCAGCGGTACGCCCATCTCGTCGGCGAGGTCGATGGCCGCCAGGATCCGGCTGCACTCGGGTTCGGCCACCGCGCCGAGCGAGCGCGTCGGGTCGCCGAGGAGGGCGACGCGCACGATACCCTCGGGGTGTTTGGGCGTCGGAGTGCGGACGACTCCCGCCACGATTCCCGCTCGGTTCCGTCCGGGGGGACGCTCGACCGCAACCAGCCGCCCGTGCTCGTCGAGATCGTGCTCGACGAATTCTCCTCGGTCGCCGGTCAGCAATCGGACGAGTTCGTAGGGGTAGACGGTGCCGCGCCGCCGGGCCGCCAGCACGCGGTGCGCGTAGTCGTCGGTCGGTGAGAGGGCCTCGATCGGCCCGTCCGTGAGCTCGACCGAAGCCCCGGCGCCGGGCTGGTAGGAAAAGCGAAGCGCCATCTCGCGCCCCGGGCCGGTCGTCTTGTTCGCCGTGCCGAAGCACAGAAGTACCTCCTCTAGCCCGAGCCCCTCGGTCATCGGTGCCAGCCACCGGGCTGCCGCCATCAACTCGGGTAAGGGCACGTCCACGGTGGGCCAGATGTAGAGGAAGACGTGGTTCGCCTGCAGGCGACGTCGCGCGGGACGCTCGGCCTGGCTGCGGCGGATACCCTCGAGGCACCCGGCGAGGATGTGCTCGACCTCGGGAAGTGCAGTCAGCGTGCCGGTGGTGTCGCGGACCGGCGTGAGGTCACGGACCTCGGCCAGAGCCACAAACCTCTCATCGGTTGGCGCCTCCGGCGCAACGCAGTGAAAGAGGTACGTGTCGTCGACCGATGGCAGCCTGCTCACCTCGAAGTGGGAGAGCCGCCAGAAGCGCAACCGCCGCGAGATCATCGGGTGCAGCCCGCGGACCACCCGCTCCTCGCGCAGATGCCCGTCGACCGGACGGAAGGTGAACTGGCGGGTCCCCCCACCTGCGAAAGCCGCCGACACGGCGAGGCGACGCACGTCGCCAGGAACGGCGGCCCGTTCGATCGCGTCCTCGATGCGCGCGGCCATTTCGTCGGGGTCGGGCGCCTCGGGCCCGGTGAGGTAGAGGTCGGCCACGCTCCCCCCGGCGTTGGGGAGGTCCCGCAGAAACCGCCCCACGGTCTCGAGGACCCCGACGAGGTCGTCGATCGTGCCGAGAGCGGTGACGAGCCGCACATTTCGCCCGGTGCGATCGTAGGTGGCGGTGGCGAGCTGACGCCCGTCGACCGAGAGCAGCCGTAAGTCGCACAGGTCGCGAATCTTGTAGTAGCGGCGCGTCAGCACCTCGAGCATGGGCTCGTGGTCGGATATCCCGCGGGCGGCGCGCTCTCCGAAGATGTGCAGCATCGGCTGCGAGGTGGCGACCAGATCGTCGATGAGCTCGGCGTGATCTGGGGCGTCAGGACTCGCGGCCAGGTGATCGAGCTGGTCGCGCACGCGGCGGTCCACGCGCTCGCGGGCGCCCGCCATGAGCGGGCCGTCGAAGCAGTTGAAACGCACTCCGCGCGCCAGCTCGCTGATCGCCGGGTCACGTAGCTGCGTGGCGGCGACGAGGCGGTCGAGCGTCTCGCGCAGCTCCTTGCGCAGCGGAGCCGGGAGCGTGGCGGCGTCGCGAAGACGGCCATCGAGCAGGCTGGCGACGACGGGGAACTGCTGGGGTGCCCGCTCTTGAGCGAGGAACATGCGGTAGGCCGCCTCGGCGAGGGGCGCGCTGCGATCGAGGCCGTTCACGCCGTAGTGCCGCAGCGCACGCTCGAGCGAGCGTCGTAAGCCCTCAGGGACGCCCTCGCCCTCGGCGTCGAGTGAGCGCAGGTAGTGATGAAAATGCTCGCGAGGGCTGTGAACCATCTCGTCCGCGAGATCGCTTTCGCGTAGCGACGGCCGGGCCCGCGAGAGCGCGGCAAGGTCGGCGACGACGACCAGCGCGGCGAGCTCGCCTTGCAGCAGCGCCGGGTCATCGGGGGGGAGGGACGCCCTCACGTCCTCCAGCTCGGCGACCAGCTTGCGGGCCTCGCCCGCGCTGAGGTCGTATCCCAAGAGCAGGCTACGGATCGCGCCGAGGATCTCCGACGCTCGCTGGCGCGGGCCGCCCTTCGGTGCCGCCGCGGGCAGGTCGAACACGACGCGCGGTCGGCGCGACTCGCTCACAGCTGCGTCGGACTTCACCTCCATTCGCAAAAGCGGAGCTCCGGCGTCGACCTGGACGTTCCCGGCGACCAGGATCTCGGAGACGACGCCGTCGAACGGTGCGGTCACCGTCGTCTCCATCTTCATGCTCTCGAGCACCACCACCGGCGCCCCCGCGACCACGGCGTCCCCGACCGCGGCGATCACCGACACCACCAGCGCGGGCGCGGGCGAACGCACGAGCCCACCCTCGTCGTGCGAGACCCGGTGGGCGATGTCGTCCACCTCGATGAGGCGCTCGGGCGGATGGGCCACCGAGACGACCCGATGCGTACGACCGTTCACGTGCAGGCGCGACTCGAATCGCCCTAGGCGCTCGACCGCGACGTCGAGGACCCCTCCGGGAACCCTTACCCGGTAGCGGCCGGGCCCGACGCGGGTGACCGCGAGGCGGTACGACTCTCCGCGATGACGCAGCTCCACCCGGGAGGTCTCATGGCTCGCCTTCGGCTGGCCGGCGCGGGCGGAGGCGTAGAAGCGTTCACGTTCGACGGCTTCCTCCGCCGCGTCGGCGTCGATCGCCGCGAAGACGAGCGCCACGTCGGAGTTGCGGTCGGACACGAGCCCACCCTCGGCGCCGAGACGGTCGAGCCAGCCGGTGTCGACGGTGCCTGCCACGATCTCGGGGCGGCCGAGCAGGTCGACAAGGAAGGCCCGGTTGGTCGCCCCGCCGCGAACCACGACCCTCATCTCCTCGAGTGCGCGGCGCAGACGGGCCAGCGCCTCCGCTCGGTTCGAGCCCCATGCGATGACCTTGGCGATCATCGAGTCGTACTCGGGGGGAATCACATCCCCTTCGCAGATGCCGGTGTCGACGCGGATGCCGGGACCGGTGGGCAGGCGCAAGAGTTCCACGGTGCCCGGCGCCGGGGCGAACCCACGCTCGACGTCCTCGGCGTTGACGCGGGCCTCGATCGCATGTCCGTACTCTGCGGGTGGATCCCCCTCCAGTCGCCCGCCGGCCGCGACGTGGATCTGCAACTTGACCAGGTCGAGCCCGGTCGTGACCTCCGTCACCGGGTGCTCGACCTGAAGGCGCGTGTTGACCTCGAGAAAGGCCAGCGAACGTTCGGCGGGCTGGTAGAGGAACTCGACGGTGCCGGCATTGCGGTAGCCGGCCGCCAACATCAGGTCGACCGCGGAGCGTCGCAGCGCCCTGTCCTGCTCGGGATCCAGTGCCGGCGACGCCGACTCTTCAATCAGTTTCTGGCTGCGACGCTGGACCGAGCAGTCGCGCACACCAACGGCCCAGGCCGTCCCGTGGTGATCGGCGATCACCTGTACTTCGACGTGGCGCGCGCCGGCGACGAGCCGCTCCATCAGCACGCTCGCGTCGCCGAAGGACCGCCGCGCCTCGTCACGGGCCCGCTCGAGAGCCGGCAGCAACTCCGCCTCACTGTTCACGATCCTGATCCCGCGCCCGCCACCCCCGGCGGCCGCCTTGATCATGAGGGGGAAGCCGATGGCGGCCGCGTGGCCGAGCGCGTCGGCATCGGTCTCGACCGGGCCGCGACTCCACTCGGCGACGGGTACCCCGACCTTCTCGGCAAGCAGTTTTGCGGCGATCTTGTCGCCGAGGCTGCGCATGGCGTGGGCGGGCGGCCCGATGAAGGTGACGCCGATGCGCTCGCACAGCTCGGCGAATGCCGGGTCCTCGGCGACGAACCCCCACCCGACCCAGGCCGCGTCCGCGCGGCACTCGCGCAGGGCGCGCTCGAGTTCGGCGTGATCGATGTAGGGGCTTGCGGCTCCGCCGGGTCCGATCAGCACGGTCTCATCGGCCTCGCGTACGAAGGCCGCCCGTCGTTCCTCGGAGGTGTGGAGAGCGATCGTTCGGATCGTCCAGCCGCGCTCGTAGTTGAGTTCACGGGCCGCGTGAATCAGCCGTCGTGCGGGCTCACCTCGGTTGATGATGGCGATCCGGCTGTTCATTGGGGCGACGGTAGCCGCGCACACGCGCGACCGCTACGAGGCACGCCGCACCTAGGGAAACATCGTCACTACCGGACCTCAGTGCGGTCGGTTAGCGTGCGCCGACAGCATTCTGAAACCCAGGAGCGCGCCGTGGGTAAGCCCTTTGTCATCAACCGTCACGGCCGACTGGTCTTCCCGTCGAGCTTCCTGACCGACCTTGACTTCAGCGCGATCCAGACCGAAGCACAGCTCTCGGCGGTCGTCCGGCGCGACTTCGAGGCGAAGGCGCCGACGGGGGCCGACATTCTCGCCAAGACCGCGGCGGGTGGTTACGGGTCGCGCTTCCAGTTGCTTCGCGACCTGACGCTCAACTTGTTCTGGGCCAACCGCTACGCGATGACGATGTACGAGAAGCGGCCCGTGCGCTGGCGCGACGTGTCGCGTCATCGCGACGACATCTACCTGCCGATACTGGCTCCCTGGCGCGACGGCGAGCGCAAGGTCGCGGCGGTCGCCGCCTGCTACGCGGGCCTGCCGGCGGCGTGGGATACCGAGGTCGAAGACCGCATCCACGATGTGCTGTTCGACGTCTACCGCAACAAGCTGCATCACGCGACCGAACTCTCGGCGATCAAGCTGACCGTCGCCGAGGCGCTCGCCGAGAGCGGCAGCCTGACCTACTGTCTGTCTTCATACGACCCCGACTTCCCCGTCTTCGGCTACGAGGAGATCCTCGACTGCTCTGAGGAGCAGCCTGAGCTCGAGGCGCTGATGCGGATGGCGATGGTGCTGCATAACCAGTACCCGTGGAGTCGGGCCGAGATGAGGCTCGAGGAGGTCGGGCGGATCGCCGACGACGAGTTCGTGGTGGTCTTCGTGCCGCGCAACCGCGACGTGAGCGAGTTCATCCGGCGGTGTCGGACCTCTGCTCCGCGGGCGCGGCCGCGGTCGGCTGCGGCCGCACGCGCCGTTGCCCCTGCGCATCCGGTGCCGCCGGTGGTCATCGCCGAGCGCTTCGCGGTCAAGCCCCGACTCGCGGCCCTCGCGGTCGTCAAGGGTGAGCACATCTGCACGAACGAAGACCTGATTCGCAACACCGCGTACAGCTGGTCGCCGATGACGGCCGACGACATCCGCGAGAAAACCGGCATCGAGGCACGCATCTACACGCAATGGGACCTCGACGAGCTGGCGTTGATGGCCGCCACGAGCGCCCTCGAGGGTGCCGGGTGCCATCCCGAAGAGATCGGCGCCGTGATTTTCTGCTCTTGCACGAGCACGCGGCTTCTGCCGTCGGTCGCGACCTGGCTCTCCGGCCAGCTGGGCATCTTCCAGACGCATGTCTCGTTCGACCTCGTCGCCGCATGCGCCGGCTTCCCCTACGGCATCGGCGAGTCGGTTCGGCTGCTCCAAGACATCAAGCGTCCCGTCCTGCTTGTCTGCGCCGAGAAGTTCTCCGACAAGATCGGCAGCGTCCGACCCTCACGCATGATTTTCGGTGACGGAGCGGCGGCGATGGTGATCGCACCGGCCCCCGAGGGCGAGGCGGGCGATGTGGAGGTCTTTCAGACCTATGCCAGCGGCCCGGCGAGCCAGGTCAACTCGATCATCTGGCCCAACCCCGATTTCGACAATGACGTCACGGTCTGGGGGCCGGAGGTGAAGGCGCTCGTAGAGCGCTATCTCGTCCAGATGATGGGGGAGATGCGCACCCTGCCCCACCCCGAGGATTCCACCCGCGCGCTGGTCGACGCGATCGACCTCGTGGTGCCTCACCAGGCCAACCGGACGATGGTGGTCGACCTCGCCGGCCAGGCCGGCATCCCGGCCGACAGCCTCTACTTCAACATCGATCGGGTCGGGAACGTCTCGGCGGCAAGCATCCCGATCGCGATCCATGACGCCGTCACCGACGGCGCCATCGATCGGCGGATGAGGATCTTCGCGCCCGGCTTCGGGGCCGGCGCGGTCGCCGGCTACGTCGTGCTCTGGATCGACCCGGCGATCATCGTCCCCGAAACACCCGGGATGGATTTCGCGAGCGACGGCTTCGGTGGCAGGACGCACCTGACCACGGTCGACGATGTCCGGGAGGCCTTCGGCTGACGCCCCGCGGCCGCGCTAGCGGTCGAAAAAGCTGCGGTAGACGGCCAACAGAGCGTCGCGCTGAGCCTCGGTCAGGTCGGGGTCGGCTCGTATGGCCGCCTCAGCCGCCCCGTGTTCTGGTGCGGCGGTCGCCTGCGGGCTGTCCTCGTCCAACAGACCCGCGTGCGTCAAGAAAGCCTCGGCCGGCATTCCCAACGCACGTGACAGCTGGGTGACGACCCTCATCGAGGGCTGGTGCAGACCGCGCTCGAGCTGACTTAAATAGGCGTTGGAGATGTCGCTCAACCCCGCAAGCTCGCGAAGCGAGAGCTTCGCGAGCTTGCGTTGTTGATGGATGAACCGGCCGAGAGCCTCGACCTGTCCGCTCCAGGGATCCTGCGCCACGCCAGAAACTACTTGGCGGGAGTCGCGACCTTCGTGGTCGGGATCGCCGGGGCGAGGGCCGTGACGAGCTTCTCGGCGAACTCACGCTGCGCGGCGAGCACCTGACCCGCGAAGTCGTAACTGGTCTTGATGAGCTCTTCGGGAGTCGGCATGGCGCTGGCGACAGGGATGGCGGGGATGTCAAGGGCGCTGTTCTGAACGGCTTTGGCCCACGTCTCGACGATGTCGACGGTGGCGGCCTGGCTCTGACGGAGCGCCTTGAGGGTCGTCTCTTGTGCTTTGGCGGCGTAATCGATGGTGGCTGACGGCATGGTGTGTCTCCTCGGGGGGAAGGGGGATCTCGTTCGCAATGCGCACTATAGTACGCAACGCGTACTTCTGCAAGCGCGACTACTTCTCGAGCACGTAGGCACCCGGGGCGTCGCCCTTGGCGCGGTGCTTTGCGCTTCCCATGCGGGGTGGGGCGATCCGCTCGCCCGAGCGCGCGCCGATCCACTCGGCCCAGTCCTCCCACCAGGAACCCTCGTGGCGGACCGACGCGTCGAACCACTCCTTGGGGTCGGCCGGGAGGACGTCTGCTGTCCGGTACCAGGCTTTCGGGCTGGGCGGATTGACGATTCCGGCAATATGCCCCGCCGCGCTCAGTACGTAGCGGACGTCGGCGTTCGGGAGCACCTGGGTCGTTATGTAGCTGCCCTCCCACGGTGCGATGTGGTCCTCCACCGCGCCGAGGACGTAGTGGTCGCCGCGGATCGACTCGAGGTCGAGGCGTATGCCGGCCAGTTCCATCGTGCCGCCTGAGAGCTCGTTGCCCAGATAGCACGAGCGCAGGTAGAAGGAATGCATATCGGCCGGCATACGGGTGCTGTCGGCGTTCCAGGCGAGGATGTCGAAGGGCTGGGGGTCCTCGCCCATGAGCCAGTTGTTCACCGCGTAGTTCCAGACGAGGTCGTTGGAGCGCATGAAGGTGAAGATGCCCATCATCTCCGAGGCCTCGAGAAAGCCACGCTCGGCCATGCGCTTTTCGAGCCGCTCAACCGAGGTCCGGTCGGTAAAGGCGCCGAGGCGGCCCGGACGGCTGAAGTCGACGAGCGTGTTGAGTAGCGTGGTGGACGCGATGCGGTCGTGCCCGGAGGCGGCGAGGTAGGCACGTAATGCCGCGGTGAGGGTGCCGCCCAAGCAGAGCCCGACGATGTTCGCGCGCTCGGCCCCGGTGATCTCGCGGATTACGTCGAGGGCGGCGATCGGCCCGTTCAGCAGGTAGTCGTCGAGGCGCACGTCGCGGTCGGCGCTGCCGGGGTTGTGGTAGCTGATGGTGAAGACGGTGTGACCGTGCTCGACCGCCCACTCGACAAAGCTGCGGCCCGGTGCGAGATCCATGATGTAGTACTTGTTGATCCACGGCGGGCTCATCAGCAGCGGCGTCGCGTAGACCGTCTCGGTGCGCGGGGTGTACTGGATCAGCTCCATGAGATCGTTGCGGTACACGACCTTGCCCGGCGTGACCGCGAGGTCTTTGCCGACCTCGAAAGCGTCCGGATCGATCTGCCGCGGCATGCCCTTGTTGTGGGCGACGTCGTCCAAATAGGTACGCAGGCCACGCATGACACTGGCGCCACCGGTGTCGAGCGCCCTCTTCACCGCAGCGGGGTTGGTCACGAAGGTGTTGGTCGGCGCGAGAGCGTCCATCACGACGTCGGCGAGGAAGCCCATGCGCTGGTCGGTCACGTCGTCGACCTCGGACGCCTCGAGGACCTCGTCGACGAGACGCCCCGACAGCAGGTACGCCTGGAGCATTCCGAAGAAGGCGGGGTTCTCCTCCCAGGCAGGGTCCTTGAAACGTCGGTCGCGGCGCCCCGGCTGGATCGGTCCGGCGGTCTCGGTGCCGCTCGCGCGGTCGACCGCGGCCGTCGAGGCCTCGACGAGGCCGGTGAGGTAGCGGCTCCAGGCATGCGCGATGCCCTCGGGATTCTGCAGCGCGGCGGCCGCAGTGCGCGACCACGCCTCCGCAAAGCCCAGCGGGTCGAGTGACTCCATGGCCTCGAACGCACTTGCCTCGGGGGCGGAATCAATATCGGGCACCGGATCGGGCCCTGGCGTGGGTTCGCGAGATGACGAGGAGGTCATGCGTTCTTTCCGGTCGTTGTGTTTGCGTCCGCCCACTCCAGCGGGCCTACTTTCCATCCGCAGCCGTGGCGCATCGCGAGGTTCGCGTCGTCGGCGGCGGCGACCTCTTCCGCGACGCAGCGACGAGCCTCATCGAGCGCGCTCTCGTAAAACCGGGCGGCCACCTCGTTACCGGCGGCGTCGGCGGTCGCCTGCGGAGCGTCGCCGTCGTAGAAGCCGGCCCCGGACTTCGTTCCGAGGCGACCGGCCTCGACGCGGCGACCGATCTCGCCCCCGTCGTCGAAACGCTCCCCATAGGCCTCCATCAGGTCACGCTGGATGTGGCCCAGCGTGTCGAGCCCGATCAGGTCACCCAGCGCGAACGGGCCCATCGGGGCGGGCCCGCCCTCGACGACGGCACGATCGGCGGCCGCGAGGTCCGCCCCACGCTCGGCCGCGTACCGGTACGCCTCCACCAGCGCGCGGACGAGGATGCGGTTCACGAGAAAGCCGGGGCATTCGCGCACCCGCACCGGCACCTTTCCGAGCGCCCGGGCAAGTTCCTCCGAGGCGACCATGGTGGCCTCGCTGGTGGTCTCGCCTCGGATGACCTCGACCAGTTTCATCACGCTGGCCGGGTTGAAGAAATGGAGCCCGACCACGAGCTCGGGGCGACTCGTCTCGGCGGCGAGCGCGCTGATCGAAAGGCCCGAGGTATTCGAGGCGAGAAGCGCCCCCGCGGGAAGGGCTGAGTCGAGGCGCCGAAAAACCTGACGCTTGATGTCCAGGATCTCCGGGACCGCCTCGATCGCGAGGTCGCAGTCGGCCAGGTCGGCGTCGTCAACGGTCGGGCTGATGCGGGCCAGGATGGCCTGCGCCTCCTCGGCGCTCATCCGTCCGCGCTGCACGCGGCGCTCGCCGATCTTGGCAACGTGCGCCAGCCCGCGGTCCAGCGCCGCGGGGTCGGAATCGAGCAGCACGACCTCGACTCCGCCCGCCGCCGCCGCCTGGGCGATCTCGCTGCCCATCACGCCCGCCCCGAGCACCGCCATCCGTCGGATCATCGTCTCCCCTTCGTGTTGAGGTGCCCTAACCACGGGGTGGCATCACAAGCGCTTCGCCGACGAGAACCGTCTCGCCGTCTCTGCTCACGATCGTTTCGAGCACGACACGCTTCTTCTCAGCGACGATTTCCTTCACCGTCACGGTGGCGGTCAACGCGTCACCGGGCCGGACCGGGGCGTTCCACCTGAGCGTCTGGGACATGTAAATCGATCCCGGGCCGGGCAGCTGAGTGCCGAGCACGGCCGAGACCAGGCCGGAGACCAGGATCCCGTGCGCCACGCGGCCGCCGAACGGTGAGGCATCGGCCCATGCGGCGTCCACGTGCGCCGGGTTGTCATCTCCCGAGAGCCGCGCGAAGGCGTCGATGTCGTCCTGAGAGAAGCTCTTCGACAGGCTGGCGCTATCGCCGACCGAGAGCTGATCGATGGTCTTTCCCGGCGCATACGTGGGAAACGGGTCGGGCATGGTGGATCTCCCCAGGTTTCGATGGTGCGGCCCGTCGGAGCAGGCCGCGAGGTGGTCAGTCAGAGCGGACGTCGAGCCAGCCGGTGACCTTCGGCCACAGCAGGTCGCGGGCGCTCGAGCCGGCAAGCAGGCCGACGTGGCCCGCCGGTAGCTCGAGGTGCTCACTGTCGCTGCTCGCGACCATATCGTTCAGTGGCCGGGCCATCTCAGGCGGAACAATGTGGTCTCTCGATCCGGCGATCGTGAGCAGCGGGGCGGTGATGGCCGAAAGATGGACCGGTCGGCCACCGACGGTCAGCGCGTCGCGAGCGAGCAGGTTCTGCTGGTAGAAGCCCTCGATCCACTGAGTGAACGCCGCGCCCGGGAATGGGACACCGTCGTTGACCCACTGGTTCATGGCGCGCCAGGCGGTCATGTCCTTGCCCGCGACGAGGCGCTCGAGCATCGACGTCCGGACGTCGACGAAGTTGGTGACGGGCTTCAGCATCTTGTTGCCCAGGTCGATGAGCGACCCCGAGACGTTGCCGAGGGCGCCCGCGACCGCGGCTGCGTCAAAGAAACGTGCGTCGGTCCAGACCGCGTGCACGCCCGCGTGAGAGAAGTCGATCGGGGTGGTCAGAGCCACGATATTCCTCAGCCCCGCGGGATGCAGAGCCGCGTGGATGACGGCCATCGTTCCGCCCATGCAGTACCCGAAGAGGGTGTAGTCGTCTCCGGCGCCCGCGCGAACCATGCGCTCGACCGCCTTCGGCAGATGCTCGCCGACGAGCTCGTCGAGGGTGATCCCGCGGTCCTCCCACCCCGGCCGTCCCCAATCGATCAAGAAGACGTCGTACCCGTGTTCGAGTAGGTGGCGCACGAAGCTGTTCTCGGGCCGCAGGTCGAGGATGTAGGGACGGTTGATGAGCGCGTAGACGAGAAGCACCGGCGTGGCGTGGGCCCGTGGTGCGATGGCCCGGTAGCGGTAGAGCGTCGTCTTGTTGCGAGTCCATACGACGTCTCGGGGGCTCGTACCGGTGGGGACCTCATCGACCTCAGGGACCGTCGCGGGGGCGACCTTCACGGCCACAGTCGGCGGTCTCGTGTTAACGGTCTGCGGGCGGCGTACGACGGCTGACCGGCGCACTCTTGGCGCCGGCGGGCTTCTTCGCCGTGGTGGAGGCCTTTGCCGGTGTGCGAGCCGTGGCCGGCGTGGGGTCCTTCGCCGTGGCAGAGGCCTTTGCCGGTGTGGGAGCCGTGGCCGGTGTGGGTTGCTTCGCGGCAGCGGGTGCGGGTGGCCCGGAGGTCGCAGCGGCAGGCTTTGCTTCGCGCTGGGCCGTGACGGCCGACGCGCCCCCCTGGGCGGGGGTTCGTTGGACGAGCTCGCCGATCGCCTTTTCGATCTGGGTCAGTCGTCCGGAGAGGGCCAGTGACGCGGCAGCGGCCTCGCCAAGCCTTTCGTCGATGGCGGCCAGCCGCGCGGGAAGGGCTTTGACACCGGCAGCCGCGTCGGCGAGCCCCGTCTCTATGGCACCGAGTCGGAGTGACACTTCCGCGCCATGGTCGGCGGACTCGTCGACCTTGCGCTCGACATTGATCACGAGTTGGGCTACTTCGGCGAGGTCCTCGGTGGTCGGCACCTGGATGCTCTCCGCCGCAACCCGGGAGGCCGCGCGGATGGATTGCTGCTGCTGGGCGTAGAGGGCAAGGAGCTGGCCCGAAGCGGCGGCGAAGTCCTCGCTGCCGACGACCTCCTCCATCGCCTTCGACCAACGCGCGATGCCCTGCTCGTAGGCGTCACGCATCATCTGCATCGGGTCGTTCGGGGGAGAGGTCGCTCCGCTCATGCCGTACTCCTGTTCGTGGCTCGACCGGGGTCGGTCTCGGATGGTGCCTGCGGCGACCCGTCGACGTCGTTCGCGGCGGTGGGTGACGCGTGCATGCTGAAGAACTGGTTCAACACCAGCTGATAGCCACGCAGCGACGCGGCCCAGGTGTCGAGGTAGATTCGGCCATCGTCGGTGACCGAGTACAGGCGTCGCGCCGGGCCGTCCTTCGAGGTGTCCCAGCCGGACACCACCAGGCCGTCCTTCTCGAGCTGGCGCAGAGTGCGGTAGACGCTGCCTCGGTCGAGCGTGTCGAATCCGAACGCCGACATCCGCCTGATGAGCTCGTAGCCATGGCTCTGCCACTGCTCGAGCGCGACGAGCAAGAAGGGCTGGAGCCACGATCGCGGTTGCGCCTGGTTCTCGGGGCGCCGGGAACCGTTCGCGGCGTTGCCGTTTCCATTACTGCTGGCGGAATCGCTCATAGAGGCATTTTTCACCTATCATTGCGCAGTTGTCAACCGCCTCGCGAGTCGCGCGGCACATCTCGAAGACCCCTACCCCGGAGAAGCTAGTGTCAATCGACCTCGAGCGCCGCGACCCCGTGGCAGTTCTCACACTCAATCGGCCGGAAGCTCTCAACGCCCTGTCGCCCGAGATGCTCGACGACCTCGAGCGCATGCTGCGTGAGGTGGACGCCGACCCGACGCTGCGCGCGGTGGTGCTCACTGGCGCCGGCGAGAAGGCATTCTGCGCGGGGGCTGACATCGGTCACATGCGGACGGCAGGGGCACTTGACGCACGGGCTTTCGCGGAGCGCGGTCACCGCGTTGCCACTCTGATCGAGGGGCTCGGCACGCCGGTCGTGGCCGCCGTCAATGGCTTCGCCCTCGGTGGCGGCTGTGAGATCGCCCTGGCGTGCGACGTGCGCGTCGCGGCCGACACCGCCCGGTTCGGGCAACCCGAGGTCACCCTCGGTGTCGTCCCGGGCTGGGGCGGAACGCAGCGTCTCGCCCGGGCGACCTCGATCGGTTTCGCGAAAGACCTGATCCTTACTGGCCGATTGGTGAAGTCTGACGAGGCGCTGCGCGCGGGTCTCGTGACGCACG
This sequence comes from Thermoleophilia bacterium, assembly GCA_031362405.1. Lineage (GTDB taxonomy): Bacteria > Actinomycetota > Thermoleophilia > Miltoncostaeales > Miltoncostaeaceae > JANLSO01. The sequence goes on along the minus strand of JANLSO010000027.1, from coordinate 12,904 downwards.
TCCACCCCAAGGCGGACCTACTCGACGCGGCGGTCGAGCTGGCGACGACCATCGCCTCGCGGCCGAGCTGGGCCGTCGCGACTGCGAAGCGCCTGTGCAACTTGGCCCTGGGTGGCGATGCTGCCGCCCCCTACGCCCGCGAGATCGACGGGTTCGCGCTCGCGTTCACCACGCCGGACCAGCGCGAGGGAATGGACGCCTTCTTCGAAAAGCGGCCCCCCCAGTTCGCGGGTCACGACACGCCGAGCGCAGCATGAACGACGCATTCATCGTCGAGGCGGTGCGGACGCCGATCGGTCGCCGCAAGGGGATGCTCTCCGGCTGGCACCCGGCCGACCTCCTTAGCGAGGTCCTCGGCGCGCTCGTCGAGCGGACGGGCATCGACCCTGGCGAGATCGACGACGTGATCGTCGGTTGCCTCGATCAGGTGGGCGAGCAGTCGGTCAACGTCGCGCGCAGCGCCGTCCTCGGCGCCGGATTTCCGGAAAACGTGCCCGCGACGACCATCGACCGGCAGTGCGGCAGCTCCCAGCAGGCCGCCCACTTCGCGGCCCAGGGGGTGATGGCGGGTGCCTACGACATCGTCATCGCCGCCGGCGTCGAGTCGATGACGCGTGTACCGATGTGGGCCAACGCCCCCGAGCCCGCGGAGGCGTACGGCCCGCGCTTTCGCAATCGCTACGGCCTGGCGGCCGGCGACTTCATCAACCAGGGGATTTCAGGGGAGATGATCGCCGAGCGTTTCGAGCTCAGTCGCGAGGACCTCGATGCCTTCGCCTTCTCATCGCATCGCCGCGCGGCGGCGGCCACCGACGACGGGCGTTTCGCGCAGGAGATCCTGCCCATCCGCGCCGAGCGCGAGGACCGCGTGTGGACGGCCACGACCGACGAGGGCATTCGCCCGGGGACGACCCTCGAGGCGCTTGCCGGCCTGCGTACGGTGTACCAAGAGAACGGTCGCCTGACGGCCGGCACCTCATCCCAGCTGAGCGACGGGGCCGCGGCCATGCTCATCGTCTCCGAGGCGGCGGCGACGCGCTTGGGGCTGACCCCGCGGGCGCGCTTCCACTCGTTCGCCTTGGCCGGGGTGGACCCGATCGAGGGGCTCTCGGGCCCGATCCCGAGCACGCGAAAGGTTCTCGAGCGGGCCGGTCTCGCGTTGGAGGACATCGATCTCTTCGAGGTGAGTGAGGCCTTCGCGTCGGTTCCGCTGGCGTGGGCCCGCGAGCTCGGTGCCGACCTCGCCCGGGTCAATGTCAATGGGGGGGCGATCGCGCTCGGCCATCCGCTGGGCTGCAGCGGTGCCCGCCTCATGACCACCCTCGTTCACGAGATGGGCCGTCGTGGCGCGCGCTACGGCCTGCAGACGATGTGCGAGGGCGGCGGTATGGCGAACGCCACGATCCTCGAACTCGCGTGAGAGGGAAATCTCCGCGAGATTGCACGGATCGACCCACTCATCTAGGTGGGTCGATCCTCTAGGTGAGGTGTTCGGTTTCTTTCCCCGTCGCGGGCGGCGCCCCTTGCGCTTTCGGCGTGGGCTGGTGGAATTTCCCTGACCGCAGTTCCGGCACGCCACAACGGGGGAAACAATGGCATCGGGAAGCGTTTACGTCGTCAAGGAAATCGTCGGCACGAGCGAGGCCTCGTGGGAAGAGGCCGCCCGCGTCGCGATCGAAACCGCCGCCGGGAGCCTGCGGGACCTCCGGGTCGCCGAGGTCGTAAAGATGGACGTCACCATCGACGAGGGCAAGATCGTGCTCTTCCGGGTTCGCCTCAACATCTCGTTCAAGTACGAGAAGGGCTAGACGGCGTACGTGCCTGATTGTCGCCTTCGCGCGGCCGCGCCGTGCTTACGGCGGGGCCGCGGTGGCCCTTCCACGCCGGATCCTGCGGGCTAATTGCCGTAGTCAGCGGTAACGGTGACGATCGAGCAGTCGTCGTTGGCGGCGACGCCAACACCCGCGAAACGGAACTTTCGATCCAGCAGATTCGCCCGGTGAGGTGCGCTGGCCATCCACAGGGAGACGACGACGCGAGCCGTATCGCGCGAGCACTGCGAGACCTGGGCGAGGTTCTCGCCCATTCGTTTGCCTCCGTATCCGGCCTCGACGACGCGGTTCCAAAACGGACGGCCGTTGGCGTCTTCGTGTTGAAAAAGTCCGCTGACAGAGAGGAAATTGCTGTGGCCGAGTGCCGCGGAGGTCAGCACCGCCGAGGTCTTCAAAGACGCGCGGCCGCGGTTCGCGCGAACTCGATTCATCTCGACGATGACCGCGTCGTGAAGCACAGGGGAGGTCACTGTCTCAGTGTTGGATGATTCTTGGGCGGCGGCGGGGCCTGTAGCGACGAGAGCCAGCGCGGCGGCGGTGAGAAGCAGAGGTAATTTGGGCATCCCCGAATGAATCGGCGCCCCGGAGAGATTCCTTGACCCCTGGTTCGCCACCACCGCGCAGCTTCACCCGGCGGGTAGCGTCATCGACGGTGGGAGGGCATTCGACCGCACACTCGCGTTCTTCACGTGGCTAGGCTCATCTCAGCCTGTGACATTCGACGACGTCACGCGACTCTGCGCTGACCTGCTCGAGGTTCGGGAATCGACCTCGTACGACCCTCCCGCGCGTAAGGTTCGTGGACGGAGCTTGTGCCGGATGTGGGGCGAGCACGAACATGGACGCGACGGCGTCCACGACACCGAGGTGCTGGTCGTTTTCTGCGAACTGGCATGGAAGGAATCGCTGATCGGGTCGTCGGGCGGCGTCTTGTCCACGACGTCCCACTACGATGGCTTTGGCGCCGTGCTCGTGCGTTTGGCGGACGTCACCTCCGACGATCTGGCCGCGTATCTGGACGAGGGCTACCGAGACCGTGCGCCGACCTCGCTGCGGAAGCTGCTCGACGCGTGATCGCGGCCCCGCCACCACCGGTTGTCGCCCCGTCGGCGGTGGTCTTCGGCCGGGTGGCCGTTCACGTCGGCCCGCGCACGCGCCGGGTCGAGGTGTGGGCCGATGGCCGTCGGCGATCGTCGATGGGCGTCCGCTCGGGCCCCCGCCGGGTCAGCGTTGGCCTGCCGGTGGGTCGCTGGCAGATCGTGCTGCGGGCGATTGGCGCCGGGGGCTCGAGCCACTCGACGGGTCGAGTGATGTGGGTGTTGCCGAGGTCTGGGGGGCGTGCCGGAACGACCGACGGCCGGCTGGATACGCGGCTTCAGCGTGACATCGAGAGGCTCGCGGCGGGTTTCCCCGCGGTATCGGGGATCTACGCCCAGCACCTGATCACCGGCTGTGGGGCGGCGATCAACGCGGCGGCCCCGTTTCCGGCGGCGAGCACTCTGAAGGCGGCGATCCTGCTCGATGCGGTGCGTCGGCCGGCCGGAGCCTCCGACGCGCTGCTCGACGAGATGATCCTCAACTCGAGCGATCGCGCGGCCAACCAGGTGCTGGCCATCCAGGGCGGCGGCGATGGGGTGCTCGGTGCCGCGCGAGTGACCGAGACCCTGCGCGCTGTCGGGGTGACCGAGGCGCTCGTGCGGCGTCCGTACATCCTCGATGACGACACGAAACGCGCCGGATCGATCCCCCTCGAGGTCACGTCGCAGCCGGCGCTCTCTACGAACTTCCTCGCCTCGCCGGTCGAGATGGCGCGCCTGATGATCTCCCTGCACCGGGGCGCAATCGGTGTCGGGAAGGTCCGAGCCCTCGGCGTCCGCGCCGAGACCGCTCGTGGGCAGATCCTGCGGCGGCTGCTTGAGGTCCGCGACCGCACCAAGCTCGTCGCGGGGATTCCGAGCGGGCTGCCCATCGCCCACAAAACCGGCTACACGACGGAGGTCAAACACGACGTCGGCGTCATCTACACGCGCACGGGCCCCGTCGTGGTCGCGGTCATGACCTGGAGTGCCTCGGGGGTTGCCGATGCTCAGGGCGACCCGTTCATTGCCTCGGTGGGGCGTGCGGCGATCGCGCGTCTGGGCGGGGGTGGGCGGTGCGGCTAGCGCCGACCGCGACCGAAGTCTTGACCCGACGGCACCGCTTCTCGGGCCCGGGTGACCTCGGGGGCCTGATCGAGTTCGGCGGCGGGCGGAGCGGCAACCCGCTCGATGCGTTCGGCGACGACGTTGATGTTGCGCCCTTTGCGCTCGAGCTTTCCCCATACGGCGAGCAGTGGGTCGGCGCGCACGAGGGCCCGGTGCTGTTCGTAAAGATCGGGCTTCACGATCACGTTGATCATCCCGGTCTCGTCTTCGAGCAGCAGGAAGACGATTCCGTTGGCGGTCGCGGGGCGCTGACGGGCGACGACCATCCCCGCGACCCAGAGGTGGGTGCCATCGCGGGTGGTGCGTAGATCCACCGCCGTGCGGGTCCCAGGCGGTAGGTGGGGGCGCACGAGAGCGACCAGGTGCCATCCCACCGACAGGCCCATGGTCTCGTAGTCGGTGACGACCCGCTCGAAGCGGCCGGGTTCGCTCAGAGGCGGTGCGTCGGAGGCGGGGATCGGCAGGGCGAGCTGCATCGACTTTGATCCGCGCAACGTCGTCGGGCGGCTGATGGTGGCCAGCTGCCAGAGCAGGCGTCGGCGGGGCTGGTCGAACACGTCACATGCCCCGGCGCGCACCAGCTGGGCGAGCTGCTCGCGACGCAGCGTGCTGCGGGCCGCCAGATCGGCGAGGTCACTGAAGGGGCCGCCGATGACGCGTTCTTCGATCAGCTTACGTGCCGCGTCGAGTCGCACCCCGCGGACATACGCCAGGCCGATTCGTACCGCCTCGCCCTCGATGATGCATGTCGCGTCGGAGTTCGCGACGCAGGGCGCGAGCACCCGCACCCCCCGCCGTTGAGCGTCGCGTACCAGGCTGGCGGGTGGGTAGAACCCCATCGGCTGGGAGTTCAGCAGCGACGCGAGGAACTGCGCCGGGTAGCGCTGGCGCAACCAGGCGCTCTGATACGTCAGCACGGCGAACGCCGCCGAGTGGGCTTTCGGGAAACCGAAGTTCGAGAAGCCGATCAGCTTCGTGAAGACCGTTTTGATCGTCGCATCGTCGACCCCGCGGGCGCGGGCGCCTTCCTGGAACTCGGCCCACAGACGCAGCATCGCCTCGCGGCTGCGCTTGCGGCTCATGGCACGCCGCAGAGCTTCGGCCTGGCCGGGAGTGAAGCCGGCCAGGGCCATCGAGACCTCGAGCACTTGCTCCTGAAAGACCACGACGCCGAGTGTTTCGCGCAGCACGTCGGCGAGCAGGGGATGGTCGTAGGGCGGCTCGAACGACGGTTCGAGGCGCTTGGCTTTCCGGTGGCGCACGTAGGGGTGCACGGCACCGCCCGAGACCGGGCCGGGGCGGATCAGCGCGACCTGCACCGTGAGGTCGTCGAGGTTCTCGGGTTGGGTCTGCAGCAGGCTCTGCATCTGCGCCCGGCTCTCGATCTGGAAGGTGCCGATCGTGTCGGCGGCCTGGATCTCTGCGTACACCTTCGGATCGCTGAAGCCGATGCGCGACAGATCGACCGTCTCGTTGCGGCTATCGGCGATCAGCTCGATGCATTCCTCGACGGCCGACAACATCCCCAAACCGAGCAGGTCAATCTTCACGAAACCGGCGTCGGCGCAGGAGTCTTTGTCCCACTGGCAGATCTGTCGGCCGGCCAACGCCGCGGGTACCACCGGCACCATCTCCACCAGGGGTTGGGCGCTGACGACCATTCCCCCGGAGTGTTGAGACAGGTGGCGCGGCAGGCCCGCCGCCTCGGCGGCGAGAAAGGCCAGAGCCCGCCAGCGGGGAGAGGCGAGCTTGTCGGCGCCGTCGGGCAGGCGCTCGAGCTCGGCCTGCACGGCGGTGGCATCCGACCATCCGTCGGAGAGCCGCACGAGCCGTTCGAGATCGGCCTCGGGCAGGGCTAACGCCGATCCCAGCTCGCGAATCGCCATCCGGATGCGGAAGGTGGGGAAGGCCGCCACGAGCGCCGCGTGCTCGGTGCCGTAGCGCTTCACGACCTCTTCGATGAGCCGGGCGCGTACGTCGCGCGGGAAGTCGAGGTCGATGTCGGGCACCGACGCCATGTCGCGGTTCAGGAATCGGCCGAGGAAGAGCCCGTTGGCGACCGGGTCGATGTGCGACAGCCCGGTGAGGTAACAGACGATCGAGCCGACCGACGAGCCGCGCCCGCGTCCGGGAGGGAGAAAACGGCGCGCCGATCCGGCGGGGCGCACCTCGAGCGCGACATCGCGCGCCAACTCCAGGAGATCCCGGTGCAGAAGGAAGAACCCGGCGAGGCCGTGATGCTCGATGAGTGAGAGCTCTTCCTCGAGTCGTATCTGGGCCTGTCCGCGTTTGGTCGCGTTGGGGTAGCGCGAGCCGAGCTGGTGCATGCAGGTACGTGTCAGCGCGCTCTGGGCGGTCTCACCGGGGTGCCCGGCGACGAAATCGGGGAAGCGGTAGCGCAGGTCGCGGGTGAGGTCGAAGGTGCATCGCTCGGCGATCGTGCGGCTGGCGGTGGCGATCCCCGGGTACTCGCGAAACGGTGCGGCCATCTCGGCGGGGGTGCGCAGCACGCTCGACCGGTTGCCGCGGCGAAGATCCTCTGAGCCATCGAGGGTGGTGCGGTTGCGGATCGCCACGAAGGCGTCTTGCAGGAAGGCTCTGCGCGGATGGTGCGCGTGCACGTCGCCGGTGGCCACGGCGGGTATTCCGACCGCGTGCGCCAGATTCACAAGTGCCCGTGAGAGCGCGCGATCACCCTGGGTACGCGGACGCTGGATCTCCACCGCGACCGCCCCCGGATCGAACCACTCGACAAGCCGCCGTACCCACTGCTCGGCCTCGGCGTTCTGATCGGATGCCACGAGCTGAGGCACGAGCCCGTGACGCATGCACCCGGTGAGGCACACGAGCCCTTCGGCATGGCGAGCGAGGTATCCCACGGGAAGCGCGGGTGGTAGGGCCTGCGAACCTCGTGAGGCGGCACCGTCACCCGTCACCCAGCGGCGTGTCTGCGCATGGGCCAGGGTGATGAGCCGGCACAGGTTGCCGTACCCGGTACCCGTGGCAGCCAGAAGCGTGAGATGTGCTCCGCCGACCAGCGTGATCTCACAACCGGTGATCGGCCGTACCCCGGCCGCCCGCGCCGCATGTGCGAATGCCAGCGACCCGCACAGCCCGTCGTGGTCGGTGAGAGCAAGAGCTTCATGCCCCAGTTCCGCAGCCCGTTCGGCGAACTCCTCCGGCGCCGACGCACCATCGAGAAAGCTGAACGCTGAGTGCGCATGGAGTTCGACGTAGAGATCCGACATCGAACGTATGTTCGCACATATACCTCGATGCGGCACCGGGCCTTGCTCAGACCTGGAAGCGGGCCACCAGTTCGGTGAGCTGGGCGGCTTGGGCCGCTAGTTCGTCGACGCTGTGTGACGACCGGTCGGCGGCGGCGGAGGTTTCGGCGGCGGCGCCGGTCGCTTCCTGGGCGGCGGCGGCGTTCGTTTCGCTGCTGGTGGCGACGGCAGAGATCTGTGAGCAGACGAGCTCAGCCGCGTGCGAGAGGTCTCCGGCGATGGCGGCTACCTCGGTGACGCGCCCCGACACACGCTCGACCTCTTCGCGGATCGACGCAAATGCTTCTCCGGCCGCGTCGACGCGCATGACTCCGTGGCTGACGCGCTCGCGGCCGGCGTTCATCGCCGCTCGGGCCTGGTCGGCTTCACGGCGCAGCTCGGTGAGGATGTCTCCGATCGATGCGGCGCGCTGCCGTGCGTCTTCGGCCAGCTTTCGGACCTCGTCGGCGACAACGGCAAAGCCGCGGCCCTGTTCGCCGGCCCGTGCGGCTTCGATGGCGGCGTTCAAGGCGAGGAGATTCGTTTGGGAGGCGATACCGGAGATCGCGGTGACGATTTCGTCGATGTGATCGGTGCGCTCGGCGAGCGCGGCGATGGCCGTGTCGGCTTCGCCGACCGCGTGCTCGATCTGATCCATCGCGGTCGAGGCCTCGCCGATTCGCTGCGACCCGACATCCGCTGCCGAGTCACATTCGGCGGCGGCGCCCGAGGCGTCGCGCGCTCCATCGGCGACCCGCTCGGCGAGGGTACCCATGTTGGCCGCGGTATCGGCGGCCTGCTGGGCGGTCGCGGCCTGTTCGGTCGATCCACGGGCAACGGAGTTGATGGTTGCGGCCACCTGCTCGACGGCCTGGCGCGCACGACTCGACCCTTCCGCGGCGCTGACGGCCGTGCGGCTTTGAGCGATGGCGGCGTCGGAGACTTCGCTAACGATGCCGCGGCTCGTGGCGATCGTCTCGCGGACGGCCTGGATCGCGCGGCCCAGTTCGTCGTCGGCCACGTCGTCGCCGTCGGCACCGGCGGTGAGGTCACCCGCGGCGGCGCGCTCGGCCACGTCGCCAAGTCGCTTCACCGAGCCACTGACGCGGCGGGCGATGAGCAAGAGCGTGACGATGAAGATACCGAGGACGACCAGCCCGACGATGATCAGGGTGGTACGCAGTTTCGCGATGGGAGCGAGGATCTCGGCGTCGGGTGCGACGGTCACAAGGCCCCATCCTCCCGGGTTCACGATCGCCCAGGTCATGAGCACCCGCTTACCGGTGAACGGGTCGGTGGTGAAAACGCGGCCGGGGCGTCCGGCGGCGACCTCGGTTGCGACGGTCGAAAGTTCCGGATTCGCGTTCTTCTTGGCGAGCTTCGCCAGGGTGCCGGTCCCCAAGAGCGTCTTGTTCGGGGCGGAGATGAACACGCCGCGACGCGAGACGAGGAACGCGTACCCGGTCTCGAGGAACGTCACCGTGCGGATGCGCGCGTCGATGCTCTCGAGCGACTGGTCGAGGCCGACGACCGCCGTGAACTTTCCTTTTCGCGTCACCGGAGCGGTGAACGAGGTCATGAGGACCTTGATGTCGTTGTCGCGATACGGCTCGATGACCGAGGCGACGCCCGTGTCGCGGGGCACCTGGAACCATTCGTTGGCGTAGGTCGCCGCGGTCTCCTTGTCGGTGTAGGCGAACATCTCGATGCCTTTGTCACCGCGTACCCAGTACGGGGTGTACTCACCGCCGGGGCTGTTGCCGAGCGCGCCACGGTAGTCGGCGTTCGCGCCGGGCGCGGCGTTGGGCAGGTAGTTCACGTACGTCCCGAAAATCTGGGGGTGCTTGTGGAGCACCTGCCGCAGGATCGAGTTCATCGTCTCGCGGCTGTTGCCACCCCGCGATTCGATCACGTCGGAGAGGCCGGCGACGATTCCGATGCCCTTGGAGGTTTCCTCGCCGACGGCGTTTGCCTCGGCCCGCGCGGTGTCGGCGGCGCGTGCGTAGACGGAGTCTTTCTGCGCGTTGGTCGAGACCCGGATCGCGATGAGGGTAAGGGCGATCAGCCCCAGGGCGACCAGCGGTACCAGATACACAAGGAGCTTGGTACGAAACGTGCGAATCTTCGGCATCTCCGCACCACATCGCCCCGCGCGCAGTCGGTCTTGAGGCCCGGGGCCGGCGGGAGCCGCCAGATTCGCCCGGGGTTCCTCATCCGTAGGCGAACCACTCGGCGGCGCGGTCACGATAGAGCACCATCACACGACCGGGCTCGAGAACCAGCTCGAAGAAATGGCGATCAACGGGATGGTCGGTCCACCAGCGATCCTGGACGAGCCATTCGTCGCGCACGGACACCACCTGTCGCCCGCGACCGGCGACCACGACGACACGCGGTGTGCCATCGTGGCCGCAGGTCACGCGGATCGGCCGGGCTCGGGCGACGTATCGAAGGGGACCAGTGCCCATCGGCGCTCCGGTAGTCGTGATAATGGGTCCAACTCGATCACCCTCATCACGGCCTGATCGCCGAGCGCCGCGCGTGTCTGAAGAACCGCCTCGCCGGTACGACGTGCGCGCTCGACACGCCCGATATCGAGCACGGTGAGCTGATGGCCGCCCTCATGCCCTGACGCGTCAGCGCGGACGATCAGCACCTCGACCGGTGCCGAGATGCGCACGAGATGTGGCAATACGGCCAGGGCGATCCGATCGGGGTCGGTGGTGGCATCACGCAAAACGACCTCACGCACGAACGAGCCGTCTCCCGAAAGGCGCGCACGGATGACCAGTGAGCGCAGAGCGCGGCCACGTGCCCGGGCCCGGTCGGCGAGCTGGGTGACCAGCAGCGTGGCCGCCGACTCGAGCGCGGGTAGGGCGCCGACCGCCTCCGGGAACTCCATGCGTACCTCCAAGGGCTCGGGCGGTATGCGGGGGCGTACGGGTTGGTCGTGCTCGCCGCGTGCCACCTTCCACGCCGATATCCCCGAGAAGCCGAGACGCTCCAGCGCGGCGGCGCGTGGCAGGGCCGCCACCGCGCCGATGGTGCGGATCCCGAGGTCAAAAAGCGCGGCGACCAGCTTCGCCGGCAGGGGCAGTCGTGCGACGGGTAGCGTGGCCAAGAAGTCGATGACATCCTCGGCTCGGACGATGAGTGGCCGTCGCGGGGGCGCCTGAAACGCCGCCTCCAGGGCGACGAAGCGCGTGGGCGCCACGCCGATGCGGCCATCGGCTCCCACCGGCAGCACCGTGCGCACGCGGCGAAGCACCCCGTCGAGCCCGCCATGCAGGCGATAAAGGCCGTCCGCGGTGAAGCACGCACTGCCGGGGCCCACCGACTCGACCGCGGCGCCCAGGTCTTCCAGTCGCACGAGAAACCGTTCGTGCGCATCGGCGACGGCGTCGGGATCGGGCGTTACCAGCTCCAGGCGCGGGCACCGCGCCAGGGCTTCACCGACGCGCAGACCCGGCTTCACCCCCTGGGCTTCGGCCGCCGCGGTGCAGAGCCCGATGACCTGGGGCTCGCCGGGAGGGGGCCCCAATGCGGTCGGTGCATCGAGTGGTTGCCGTGCGGCGAGCAGCGCCACAAGAAGTGAAAAGCGGGGGAGGTGAACGGCGACGATCATCGAACGTATGTTCGATCATCTCGCGTCCAGACTCAAGCGATCAGGCGCCGATCTTCACGACGGGGCTACGCGCGGGGTGTGCCCCATGCGTCGTCGTGCACGAGGGTGCGCCATGGGCGGCGGATCGCGGCCATCGCCGGCGGCAGCCCCTCGGGAAACTCCTTCGGGTATCCCAGAGGCGTGAGGCACGGGACCTCGATCTCGGCGGGGATATCAAGTAGGGCCCGGAACTCGTCTTCGACGAACCAGTGGAATACGGTCGGCACCGTTCCGAGACCCTTGGCGCGGGCCGCCACGAAGAGGTTCTCCATCATGAAGCCCACCGAGATCATGTCGGCGGTGCGCTCGGCGTCGCGCTGGTCGGGCGGGAACTTTCCGCGCGGAACGAGGAGCCCGACGATCCATACGGGCACCTGCCGGTAGCTGCCGTGCGCCATGTCGGCGTACCCGGCGGCCCATTCGGCGTGTTGCTCGGGGGTGTGGCCCTCTTGTGCGGGGCGCACGGTGCGGAAGTACTCCGCCCCGCCGCGGATCATCAGCTCTGCCAGGGCGGCCCGCTTCGCGTCGTCGCGAACGACCACGAGGCTCCACGACTGCGACATGCCACCGGTCGGCGCCAGAAGCGCCAGTCGGCACAGCTCGGCGATGTCGGTACCGCTGACCGGCTGGTCGGTGTACTGCCGCACGCTGCGGCGGTGTCGGATGGCCTCGATCGCGTCCATGTCGGCTCCTCGTTCGTCACGGCGGGTGCGTTCCGGCCGCGATCCTACGTAACTGTGGAGGGTCAGTCCTCCGAGCCGGGGTGTCGGCGCTGCGATTTCACCGTCGCACGGTGGGCCTTGTCGGCGAGACGGCGTTTGCGCGCGGCCGTGCCGGGTCGCGTCGGGCGCCGCGGCGGTGGCGGCGGCGCCAGGGCCCGTGCAACCCGCTCGGTGAGACGGTCGAGCACGATTGAGCGGTTGCGTTCACGCGACCGCTCGGTGCCACAGCGCAGCCGCAACGGGCGCTCGTCGAGCGCCAGACCAGCCGTCAGCCGTGCCACCAGCCCGGGGTCAATACCGACCAGATCGTCGACCCCGAGCGCCATCTCGACCCGAGTCTCGACGTGATCACGACGCTGCCCACCGGGCCCCGACGACCGCGAGGCCGTCCACTCGGCCCGCCGGGCGAGTTCTTCGGAAACCTCACGTGCGGTCATTCGGATCCGGCTTCGTGGCAGCGCAACTCAAGACTTGCCTCCCAGAGTCTTATCGAATGGTCAATGGCGGCTGGACCTCCCTGGAAGTGGTCAAACTCGTGGTCGGGGTGCTGACCCCACTGTTGATCGCCTACTTCGGCTACCGGCTCACTCGATCGACCAAGACCGTTCAGGACGCACAGTGGGCGACTCGCAAACTGGTCGATCGCCGGCTCGATCTCTACGACAAGATCGCGCCCGATCTGAACGGGTTGATGTGCTTCTTCGCGATGGTCGGTGATTTTAGGAGTATCGACCCGCCAACTGCCTTTCGTCTCAAGAGAGAGCTGGATGCGACGTTTCACGTTAACCGCTTCCTGATAAGCGAAAGGTTCGGAAAGAGGTATCTCGACTTTGTTGACGGTTGCTTCCTGCACCACGTCGGGAGCGGTCGGGATGCACTCTTGCGAGCGAACGCCGCCGTCCAGCGGTTGGAGCGAGGCCCGTCCAACTGGTCGGAAGACTGGACGGACTACTTCGTTCCTGACCCGGCGGACGTCACGTCGCCATCGGAGGTGCGCCGCCAATACCTGGTGCTCATGGAAACGTTCGCCGATGAGGTCGGTGCAGGTGGCCGCTCCACGGCGTGAGGCGTCCGTCCTACGGGGTCGCGGCGGTGATCCCCTTGGCGGCGTCCTCGATCGAGCCGCCTTCGGCGACCGCCTGATGGGCGGCGACGATGCGCTCGGACGCCTCCTCGCGGGAGACCTCGTGGCCCTTCTCGCGCTTCCAGATCACGA
>JANLSO010000016.1:0-43418 GCA_031362405.1 Thermoleophilia bacterium | reverse complement strand
ATGTGTGATCACGTGCCCCCCCCGAGCCCCGGCGCGCCCCCCCCCCCCCCCGTGGTACCCCCCCCTCCGAACAACCAGCGGCGCCCATAACCGCGGCCGGCCACCGTACAGGCACGCAAGCTCGGGGGCCACTTTGAGCAGCAACGAGCAATGGTGGGTTTTCGCCGAATGCGTCGCGGACCTCTCGGTTCAGAAAGGCCTCCCCGATGCTTTGGAGGAGACGCTTAGCGCGGAAGGTCTGCTCGCGCCTTTCGGCGGAGCCGTCTCGTGCAATGCGGGCCCGGTCATCGAGGTCCAGGTCATCGTCTCGGCCGAAGGCTGCGCTGAAGCGGAAGAAGACGCTGTCGAAGCCGTTGTCGCAGCCCTCCGCGGATGTGGCGCCAACCCGGACAGCTACCAACTCACTGCCAGCGCGATGTCTCAGCCGGACGCGATCAGCATGTTCCCTTCGATCGAGCAGATATGGGGCCCGGCATGATCCAATTCCGACGGCGGCTACGAATGGGCACGAGAGCTCCCCACAGACCCGCCCCAGCCGCCGCGCCAACGGGAGACCTACCGGGAAATGTCACCACCGGTGCCAGGCACCGGTGGTGACACGTCGCTGTCTCGCGGTCGCCAAAGAATCCTCGTGGAGCAGGGGAAAGTACCCATTGTGCGTGTGAGCGCCAGGCGTCTCGGCTTCGTATCGGCCGGCGTGAGGTCAACATCCGCGACCCGAAATGTCACCATGGGTGCCAGGCACCAGATGTGACGGTGCGGCGTGAAGCATGCGTCTTCGAGCCCAAAACGCCGTAATGATGGAGGAAATCTGGTAATTTCCCCGCCCGCGGCGCCGATAGCGACCCGTGACCGTCCCCGATTCCGGAGCGAGTGACGTCCCGATGAGCAGCGCAAACGACTGGAAGAACCGCCTCGCCGAAGCGATGCCGGCCGATCTCGCCGAGGAGATCGATCTCTTCGAAGCCCAGATGGAGCTACGTCGCCAGGGCAAGATCGACGAGCGGGTCTTCGCCGAGACGCGTCTCCGCCGCGGGGCCTACGGTCAGCGCTACGACAACGGCCACCGTCATGACGGCGTAGCGAGCCGCAGCATCGAGTTCCCGACCGACCTCACCAAGGGTCCGGAGACCTTCTGGGACGCGCCCGGCATGGTGCGCATCAAGCTTCCCTACGGCGGCGTGACCGCTGAGCAGCTGGATGTGCTGGCCGAGTGCGCGGAAGAGCACTCCGACGGAATCCTCCACATCACCACGCGCCAAGACGTCCAACTGCACTTCGTGCACCTCGACGACACGCCCACGCTGATGCGGCGCCTGGCGGCGGTCGACATCACCACCCGCGAGGCCTGTGGCAACGGCGTGCGCAACATCACCGGCTGCCCGATCGCCGGCGTCTGCAAAACCGAGGCGTTCGACGTCACCGAGTACGCCGACGCGATGTTCAAATTCCTGCTCGGCCACCCCGACTGCCAAGACTTCGGTCGCAAGTTCAAGATCGCGTTCTCGGGCTGCGCCGGCGAGGCCTGTGGCCTTGTGATGATGCACGACTTCGGTGCCATCGCTGAGGTCCGCGACGTCGACGGTGTGCCGACCCGGGGCTTTTCGATGTGGGTCGGTGGCGGCCTCGGCACCACCCCTCACCAGGCCAAGCTGCTCTACGAGTGGCTTCCCGCCACCGAGCTGCTTCCCGTCTCGCAGGCCATCGGCCGGGTCTATGGGCGCCTGGGAGAGAAGAAGAACCGCAACCGGGCCCGCATCAAGTTCCTCGTCTCGAAGCTCGGCATCGAGGAGTTCACGCGCCTGGTCGACGAGGAGCGCACGATCCTCCCGTACGACCCGCGCTGGACCGACTACCTGCCGGGCATCGACGACCGCGCCGAGCAGCCGGTCCGTCGCGCTGCCGCCCTGAACGGTGCCGCGCGCCCCGAGGGTTTCGACACATGGCTCGCAAGCAACGTCTACGCCCAGCGCCAAGAGGGCTACGCGGTCGCGACGATCGCCCTGCCGCTCGGGGACATCACCTCCGAGCAGACGCGTCTGCTGGCCGACATCGCCCGTAAGTACGTCGGCGACGCCGTCCGCACCACGGTCGAGCAGAACATCGTGCTGCGCTGGGTCAGCGAGGCCGACCTGCCCGCGCTCTACACCGACCTGGTCGGCGCGGGGATCAGCGAGGCCGGCGCGGGAACGATCCTCGACGTCACGGCCTGCCCCGGTACCGACACCTGCAAGCTCGGCATCGCCTCCTCGCGTGGTCTTGCCGGCGAGCTGCGGACCCGCCTGGCCGCAACCCAGTTCACGATGGACGAAGCCGTGCGCAACCTGCGGATCAAGGTCTCCGGTTGCTTCAACTCGTGTGGCCAACACCACGTCGCCGACATCGGCTTCTTCGGTAACAGTCGCAAGATCGACGGCTACACCGTGCCCCACTTCCAGGTTGTCCTCGGGGGTCGCTGGCAGGAGAACGCCGGCTCGTACGGCATGCCGATCGGTGCCATCCCCAGTAAACGGATCCCGGATGTCGTGCAGGCGATCACCAGCCGCTACGTCGCCGGTCGTGAGAGCGGCGAGGGCTTCCAAGACTTCATCGCGCGCCTGGGTAAGAAGGAACTCGGTGCCCTGATCGCCGATCTCAAGCCCGTCCCCGCACATGACGTCGACCCGTCGTACTACGTCGACTGGGCCGACTCGCGTGAGTACTCGGTGGGCGACATCGGTATCGGCGAATGCGCCGGCGAGGTCGTCGGACGCTCCGAGATGCAGCTGTCGATCGCCGAAAGCATCGCGTTCGAGGCTGACGTGGCGCTCGAGGAGAAGGACTACGAGCGCGCCGACGAGCGGGCCTATACCGCCATGCTCGAGGCCGCCCACGCCCTGGTGCGCACCGAATGGTACGACGCCCCCGGCGACCCCGACGGCATCGTCTCCGAGTTCCGCACGCGCTTCTACGACACCAAGCGGTTCTTCGATCGCTTCGCCCACGGCAAGTTCGCCCGAGCCCTGCTCGATCGCCACGCCAACGGACCGGTCGCATACGAACCCGAGCCGGCGCGGATTCTGGTCGAGGAGACCCAGCTGTTCATCGTCGCCGTGCACGCGTTCGAGATCCGCGAGGCGACTCGACTCGACGCCGAAGCCGCCTCGTCATCTACCCTCACCGTCTGAGGAGGATCCGTTATGGACCCCCAGAGGATCACCGCAAAACTCCTGCTCGCCGATGCGACCGGGCTCGACCTCGAAACGCTGATTCCCGTTTTCCACAGCTGGATCCAGCGCAGCGCGATCGACGGTCTGCTGATCGACGTGGCCGACTACAAGCACGTCCCCGATGGGCCGGGAATCATGCTGATCGGCGACCAGGCCGACTACGCGCTCGACATCGGAGAGGGTGGCCCGGGGTTCCAGGTGGCCTGGAAGCGTGGTCTGGAGGGTGACCTCACCGACCGCATCCGGCGTGTCGTCGGCGCGCTGCTGACGGCCGCGGAGGTACTCGCCGGCGAGTCCTCTCTGTCCTCCGCCGCCGACCTGCGCACCGACACCCTGCTGGTGCGGATCGCCGACCGCCTCGATGCTCCGAACACTCCCGAGACCCTTGCCGCAATCGGCCCGGCGATCACCGACGCCCTGGCTCCCATCCTCGGCTTCGATGCCCGGCTCGACCAGCGCGGCGACTCACGACGCCCGTTTACCGTGACCGTCGACATCTCCGGCGGCTCGGTGGCTGAGCTGCGCGAGCGCTTCGCGGTGCCGGCTCCGGCATAGAAAAACCGCCCCGCCGGTATCCGCTCGGGATACCGGCGGGGCAGCGGGTTATCGCCCCGGAACGGGCCATCCGACGGCGTCCTTGCCGATCACGTAGGTCTTCGCGATGAGGTCGCCGATCCGCTGGCGGCGTGCATGGGCCAGGATCAAGATGAACTCGGCGATCACGATGAAGATGCCGAGGATCGGGCCGACGGCGGGAATCAGCGCGGGAATGAGAAACGGTAGGTAGCGAACGAAGGCCTTCGCGAGGCCGCAGATCGCCCCGGCGGCATTGACCACGCGAATCCCGACGAGCTTCTTGCCGATGGTCCATCCGGTGAGTCCCTGGAGCACGACGAAGTACGCGATTCCAAGCAGGGCGCCCATCAACTGGGTCGCGATGACCCGGCCATCGGTGGCGACGTAGTAGTCGTCGCCCAGCTGGAAGCAGCTCTTGAGGCTGCCGTCGACCTGATCGCACGACGAGATGTCGGTTCGCTTCTCGAGGAACGCGAAGGTAATCAGCACATACGGAAGAATCAGCACCGCGAGGTCGATGAAGACGGCCCCGATGCGGCGTCCGCGCACATCCGTGGGATCGGATCCCCCTGCTTGGAGGTTCACGGGGTCGGGCGGCGGGGGCGGCGGGCTCGTGCTCATGCGCAATCCCTTGGTCGTGGTGAAGGCTCGCGCCGAGGATCGCGCCTGTCCGCGAGCCGTTACCCGCGGGATCCTGCCAAGTGCCGCGGATGCCGCGAATAACTCGCGTGCTTTTGCCCAAAAGCCGACTCCTTGGGCGCAAATGCGCCTGTATCTTTCGGCGGATGGACACCCATGAGGAAATCGCCCGTTTGCAGGCGCAATTGCGTGTGATCGCGGGGCTCCTCAACGAGACCGAGCATCGCCTGCGCGATCTGAACGCTTGGGACCCATCGCCCGCCGCCCCGCCGCCGCCCGACCCACAGTTCTCCCCGGTGCTGCCGCCTGCGCCCGTGACGACGTTGCCGGGCGTCCCCGTGGGTCCGGCGCCGACGGGGCCACGCTTCTCGCCGCGTGAGTTCCTGACGGGCCCCGCGGGCTCGCCGTCATCGGTGCGACGATCCTCATACTCGGCCTCGCCTTTCTGTTCGTCATCGCCAGCCAGCGGGGGATCCTCGGGCCGGCCGGACGGACGATCACCGGCGCACTCGCCTCATTCGCCCTGCTCGCGGCGGGTCTTGTGATCGAGCGCCGACGCTCTGGCCTCATCGGGGCGATCGCCGCGGTCGGTGCCGGCATCGCGGGCCTCTACATGGCTCTCATTACGGCAACCCGGATTTCCGACCTCATCCCCAGCGGGATGGGTCTCGTTCTTGCGGGTGGGGTCGCCGCCTTTGCCGTCGCAATCGCCCACCGGTGGCGCTCGCAGATTGTCGCGGTGTTCGGTCTGTGCGGTGCGCTCGCCGCTCCGATCCTTCTCGATGTCGGTATCACGCCAACGACAATCGGGTTCGTTCTCATCCTGGCCGCGGCGGTTGCGTGGCTGTGGCTGGCCCAGGGCTGGGATGCGGTTGCCATCGCGGGCGGCGCGCTCAGCGGCGCCTACGTGCTGGCGCTCGTGGCCGCGGCATCCCTCCTCGACCGCACCGGCACCGGCTTTGGATGGAATGAGTTCTGGCAAAGCGTGCTCGGAGCGTCACTTTTTTGGGCGCTCCTGGTCGTCGTCGCTTTCGCCCATCATCGGATGCGTGGCGACGACGAAGGCACGAAGCTCGCGACGACGCTCCAGCTCACCATCGGAACCGGGGCCCTCGCGGTTCTGGGCGCGGGAGCGATGTTCGCGACAGCGGCGCCGGTTGGGCGCTGCTCGTCGTCGCAGGCGCCTACGGCCTTCTCGCGGCGGTCCCGCGACTTCTCCGACTCCCGAACCGCGCCCTCACCCTAACGCTGCCGCTGATCGCGGTGGCCGCGGTGTTCGTGGCCACGCTCGATCTGCTTGATGGCGGAAGCCGAGCAACGGTTCTGGCCCTTCAGGGCGGCGGTTTGGCCCTCGCGGCAGCGTACGTCCGCGAGGTCCGGGTCCAGTGGGCCGCCGCCGGCTACCTCGTGGTCGCGACCCTTGTGACGATCGCCCAGGCGGCCCCGATCTGGGATCTGTTCGTGTTCCCGCCTGAGCACCTGGTGAACGCGGCGGGCACGGCGATGGACGGTGGCGCGACGCTGCGGGCGATCGTCGCGGTGATCGCGCTGGCGGCGGGGCGTCGTCGTACTGGCGTGGAGTTCGGAACGCCTCGAGTGGGGCGAGCCGATCGAGGGCGCCACCCGGCCCGCGATCGTCGTCGCGGCCGCGGCGATCCTGTTCGCCGTCGCCACGGTCATCGTCGACCTCGGTCTCACGACCTCGTTCACCCGCAGCGTTTTTCAGGGCTCCCACGCGCTGGTCAGCATCGTCTGGGCAGTGGCCGCGCTCGCCATTCTGGTGATCGGTCTGCGGCGGCGAGCGCGTCTTGTGCGCACCGCCGGCCTCGCGCTGCTCGGAGTGACGCTCGCAAAGCTCTTCCTGTTCGATGTCAGCCAGCTCACCGCCCTCTCACGGGCGGTGGCTTTCGTCATCGTCGGCATGCTGTTCGTCGCCGGGTCGATCGCCTACCAGCGGATGTCCGCCGACGTGGAGCCGACCAACGGGTAGGTGATGCTCTTGGTTTAGGCGGCAACCGCCTGGACCGCATCGGCGACCGACAGTTCGCGTACCGCGGCCACCACCCGTGCGGGGGTGTCGGCCAGCACGTCGTGGCCGGCCTCGACAATCTCGAAGCGGCAGCGCCGCGCCCACAAAGCGAGCTCACGCTGCAGCGTCGCCGGGGTCGCGCGATCGCGTGAGCCGGCAAGAACCAGCGCCGGCACGTCGAGCTGGGGAAGCGCGCCACGCCAGTCGGGACGGGTGCTCATCGCCTCGGCGGCGAGCGCCATCCCTTCTTCCCCGCGCCCGCGCAGGGCGCGCGCCACTCGCACCCATCGGTCCTGGGCATCGATGTCTTCGGCGCGCGGGTTCACGCCCGAGACGATGAGGCCCCTCACGAGGCCCGGGTGTCCGAGGGCCAGCGCCACGGCGGCGGCGCCACCGAGGCCGACTCCGACGACTATCGCGGGGCCGGCAGCACCCTGGATGACGCGCGCGACGTCGGAGGCGACATCGTCGATGCTCCACGGCCCTGCCGGTGACGGCGAGTCGCCGTGACCACGCAGATCGGGAGCCAGAATCCGGTAGCCCGACGTCGAAAGGGGCTTCAGGCCGTCACGCACCGCACGGCCCGAGCGGGCCAGGTCATGCAAGACGACGACCAGCTCACCGTCACCGTCATCGTGCACGGCGAGATCGATTGCGGGGGGAAGAGAGGGCATACGCGACGCTCCTCAAAAACGCCAGAAGGGAGAAGTACTTCACCGGTGAACGTACGCCTCGACCGGGCGAGCTGTCAAATCAGGATCGGGTGTCGTTCATCCCCGATCGAGGCCGTTCAGAAACGTCTCGACGAGAAGGGCGGTGTCACCGGGCCTCTCCAGAGCCGTCAGATGGCCGGCCCCGGCGAGCGTCGCCATGCGGGCCCCCGGGATGCCGCGGGATATCGTGGTTGCCGCCGTGGGCGGCGTCAGGGCATCGAGTTCTCCGACGATGACGAGCGTGGGGCACGCGATACCCGGTAGGTCGTCGCGGCGATCGGGGCGACCGCGAAGGGCTTCGAGGGCTGAAATGACGCTGGAAGGGCGCTGCCGATCGGCGATCTTTCGCAGTTCCTGCGTGATCACCGCCGAGGTGCCGGGGGCGACCAGACGGGGAAGGAAGTCGTCGAGGAAGGCCCCAAGGCCATGCGAGGAGATCGTCTCGATTGCCCGGCTGCGGCCGGTGCGGGCCGCTTCGTCGTCGGCTTCGGCCCGTGTGTCGACAAGCACCAACGCGCTCACGACCTCGGGGCGTCGTGCCGCCAGTGCGAGCGCCGTGTAGCCACCCATCGACAGCCCGCACACGGCTGCGCGGCCGTCGGGTGCCCACGCCGCGATGGTGTCGGCGATCTCATCGGCGGCCTCGGCGATCGACCACCCCGGCCGTTCGGCCTGCGATCCAAATCCCGGCAGTTCAGGTATCAAGACGTGCCGATCGGACGAGACGTTCGTGCGGAACTCATCCCAAAATCCGGCATCGGTGGGGAACGGGTGGATCAGCACCAGGGGCGACGGCATCGGCCCACTGTAGTCGGGCCCGATCTGCCGGGCGGCTGACTCACCCGATACGGTTTCGGGAATGTCCGCCCGCTGCCACGACCCGCATCCCGAGACGGGTGGCTGAGACGCCGCCGGTCGTCTGGGTCGTCATCCCGACCTATGACGAGGCCGACAACGTGGAGGCGATGCTGGCGGCGGTTGGCGACGTCTTCGACGCGTCCGGCATCGATGGGCATGTGCTCATCGTCGATGACGGATCACCCGATCGTACGGCCGACCTCGCCGAGGCGGTCGGTCGATGCGACCCGCGCGTGCGCGTGCTGCGGCGCACCCGCAAAGAGGGCATCGGGCCCGCGTACCGGGCCGGTTTCGCTGTGGCCCTCGCGGCCGGTGCGGATCTTGTGGTCGAGATGGACTGCGACTTCTCGCACGATCCTCAGACCCTTCCGGATCTGATCGCCGCCACCGAGAACGCCGATCTCGTGCTCGGCTCGCGCTACGTGCCGGGCGGCGCGGTCACGCGCTGGGGCGCCGTGCGCCGGGCGATCAGCCGCGGCGGATGCTGGTATGCGCGCGCGGTCCTCAGAGTTCCGGTGCGCGACCTCACCGGGGGCTTCAAATGCTTCCGCCGCACGGTGCTCGAGGCGATCCCGCTCGATCAGGTCACGGCGGCGGGCTACGGATTTCAGGTCGAGATGACCTACCGGGCGATTCTGCTCGGCTTCCGGGTCGTAGAGGTTCCCATCACGTTTCGTGAGCGTGAGCATGGCTCCTCGAAGATGAGCCGCGGGATCGTGCTCGAAGCGGCGACGCTCGTACCGAGGTTGCGCCGGACGCTGCGCTAACGCGCCGCCGAATCGGGCGGCCCCGAAGTGATGCCGAGCTCCGTGCGTGCCCTCGGGTCGTAGGGATCCAAGATGTGGACGCGGCCCCAGGCGTCGCCGGCTCGCCCGATCTTTTTGAGTTGTCCCAAAGCGATCGCCAGCCGACGCCACGCCTTGGGGTTCTCGGGCTGGCGGTCGGTTGCCTCGCGTAGTGCGGCAAGGGCACTCGCGGGATCCGCATATCGGAGCGCCTGAGCTTCGAGAAACCGCGCCTCCAGCGACAGCGGATTCAGTGCGACAGCCTGTTCTGCGGCGCTGCGGGCACCGGCGAGATCGCCATCGTCAAAGGCATGGGAACTCGCTGCGGCCATTCGCATGCTCGCCAGCGGGAAGGCCGCCGACGCGACGGCGACCGCAGCCAGCAGACCCAGAGCCACCCGCTGCGCGCCCGGCCGACGCGGCCGTACCGTTGTGGGTTCCGGGCTCACGCAGGTCACCAGCAAACCGATCGCGGCCATGACGGGGATGACGATCACCGGCAGGCTCAGCGTGAAGTCGGTCTGCGCCTGGACGAGGGCCGCCGCGAGGATTGCCGCGACGCCGGCTGGCATCCGCGCGCGCAATCGCCACGCCGCCCAGCCCACCGCAGCCCACAGCGCGATCAACAGGGCCACGCCCACCGCTCCAAGGGCCGAGGCCTGGGCAAGCCACATCTGGTGGGGCTCGACCGTCGTCAGGGTCGGATTTCCGTCGCGTCGCTCGCGCAGCTGAACGACCGGAAAGCTGCCGGCGCCGTTCCCGGCGACGGGCTCTCGCGCCCATCCGCGCGCGGCCTGGCACCACCACGCGCCGCGCTGGTTCGCGCCGATCGAGGTGAGCCGGCCGGGGTCGTTGGCCACGGCCCCCCGGTTGCAGTTGACGATATCGCCGGCGCTCGCGGCGACCGACAGCAGCGGTGCAAGCGAACCCAGCACGATCACCACCACCACAATCCGTTCCGCCGCACGCCGCGCGATGGGGACGCCGACCCGCTCGGCGCCGAACCATGCAAGACCCGCCGCGACGAGGACCCCTCCAACAAGGGCGATTCCGAGCACCGCGCCTGCCGATGCGCGATCGGCGGCGGCGAGGCCATCGCGGGTGAGGTCGTCGCTCATGACTCCCCACAGCGCGGGAACGATCGCCCCGATCGCGCCGCATGCCACCACCACGCCGACCCGCCGCGACGGCGCCAGCACCAGCGTCACGGTGATCGCGACGGCGACCGCGATGGCTCCACCTCGCGACAGAGTGAGGACGGTTGTCACGAGCAGGGCCGCCAAGGCCGCCGCGGCGATCGCGGCGGCCCGCGGGCCCGGCGTGCGACGGCACCACAGCATGACCCCGGGTACCGCCATTGCCGCGACGAGGGCCAGTGCGTTCCAGTAGCCGACCGGCAACGAAAGCCGGCCCGAGTCGGCATCTTCACCGAGTGCCGTCGGAAAGATCTTTCCCAGCAGGCTGATGCCGATCGGCAGCGCCGCGACCACGGCGAGGGCGGTGGGGAAACGATCGGCCGCGCGTCGCACCGTCCGTCCGGCCGCGATACCGAGCGCAAGCGCGACGAGAGCAATTGCGGCGCGGTTGGTCTCGGTCCAGGCGAGATCCGGTGCGACCGCCCAGCCGATCGACGCGGCCGACCAGACGACGAGCGCGGCCGCCGCACCCAACGCGAGGCGGGCAGGGCCGCGGCCAAGGCTCACGCTCCGCAGAGTGAACGCCGCCAGAGGCGCACCGACAATGAGAGCGAGTGCCGCTGCGGTGGGGCCGGCGCTCACGAGCGGGTTGCCCCAGTCTTGCCCCCCGTCGGCGACGGCGAGAAGAGCCCATCCGACGAGCGCCGCGGCAAACACAGCGCCTTGTCGGGTGCCGGGGGTGCCAGTACCATCCGCGACGCTCCGGGACAGCCCGCTCCCGACCGACCCGGTGGTTGCCATGTTCCGTCGCTCCCTCGCGCTACTTCTCGTTGTTCTAGCCGCGGTGTTCGTGGTCACGGGACCGGCCTTCGCAAGTGGCAAAGACGTCATCCGCGACTACAAAGACGGCGGCGTGATCGACAAGTGCTACTCGGCGGCGGAGTTTACCCGCGCCCTCGAGCTCGCCCGCAACGAGGACGCCCAGTACGCCGCTGTCGTCGATGCGGTCAACGAGAAGCGTTTCGAGTGCAACGGTGGGGCGCCGCCGCCTGTGGCCGCGACTCCCACGAAGGACGGCGGCTCGAACACGGCGTTGTGGGCGATCGTCGTTGCCGCACTCGCCGCCGGCGCGGTGGCGTTTGGGGTGGCGGCCCGCAAGCGGCGCGACGACGACGTGGGGTCGTGACTCCCGCGTGAGGCGCTTCGTACGCGACGTCGTTCTGCCCGTGATGGTGGCCGTGGGAATGGCCTTCGTCATCCAGGCGGCGGTCGCCAAGCCGTATGAGATCCCCACCGAGTCGATGGTTCCCACGATTCAGGCCAACGACCGGATCATCGCCAACCGGCTGATCTACCGGTTTCGTGACATCCAGCGGGGTGACATCGTCGTCTTCACGCCCCCGCCCGCGGCGATCGCCGCCTGTGGACGTCCTGCCGGAGACGTTCCGTTCGTCAAGCGAGTCATCGGGGTGCCCGGCGACAAGGTCGCGGTGAAGGGCGGCACGACCTTCGTCAACGGCGAGCCGTACGTGGTCGCCGGAGCGATCACTCCCACCTACGAAACGACCTTCGACACGGTTCCCCCGCGCACGGTGTTGGTGCTCGGCGACAACCGCAACGACTCCTGTGACGCCCACGACTGGAAGAACAGCGGCAGCCCATTCGTCCCGAACGACAGCGTCATCGGGCAGGCCGAGGTCACCTACTGGCCACTCACCCGGGTGTCGTTCCTCGATTGAGACGCCTGGTGCGCGACGTCGTGCTGCCGGTGATGGTGGCGGTGGGAATGGCCTTCGTGATCCAGACCGCCATCGCCAAGCCCTTTGAGATCCCCACCGAGTCGATGGTCCCGAACATCCAGGCCCACGACCGGATCATCGTCAACCGATTGATCTACCGTTTCCGCGATCCCCAGCGGGGCGACATCATCGTGTTCACCCCTCCGGAGTCGTCGAAGGTCCCCTGCACGCAGCCGACCAGCGGCGGTGTGCCCTTTGTGAAGCGTGTCATCGGGATTCCCGGTGACCGCGTAAAGGTGCGGAACCACGCGACCTTCGTGAATGGCACGGCGTTCGTGGTGCCCGGCGCCGTCACGCCCACGTACGAGACCCGGTTCGATGTCGTGCCCGCGGGCACCGTGCTCGTGCTCGGCGACAACCGCAACGACTCCTGCGACGCCCATGACTGGAAGGATTTCGGCAGCCCGTTCGTCCCGAAAAGCAGCATCATCGGGCAGGTCGAAGTCACCTACTGGCCGTTCACTCGGGCGACGTTTCTCGACTGAGCACCGGCCTGCCGGGCGCCGCAGCTACACGTTGGCGACCCCACCGCAGGTCCAGTTCGTCTCGTTCGCAACGAGCGGGCGATTCTCGACCATTGCGGAGAAACGCCCCTTCGCGGTTCCGCGCTTTCGTGAAAGGATCCGCGCCCGGCACACCGAATGTGGTGTGTGTCAGCGCAGCCAGACCCCAGGGATAGCGTTTTCTCGTGATTTGCCCGTTCTGTGAGCACCAAGAGCACCGCGTCGTCGAGTCGCGTGTGCCCGACACCAAAGACGCCATCCGGCGTCGCCGCGAATGCTCTGGCTGTGGTCGGCGCTTTACGACCTACGAGCGTGTCGAGGAGATGCCGCTGGTGGTCGTCAAGGCGTCGGGCGAGCGCCAGCCCTTCGACCGCCACAAGCTGTTCGAGGGTCTGCAGCGCGCGTGCCACAAGCGGCCGGTCTCGACGGCGTTGATCGAGTTGGCGGTGCGTGACATCGAGGTCGAGCTGCGCAACCGCCTGCGCCAAGAGGTTCGCACCCCGCAGATCGGCGACCTCGCGTTGCGCCGGCTCAAGGAGATCGACCAGGTCGCCTACGTGCGGTTTGCGTCGGTCTATCGCCAGTTCACCGATGTCGAGGAGTTCGAAGAGGAGCTCGCTCGGCTCGAACGGGAGCCGCCGCTGCCGCGCGGCCAGGTTCCGTTGGACGAACACTTGTTCGATATGCTGGGTTCTGATCCTGCGCCGATCAACGGTGCCGACTCAGGCCTCACGCCGCGGCGCCTACGGGCGCTTCGCGGCGGCCGCGACACCACGAGCGCCCGAGTTCCGGAACCCGCTCTTTCCACCACGACGACACCCCGGGAGGTCCCCGATGGCGACTGAAGCGCCCCCGACCATGACCGACAGGGCGCTGGGGATTTCCCGCCGCTTTACGCGTGCCGACACGCATCCGTACGACGAGGTCACGTGGGGGCCGAGAGACGCCCGCATCGCCGAGCCGGCCAAAAACGATGCACCGGAGCGGGTCGTCTTCGAGCAGAACGGCTGTGAGTTCCCGGTCGGCTGGTCCGACACGGCGGTGCGCATCGTCTCGTCGAAGTACTTCCGGTACCCGATGGACGATCCGCGCCGCGAGCACAGCCTGCGCGAGGTCATCGACCGCGTGGTCGACACCATCCGCTTCCACGGGGTGAAGGGCGACTACTTCGCCGACGACGCCGAGGCGGAGACCTTCGCCCAAGAGCTCCGCCACATCCTCGTTACCCAAAAAGCGGCCTTCAACTCGCCGGTGTGGTTCAACTGTGGCGTCAACGCGGCCACGCGCGACTACGACGAAGACCGCATCCTCGATGTCGACGACCCGCCGACCGAGGCCCACGAGCCGCAGGTCAACCAGGCCTCGGCGTGTTTCATCCTGTCGGTCAACGACACGATGCCGTCGATTCAGCGCTGGATCGCCTCCGAATCGGAGATCTTCCGCGGCGGCTCGGGCGCCGGCGTGAACCTGTCGCGTCTGCGCGGCGACGGCGAGTCGCTGTCGAACGGCGGTCAGGCCTCGGGCCCG
Source organism: Thermoleophilia bacterium (assembly GCA_031362405.1). Taxonomy (GTDB): domain Bacteria; phylum Actinomycetota; class Thermoleophilia; order Miltoncostaeales; family Miltoncostaeaceae; genus JANLSO01. The sequence goes on along the minus strand of JANLSO010000016.1, from coordinate 29,644 downwards.
GTCAGCTTCATGCGCTGGGCCGACTCTGGCGCCGGCTCGATCAAGTCGGGCGGAGGCACGCGCCGAGCCGCCAAGATGGTGATCCTCGACGGCGACCACCCGGACGTCCTCGAGTTCGTGCGCTGCAAGGCGCGCGAAGAGGCGAAGGCCTATGCCCTGGGCGACATGGGCTACGACCTCGGCCTGAACGGTGACGCCTGGCGGTCGATCCAGTTCCAAAACGCGAACAACTCGGTGCGCCTCACCGACGATTTCTTCCACCGCGTCGACGCCGACCAGCCGTGGCAGACCCTCGCCGTGGCCAACGGTGAGGTTCGCGATGAGATGCCCGCGCGTGATCTGCTGCGTGAGATCGCCGAGGCCGCCTGGGCGTGCGGCGACCCTGGCCTGCAGTACGAAGACGCCATCCAGAAGTGGCACACCTGCCCGAACGCCGGTCGGATCTCGGGATCTAATCCCTGCTTCCCCGCCGACGCGCGCGTTCACACGACGCACGGCCTCATGCCGATCGGCGAGCTGGTCGCCCGCACCGAGGCGGGGCGACAGATTGACGTTTACACGCATCGCGCCTCCGCGGGCAGCAACGGCACCGCTGGCGCACCCGGTGCCGGTGTCGTCGCAACGACACCGCTGGCGGTCATGCGCAATGGCGTCAGCCCGATCGTCCGGCTGCGATTCGCCGACGGCGGCGAACTGCGCTGCACTCCGAGCCACCGTATCTGGACCGCGAACCGCGGCTACGTACGAGCCGACGAATTGACGACCAGCGATCACGTTCAGCGCAACGACTCGGCGACCCCCGCCGTTGACGCGGCGTGGGAACTGCCCGTTCTGATCGAGGCCGAAGCCGTGAGCTTCGCGAAGGGCGGCACGAAGGTCCGTCGGACGCTGCCCTCACGGTGGAGCGCGAGTCTTGCCGAACTCACCGGCCACATGGTCGGCGGCGGCTGCCTGACCGACACCCAGGTCAACTGGGTCTACGGCGCAGACGATCTCGCCGATGGGCTGGCCGATCGTCATTACGAGATGCTGCGCGACATCGTGGGCGGCGCGTCGCGGCAGGTCATGGACAACGGAACCGAGCAGCTGCGGGTGGGTAGCGGCCCTGTGAGGGATCTCTTTCGGGGCCTTGGCGTCACCTCCGCCCGTGCGCACGACAAACGCGTCCCCGCATCCGTCTACGCCGCTCCCACGTCGATCCAGGCGGCCTTCCTCGCCGGCCTTTTCGGCGCCGACGGCTGTGTGTCTCGGGTTGAGACGGGCGGCAAGGCGTCACGCTACGTCGGTTTGGGAAGCGCGAGCGAGATGCTCCTCAAGGACGTCCAGCGTCTTCTCAACACATTCGGTATCCGCGGTCGGATTTACCGCATTCGCGACGCCGGGGCGCCGACGTTCTCGTACGTCCGCCGTGACGGCACGCAGGTCGACTACCTCTCCCACGAGGGCTTCGACCTGCGGATCGCGGGCAGTGACATGCAGCGGTTCGCCGGATCGATCGGCTTCTCGACCCCTCGCAAGAACGCCGCCCTCGCATCCTTGCTGGCCGAAACGAGTCGCTACCGCACAAAGGACACCACGAATCTGGTGTCTCGAGATGACGACGGCCAAGAGGAGGTCTACAACCTCACCGAGCCTCTCCACCACTCGTACATCGTCGATGGCGTCGTTGTCGCCAACTGCAGTGAGTACATGCACATCGACGACTCGGCCTGCAACCTCGCCTCGGTCAACCTGATGCAGTTCCTCGACGAAGACGGCACGTTCCGGGTCGAGGATTTCCGCCACACCGTGCGGGTGATTCTCACGGCCCAAGAAATCATCGTCACGCCGGCCAGCTATCCCACCAAGCGGATTGGTGACAACGCCCGTTCGTTCCGTCAGCTCGGCCAGGGGTACACCAACCTCGGCTCGCTGCTGATGTGCCAGGGCATCGCCTACGACTCCGACGAGGGTCGCGCGTGGGCGGGCGCGATCACCGCGCTCATGCAGGGTGAGGCCTACGCACAGTCGGCCCGGCTTGCCGCCCGCGTTGGGGCGTACACCGGCTATGCGGCCGACAAGGATGCGCACGACAACGTCGTACGTATGCACCGCGACGCGGCACTCAATCTGCCGGCCAGCGGCACCCGACCGAGCTACGGACAGGTGCGGGCGGCCGCTTCGGCGGCTCTCGACGACGCCGTCGCGCTCGGCCAGGCCGAGGGCCGCAATGGCGCCCCGGGCTACCGCAACGCCCAGGTCAGCGTCATCGCGCCGACCGGAACCATCAGCTTCATGATGGACGCCCAGACCACCGGCATCGAACCGGCGATCGGCCTCATCAGCTACAAAACGCTCGTCGGTGGGGGCTACATGAAGCTCGTCAACACTGACGTCGAGCGGGCACTACGAGCGCTCGGCTACGACGACGGCCAGCAGGCGTTGATCCTCGAGCACATCGACGCAACCGGGGCGATCGAGGGCGCGCCGGGCCTCGACGACTCCCACCTGACGGTCTTCGACTGCGCCTTCGGCGTGCCCGGCGGCCGGACCATCGGCCCGGAGGGCCACGTCCGGATGATGGCCGCCGTTCAGCCGTTCGTCTCAGGTGCCATCAGCAAGACCGTCAACCTGCCAAACTCGGCGACGGTTGAGGACATCAGCGACATCTACCGGCTCGGCTGGGAGCTTGGGCTCAAGGCGATCGCGATCTACCGCGATGGCTCTAAGCGCACGCAGCCGCTGTCCACGACCGACAGCTCCGGCACGAAGGCGTCGAAGGCCGCGTCGGTGGCCGAGGTCAGCACCGCGGTTCGCCGTCGTCTGCCCGACGACCGCGCTGCCCTCACGCACAAATTCAGCGTGGGCGGCCAGGAGGGCTACATCACCGTCGGGCTGTACGAGAACGGTGAGCCCGGCGAGGTCTTCGTGAAGATGAGTAAGCAGGGCTCGACGGTGTCGGGCCTGATGGACTCCGTCGCGATCGCCTGGTCGATGGCGCTGCAGCACGGCGTGCCGGTCGAGAGTCTTATCGCCAAGTACATCGACCACCGTTTCGAGCCCTCGGGGATGACCGGCAACCCGCGCATCCCGATCGCGCGTTCGGTCGTCGACTACCTGGCTCGGTGGATGGCCTCGAAGTTCCTGTCGGTCGAAGACCAGCAGACAGCGGGTGTGCTTCCCGACGCCGGCGCGGTTGTCGCTCCGGTGATCGACGACGAGACCCAGACCCCGGAAGATCAGCTCTCGTTCGGCACCGTCGAGAAGCAGACAAACGGAGCCAACGGCCACGGCGCAGCCGCGAAGCAGGCGGGCCCGCCACGGACCCGGCTCCTTCTGGGAACCACCGGTCAGATCTGCTCCTCATGCGGCAGCTCCGACATGGTCAGGGCCGGAACCTGCCTGACCTGCCGCACCTGCGGAGCAACGAGCGGCTGCGGCTGAAACAGCCGTGGGGTGGTGGTCGGCGCACCGGCGACCACCACCTCACCGACATTCATTGCGTTGCTCGGCTTGGCCCTAGCAGCCGCCACCTTCCTCGGCGTGAAGCCACCGGATGGTCGCCCGGCGGCAAGCACAACAGCTCCATCGCCTGAGAAGTCCTTTGTGCGGGATTCGAGAAAGTCGACCCAGACGGCGGTGAATGCTTCGGGATCCTCGGTCGCGATGGCGTGAGCGGGACCGAGGATGATCGGCCATTGGGTCACGCCTGATGGGGAGCGTCACGACCGTTGTCCGTTGCTTGTGTTTCCCAAACCGGGCTCCAATTCGGCCACCCCAGAGCCGACCTGGCGGAGCGTCCTTCCAATGCGACGGGCCAGACACACACACCTACGCAGTTCCCGTCGATCAGGAGGGTGTCCCCGGCGACGCGATGGTGGAGTTCAGTGCGATCTTCGGAGCGACGACACGAACGAGTCTCGTGTCGCCTGGGAAGTGTCCTGGGGCTCGCGCAGGCTCTGCGGGGCGACTGTGGATCATGGGAGTTCATCGTTCTGCCACACCGAGAACACCACTGTCCGTGCCGACGAGGGAACCGAGATCACCATCCGCCAGAGAGCTGAGAGACTTGACGACACGCCGGGGCGGCCTCACGCCGGGCTCGCTGCCCCGCGAGTCTGTTTTTCAAAGAGTCTCGACGGCGAAAAGACAGAGTGCTCGAGGGCGTAGCGCCCGGTTCGCTACGTCACCCGCCCCGACGATGCACGGATAAGGACCGCCGCGAAGCGGTTGGCCGCGCCCGGATCGGTTTCGAGAAAGAGCGACGGCTCAGCCAGTTCTAGCTCGAGGACGATCGGGCGGCCGTCATCGTCGGGGACGAGGTCGACTCGGGCATAGAGGAGTTCTGGGCCGCCGGGGACGGCCGCCAGGGCTGCGTGGGCGACGCCCAGTTCGTCAGCCGACGGCTCGCGCGGTGTGATGTCTTCCTCGGCGTAGAGCCCCTCGACCGTCTGCATTCCGGGCACGAGGATCGCGCCTTTACGAAACGCGTGGCTGAACTTCCCCGCTATGAACACAAGGCCGGTCTCGCCTTGCTCGTCGACGGCGGCCTGGTAGGGCTGGACCATCGCCGTACGGCCCTCGGCCTGGAGTCGCGCGATGTGGGCACCCGCCGTCGCGTGATCGTCGGGGCCGTAGCGGTCGGTGTCGAGCGAACCCGCCGACACGGTCGGCTTGACCACGAACTCACCGTCCGACGGCAGCACGACGGGCTCATCGGGCGCGATGAACCTCGTCGGCGTCACGGGAACCCCGGCGCGGGTGAGGTCATCCAAATAGCGCTTGTCGGTGTTCCAGCGCAGCACCGCCGGCGGATTATCGAGACGGGTGAGCGCCGACACGCGATCGGCCCAGCCGAGGAACTCGTCGCGTCGCAGGGCGTAGTCCCACACCGACCTCACGACCGCCACGTCGAACGATGCCCAGTCGACGGTGGCGTCGTCCCAGTCGGGTGTCGCCACCGTCGCCCCGCGCACCGCCAAGGCGGAGATCAACGGCGGGAGATCCTCGTCGAGATGACGGGCGGGAGCAGAAGTGACAAGGGCGATCGAACGCGAACCAGCCATACCGTCTCCCGCATCGATAGAAGGCGCGCATTCTCTCGAAAGCCAACAACCGGTGCCGCGCACCAGTTGTTGACTCCGCCCCCACTGGTGCGGGTGGAAGTCGGCGCGCTACCCTTGTCGCAAGGCGCCATTTCCCTCGATCAGGTCGGTCTCGCATGAGCAGCAATCTCGGTGACGGTCAGAACTACGGGCTCGCGCCCGAGCTCGCCCCCGCCGCGCAGTCGGCAACGCAGGCCAAGACGGTCTTCGGGCAGGTGATGTTCCTGGTCGCCCTGACCTGTGGATTCGCCGCCGCGGGCGCCTACATCGGTCGTGACCTCGGTTTCGGTCAAGCCATGATCTTTTGGCTCGGTGCCCTCGGGCTGATACTCGGGATGTCGTTCGTGCGCAAAGCACAGAACGGTCCACTGGCGCTTGGCCTGCTGTTCGCCCTTGGCCTTCTTTTGGGCCTCGCGATCGGCCCGACGATCAGCAACTACGCCTCGCTGGAGAACGGTTCGTCGATCATCTGGCAATCGGCCGGTCTCACGGCGCTCTTCATCGCAGCTTTCGGCGCGTACGGCTACGCGACCCGGCGTGACCTGTCGGGAATGGCGCGGGGCCTGTTCTGGGCGCTGCTCGCCCTGATCGGCTTTGGGATCGTCACGATTTTCGTGCAGATTCCCGGTGGTCGAATCATCTACAGCGTGCTCGGCCTCGTGATCTTCGCCGGGTACACGATGTACGACTTCAACCGTCTCCGCCGCGCCCGCGAAGAGCAGGCCGCGATGATCGCGGTCAGCATCTTCCTCGACGTGTTCAACGTCTTCCTGCTGATCCTGAACCTCATGGGCGGCGGCGGGCGAAACTAACGCGGATCGGGCCCCCCGTAACCCGCAACTGCTCGAGAAGAGCACCGCATAGCCCTGGAAAACGCCAAGCCGCAGCACCGCGCCGGCCCGGGAGACGCGGGTCGTCCTGCTGAGGGAACAGACCGCAGCGCCATGATCCGGACACGGCGGGACGCGCCCGCGCGGAGGGCCTCGCCGACAATGACCGCCTGAGGCAGGGGCACACGCCCGGCTCCACAGAGCGCCGTGAAGGCCTCCTCCACCGACAGGCCTCGCGTCGGCGGGACGCTCACACTTGGCGCGCCGGGTGCCGGCGCCGGGGAGGGTTCAGGCAGGCCCCAGATCACAGCTGCTGAGGGCACTGTTCAGAAACGGCTGGACGCCACCCGGCCGTGCAACCTGGGCAGCCAATCGGATGATGTGCCGGCGAAACTCCGCGAGCCATGCGTGGGCGGCCGGCGCCGTCGCGCGAACGCGGGCCGGGCTCGAGCGATCGGCCAGAGCGACGAGCACTCCCTCGTACGCGAGAGCGGCACGAACGGGAGCCGTTAGCCGAGCGTCGTTCTGAGTGGTGCCGAGGGCGCACGTTGCCCTCAAAGTCGGAGTAGCAGCGGAGCGAGTGTTGCGGCGTTCGCCGCGAGAGACGGCGCCGCGTCATCGAGCACGGCGGCCAGGGCGCGGCCACCGCCGACCTCACGCAGGACCCCGCCGATCTGCTGCCGCCAGACCCGCAGCGCGTGAACGGTCATCAGTCGCTCGGCCTGCGCAGATCCCGGCGACGCGGCGAAACGGCGGGTGCCGATCGTTGGCTGAAGACCAGCATCCCGGAACAGCCGCAGTGCGGCGAGCCGGTTGGGGCGGGGGCGCCGACAGACACGGGCACCAATGCCCGCAGTTGCCGGCAGTCAAGGCCGCGTTCCGGGTTCGCGGGTGCCGGATCAACAACGGGATCGGTCGATGCCGAGGTGCCAAGGCCGACCACCACCACCAGCGCAAGGCTGACAAGGGCGCTGACGGTGGCGCGTCAGCGTACGGCAGCCGTGAAGATCGCGCCCGTGGTGTCGGCGCCGGCAAGGGTTGCTCCGGTCATGTTTGCCCCGGTGAAGTCCGCGTCGCGCAGGTTTCCGTCGGTCAGATTCGTGCGGAAGAAGTCGGCACCGAACGCATGCACACCCGACAAGTCGCCACCGGTCAGGTCTGCGCGATTGAAGAACGCGCCGGCGAGAGACGATCCCGACAGGGTTGCTCCGGCCAGATGCGCTTTCGTGAAATCGGCACCGGCGAGGTCGGCGCGATCGAGCTTCACCCTTTCCATCAGGTTGCCCGTGAAGTCGGCTTTGTAGGACTGCGTGTCGCGCAGATCCGCTCCGGTGAAGTCAGAGTCGTAGAAGTGGCCGCGCGAGAGATCGGCCGCGTGAAGATCCGCGCCACGCAGATTGCCCTCGGCGAGCTGCGCGCCGTTGAGATACGCCCCCGATAAGTGCGCTCCGGCCAATTTCGCCTCGTACATATGAGCGCTGAAAAGATGCGCACCAACGAGCCGCGCGCGGGTGAGGTTGGCCTCGACCAGATAGGCCTGATGCATCAGCGCGCCGGTCAGGTTGACGCGCACCGCATGCACGTCGTTGAGCACGGCGCCGTTGAGGTTGGCTCCCGAAAGGTTGGCCCGATCGAGAATCGCACCCGTGAAGACGGCGTACTGCAGGTCGGTCCTGGCGAGGTTCACGCCGCGCAGATCGACTCTCGGGCAAACGGTGTGGACCGACTTTGTCGGTGATCCCACGATGCTGCAGCCACGCACGACCTTCGCGACGGCCGGCGTACTGGCACACAGGCCTAAGGCGAGCCCGGTCACGGCGATGAGCGGGAGGGTGCATCGCGTCATCGAAACTCCTCAGTTTTCGGGGCTGGTCTCCATCGTATGTCGGTGGGGACGGCCGGGTCGAGCCGATGACAATCGCCGCTCGCCGCATCGCGTCGGTCGTGCGATCCTTTGCGGGTGCTCGGTGCCGACCCCGTCTCGTATTCCATCGCCTTCGCGGCGGGTTTCGTCTCGTTCCTTTCGCCGTGCGTCCTGCCGCTCGTTCCGGCCTACCTCGGGTTCATCTCCGGCGTGGGCTTCGAGGAGCGCATCTCACGGCGCTGGGCGGTCGTGGTTCCGACCCTGGCGTTCGTCGCCGGTTTTGCGGCGACCTTCACGCTGCTCGGCGCCGGGGCCGGGCTCTTTGGACGCAACGTCCTGCTCGAGCACCGTCACGCCCTCGAGCTTGTCGGCGGCCTGTTCATCGTGCTCATGGGCCTGCTGCTATTGGGCAAGGGCGTCCCGATGTTCTTGATGCGTGAACGGCGCTTCCGCCTGACCAGCCGGCCCGCCACGCTTGTCGGTGCGTGCCTTGCCGGTACCGTTTTCGCCATCGGCTGGACGCCCTGCCTCGGACCGACCCTCGGCGTCGCGCTGACCCTGGCCCTCACCGCCGGCAGCGCACGCCTCGGCGCGTCATTGTTGTTCGTCTACTCCCTGGGCATCGGGTTGCCACTTCTTCTCACGGGCTTGTTCTTCCACCAAGCGACCACCGCGATGAGCTTCGTGAAGCGCCATATGCGGGTGGTCAGCGCCGCCGGGGCGGTGACGCTCATTATTTTCGGGGTGCTCGTGGCAACTGGTCAGATGACGATCATCACCGCGCAGCTCGCGAGGTACGCTCCCGCGCTTTAGGCGAGTCGACCCGCGCGTCGTAACGTTCCCGTAAGCCGCCGGCTCTACGGTCACGTCTTATGCGACAACTCGGAGTGCGGATGACACGCGATGGCCGCGAGATGACGGGTCCTGTCTTGGTGGTCGACGACGAGCCGGTCGTGCGCGATGTGGTCTGTCGGTACCTGCGCCGCGAGGGTCTCGACGTGGTCGAGGCCGCCGACGGCCCCGAGGCCCTTTTGTCGCTCGCCCGCGATTCCCCGAGCCTCGTCGTGCTCGACGTCATGCTGCCCGGCCTCGACGGCCTCGAGGTCTGTCGCCGTATCCGCAGCGAGTCGCGGCTGCCCGTGATCCTGCTCACCGCGCGCGGGGAAGAGTCGGATCGAATCGTCGGCCTCGAGCTCGGCGCCGACGACTACGTCACCAAACCGTTCTCACCACGCGAGCTGGTCGCCCGGGTGCGCGCCGTGCTGCGTCGTTCGGCACTCGACCCGTCGCCTGAGCGCATCGTCCACGGCGATCTCGAGATCGACGTCGGCACGCGGGAGATTCGCCACGCGGGTCGCGACATCCGGCTGACCGCGCGCGAGTTCGACCTCCTCTGGTTTCTCGCGAAACATCCGCGGCAGGTATTCTCACGCGATCACCTGATGGACCGCGTTTGGGGGCACCTCCCGGCCTGTGATACCGGCACCGTGACCGTTCATGTACGCCGTCTACGCGAAAAACTCGAGCACGACCCGTCGAACCCGATGCTCATCGAGACCGTCTGGGGAGTGGGGTACCGGCTCGTGCCGGCGGTCCTGGCGTGATCCTCTTCGCCCTTGAGCTGGCGGCGGCGACACTCGCCGTGGGCATCATCGCGGCGTTCGCGATACGCCATTTGCCGACGCTCGCGATGCAGTTGGTCGCCTTCGCTTTGCTCGCGGTGACGCTGCCCCTCGCGGCGGTCCTCGCCACCGGATTCGTCATGTTCGAAGGCCACGACCTGTCGATCGTCATCGCGGCCTGCGGTGCGGCCCTCGCGGCGTTGGTCGGGGCGTTGGTGTTGGCGCGTTCCCTCACACACCAGATCGCCCGTCTGCGCGCCGCGCCGGCGGCGATGGCCGCGGGCGAGCTCTCGGCACGTGCCCCTCGAGGTGGGCCCGCCGAGATCGATGCCCTCGCCGCCTCGTTCAACACCATGGCCGAACACGTCGAGGACCTCTTCGATTCGCGGCGTCAGCTCGTCGCCTGGGCGGGACACGATCTGCGCACTCCGCTGGCCTCACTGCAGGCGATGATCGAGGCCGTTGAAGACGGCATCGTCGAGGCCGACCACTACCTGCCCGCGATGCACGCCCAGGTCGACGCCTTGGGTGGCCTCATCGAAGACCTCTTCGAGCTCGCGCGTTTGGATGCCGGCGCGATCAACTTCGAGATGCGTCCGGCACCTGTTCAGTCGCTCGTGGAGGCCTGCCTGCGCGGAGTCGAGGCCGAGGCTGACGCCCGCCGCGTGCATCTCGATTCGCAGATCGCCGACGACATCCCGGCTGTCCGCTGCGCCCCCGACAAGGTGGGACGCGTCCTCGACAACCTCGTGCGCAACGCGCTGCGACACACCCCCCGCGACGGGCACGTATCGCTCGTCGTCCTGCGTGACGAGAACCTTGTGCGCCTTTCCGTCGAAGACACCGGCGAAGGGCTGGCCCCCGAGGCGATCCGCCAGATGTTCGATCACTTCTGGCGGGGCGACCGCGCCCGGGTACGCGACGGCGCAGGCGCTGGGCTGGGGCTGGCGATCGCCCGCGGCCTCGTCGAGGCCCACGGAGGTCGGATCTGGGCCGAGAACCGCGACGGCGGCGGGGCGCGGGTCTGCTTTACCCTGCCCGCCGACGAGGCGTCGGCAGCCTGACGATCACGGTGGGCGAACCCGTGGTCGAAGGAATCCGGAGTCGCAACCGCTGCCCGGACCGGTACGGCACGTCGATGGCGATGAGCGCCCCCGTTATCCGTCGGCGAGCAACTGCCTTCCAGCGCTGGCCAACCCGAACCTCTACCGCGACACGCACGGTCACCGCGCGTGTGAGGCGAGCGCGAACACGCAGCGCGGCGCCGACGCGGGTGACACGCAGATGAAAGATCGCAAGGCCCGACCGCGAGCTCGGGGTACGGCCGGAAGGTGCCTGCCCCGAGGGCAGGTTTCCCGATTCGAATGGGCTGAGGCCGGCCTGCCCTGAGGCGTAGCGCAGCGTGATCATCCGGGCGGCGTCGCCCATCGCGAACCCATGCGGTGCGAGTACCGGCGCCGCGCCGTCGCGTACGTCCGCGAGCCGGTAGCTCACGCCTGCAATCGGTGTGGTCGCGGGGGGCGTCAGGGTGTGGGTTCCCCCGATGACGGCCTCCCTGCCGTAGGGGGCGACGTGCGCCTGGCCATCGAGGACGAACGGCGCTCCGGGGGGATCGCTCACCACGGCTAGGGGCCGTGTCTGGGGCCGAATGGTCAGCGTGGTGGTGCGTGCTCCGGCCAGCGAATCGACGGCCGTTGCCCGCAGCTCGAGAAAGCTGTCGTCACCGTGGAAATCGGTGTCGAGTTCTCCTGAGGTACCCGTGCGCGTCGCGTCGTAGTGGCGGTGCTCGAGATGGTGGGTGACGACCTGCCAGGTCACGCGTGCCCCGGAGAGTGCACCATCCTCCGGATCCGACGCCGAGATCGTGAAGGGCAGATGGTCGCCAACCCGGTACGTGGCATCACCACCGCGCATCTTGATCGTGACGGTCGGGCGAGTATTACCGACGTCGACGGGCAGCGTGGCGGTGTCGGTGGCCCCCTGCTCGTCGGTGACGGTCAGCGATGCGACGAACGAGCCGCGCGCGGTGTAAGTGTGGGTCGCCGTGGAGCCGGTCGCGCCGGCGCTGCCGTCACCGAAGTCCCACGTGTAGGACAGGCGGGCGCCGGGGTCGGGGTCGCTCGACGCGGAACCTGCGAAGCGTGCGGCCAAGGGCGGTTGACCGGTGTCGGGTGTGGCAGTCAGCACCGCGGTGGGCGGCTGGTTGGCGCCGCGCGGGGCGATCTCGCGGATGGTTCCGGCGGCAATCGCCGCGTAGGTGATGGTTCCCCGGGGTGAGATATCGATGTCGACCGGGTTGCCCCAGTTGCCGGCGGTTCCGAAGCTCTCAGCGCCCCCGTCGGGGCGGACCACGATGAACTCGTCACGTGCGTAGTCGGCAAGAAAAACGGCCCCCTGGTACGGAGCGCCGAAGGCCTCAGCCCGGTAGACCGGACCACCGGTGATCGACGCGTTGCCGCCCCCGTGGCGTCGGGCGAACACCGGGCCGGTCGAACCCTCGGCGATGCGCGCGGCACACGCGGAGGCGGTCTCGCGGTCGGTTGTGTACCCCGCCTGGGTCTGCGGCCCGGTGTCGCCACCCTCAAAGCACGGCCAGCCAAAGTTGCGCTCTCGGCCGGGAGCCCCGGCGGGGTCGATCACGTTCAGTTCTTCCCAGTCGTTCCATCCCACGTCACCCACGTAGACGAGGCCGGTCGCGTCGTCGACATTCAGGCGAAACGGGTTCCGCAGCCCACGGGCGATGACCCTCGAGCGCACGGAGTTCGGGTTGAGCGGCTCATAGCCGGGGTTGTCGGTGACGCCCGCCCCGGTGACCGGGTCGATGCGCACGACCTTTCCCGCGAGGTTGTCGGGATCCTGGCTGGCGAGCGCCCGGGGGTCGACATCGACCCAGTTCGCGCCGTCGCCGATGCTGGCCAGCAGGCGCCCACGGGCGTCGAAGTCGAGCCCACCGCCGGCGTGGAACAGCCGGGCCACCGAGACGCCACCGAGCAGCCGACGTTGGCTCGCCGGATCCCCGCCGTTGCGGTCGGAGGTCGTCGGCGCGTAGCTGGCGATGATCTCCTCCGACGGAACGTCCCGGTCGGAGCCCGGACGCGGATCGCGGGTGTACATCACGTACACCCTTCCGTTCGCGGCGAAATCAGGGTCGAGCACCAGGCCGAGAAGGCCGCCGTCTGAACCGGAGTTCACCTCGGCACGCAGGTCGAGGAAGACCCGGTTGACGCCTCGCTCGACCACCATGACTCGCCCGGATTTCTCGGCGACGAAGATCCGTCCGTCGGGCGCGTGGGCGAACGCGGTCGGAAGCTCGAAACCGGCGGCGATCGTCCGCAGGGTGAAGCCCGCCGGCGGGCCGGCCTGCGCGATCGATGGCGCGACGATTGCGGTGAGGGCGAGCACGGCGATGTGAAGGCGACGGAGGAACCTCGAGCGGGGCGCAGTGAGACGGGGCACGCGTGCGTCGTCGGCACGATGCCCGCCGACTTGAGCGCAGGGGACGTCTCATCCCCGCCCCGCCTACTTTCGGGCGATGACCTCGCCGGCGACGATGATCATCACGCCGTCGGGATGCTCGGCCCACCGCTCCCATGCCCGGGCGATCTCCTCGAGTTCCTGCGCGTCGCAGATGCCGTAGGCGACGGCCTGGGTCGCGAAGTCCGACGAACGAACACGTGCCGCCCAGGTGGTCCCCCACCAGCCGCGATCCTGACCCGAGAAAGTCCACGTCGAGCTCGTGGCCGTGGCATCGGCAAACCCCGCGGCATGCGCCCAACCGAGCAGGAAGCGCCCGGCATCGGCCTCGGCACCGTTGCGGTCGGTGATCTCCTGGTAGACGGCCATCCAGCGGTCCATCAGCGGCTCCCGCGGGGCCCAGGCCATCCCCGAGTAGTCGCTGTCGCGGATCGCAAGGATACCTCCCGGGCGAAGCACCCGGCGCATCTCGCCAAGGGCCCGCACCGGGTCGGTGAGGTGCTGGAGCACCTGGTGCGCGTGGACGACATCGAACGCTTCGTCGGGATAGTCAAGCGCGTAGGTGTCACCCATGGCGAACTCGACCGACACCCCGGTCGTCCCCGCAGCAGCACGCGCCACCTCCACGACGTCGGCGGCCGCATCGATGCCCACGACCCGCCCCGGCGCGACGTGCGCCGCGAGGTCACAGGTGATGGTGCCCGGTCCGCAGCCGACATCGAGGAGATCCGTGCCGGCGCGCAGATAGGGCAAGAGGTAACCGGCAGAGTTCGCGGCCGTGCGCCAGCTATGGCTGCGTAGAACCGACTCGTGATGGCCGTGGCTGTAGGTGTCTTTTGCGTGTGCCACCACGGCCCTCTCGTTGTCGGCGGGCGTGAGTGCAGAGATCGGTCCCCGGCACAGATCTCTGCACGCGACTACTGGGGGCGCGTAACGGCCCCCTCCGAGGCCGACGACACAAGAGCAACGTACTTGGCAAACACCCCGGTCGTGTAGCGGGGCGTGGGGGGGGTCCATGACGCCAGGCGGGCGGCGATTTCGTCGTCGGTGAGGGCGACCCGAAGCTCACGGGACGCGACATCGAGGGTGATCAGGTCGCCGTCTTGCACGGCGGCGATCGGCCCGCCACGGAAGGCTTCCGGGGCGATGTGGCCGACCATGAAGCCGTGAGTGGCACCGCTGAAACGCCCGTCGGTGATCAGAGCGACCTCTTCGCCGAGCCCTTCCCCAACGATCGCCGCCGTGACGGCCAGCATTTCGCGCATTCCCGGGCCACCGGCCGGGCCCTCATAGCGGATCACGATCACGTCACCGGCACTGATCTGATGGGCCTTTACCGCGGCAAAGCACTGCTCTTCGCTTTCGAAGACTTTCGCCGGGCCCGTGTGCAGACGCCGCTCGTGGCCGGCCAGCTTCACGACGCAGCCCTCGGGTGCGAGGTTTCCGCGCAGGATCGCCAGGCCGCCGTTCGGCGACAGCGGCGAGTCGATGTCGACGACCACCTGCTGGCCGGCTTCTTCTTCGACCGCCGCGGCGATCTGAGTGAGCGTGCGGCCGTCCGCGTTCACCGCGTCAGCGTGGAGAAGATCTCGCTTCAGCAGCTCACGCGTAACCAGGGCAACGCCACCTGCGCGGTAGAGGTCGGTCGCCACGTACTTGCCGCCCGGAGTCAGGCTCGCGACGATCGGGGTGCGATCGGCGATCGTGTCGAACTCGTCGATGGTCAGGGGGATCCCGGCTTCGCGAGCAATCGCCAGCATGTGCAGCACACCGTTCGACGAACCGCCGCTCGCCGCGATGCCGGCGATGGCGTTCTCGACCGCCTCGCGGGTGATGATCTGGCTCGGGCGCACGTCACGTCGCACAAGATCCATGGCGATCCGTCCGGCTTCGGCAGCGGCCTCGTCCTTTTCGGGGCGAAGTGCCGGGACGCCGTTCAGACCCGCCGGGCTGATACCCAGAAGGTCGAGCGCCATCGACATCGTGTTCGCGGTGAACTGGCCGCCGCAGGCACCCGCACCCGGACACGCCACCGACTCGAGGGCGTGGACCTCTGCGGCGCTCACCTTGCCGGCGTTGTGCGCCCCGACCACCTCGAAGACGTCCTGGATGGTCACGTTGCGGCCCTTGTAGCGGCCCGGGGCGATCGACCCGTTGTAGAGAACGACACCGGGGATATCCAGGCGCGCCAACGCCATTACGGCGGCCGGAATCGTCTTGTCGCAGCCGACCAGACACACCAACCCGTCGAAGCTGTGTCCGCGCGCGACCAGCTCGATCGAGTCAGCTATGACCTCGCGGGAGACCAACGAACCGCGCATACCCTCGGTGCCCATCGACACGCCGTCGGAAACGGCGATCGTGTTGAACTCCATGGGCGTGCCGCCCGCCTCGCGGATCCCGCGCTTGACGTGCTGGGCGAGGTCGCGTTGGTTCAGGTTGCACGGCATCGTCTCGATCCACGTCGTCGCCACGCCGATGATCGGTTTGGCGAGGTCGTCGTCGGTAAAGCCGGTGCCTTTGAGCATCGCCCGCGCCGGAGCGCGGTCGGGACCGTCCGTCATTGCGGCGCTGTGCCGCTTGGCGGGGTCGCTCGGGCGGTCATACGGGTTCGTAGGCATGCCGCCCAGATTAGCGACCAGGCGAGCGCTATTCGGCGTCGGGGGCGATCGCTCCGCGCAGACCGGCACCGAGTGAGGCAAGCGTGAAGAGTAGCCAAAGGGCGCCGACGAGCATGGGCAGGATGCTGATCTCGTGCCGCTCCTCGAAGCCCAAAAACGTCAGCAGGGCCGCGAGCGCGGCCAGGCACGCCAACATCCAGATGGGAAGACCCTTCATCGACACGCTCCTTCGGGTTCCGACAGCCCAGATACGGTACACGCGGCGCCGGCGCGAGGCAGGTCCGATGGTAGTGTCCGCAGAGATGACTGATGAACATGTGGTGGTCGAGGTCGGCCCGTGCGGCGAAGGAACGCTCGTGCGCGTACGCGGTGTGCTCGATGCGTTGTCGCTGCCCCAGGTCTCACGTGAATTGACCGATGCCCAGCGAGGTTCAGGCACCGTGTACGTCGACCTTGCCGGTGTGACCTTTATGGACAGCCGCGGCCTCGGGTCGCTGCTGGCGGCGAACGAGCGCAGCCGCGAGGGCGCGGCCGACGTGCGCATCTACCAACCATCGGATGCCGTGCGTCGCCTGCTCGAGGTGTCGGGCGTCGGCCCGGTTCTCACCGAGGTCTCCGAGCTGCCGGCCACGCCCCAATAGGTAGGGGCGACTATCTCGGACGCGGCGGCCGCCTCGTCGGAGGGCCGGCGCCCGAGCTCGTCGCCGCCGGCTACGCGGCCGAGATCTCACATGCTCCCCGCTTGGCGCGGGCCCTTTCATTCGCCGACCTGGCCCATTCGGTTGCTCTCGTCGAGGGCGGTGCCCTCGAGGAACCGACCGCTCGGGCTCTGCTTGGGGGGCTGCTCGAACTTCACGAGATCCCTCCCGACTCTTTCCCGTGGGAACCCGCCCTCGGAGACGCTTTCAACTCACGTGAAGCCGAGCTGACGCGCCGCATCGGTGCGGCGTCGGCCGGATGGCTGTCGGCGGGCCGGCCGCGTCGCGAAGCCTTCCGCGTTGCCCTGCGTCTGGTGGCCCGTCGTGGCACCGGCGATCTGGCCATGCACCTGGCTGACGCAATCGACGCGCTGGCCGCGCATGCGGAGCGCCATGCCGAGGACCTCGCCGCCGACTACACCTATCTGCAGCCCGCCCAGCCCTCGACCGTCGGCCATCTGCTCTTGGCGTATGCCTACCCGGTGGTCCGTGATTCGGAACGCCTTCGCGGAGTCGAGGCTCAGTTGGCCCTGAGTGTCGCCGGTGTCGGCGGGAGCGCCGGATCACGTTGGCCCCTCGATCGCGACCGGCTCGCCGAGCTGCTCGGCGCGTCGGGCCTGGTCCGCCACACCAAAGACGCGATGTGGCACGCCGATACTTATGTCGAGCTGATCGCCGCCATCGCGATGGCCTGCACGCACGCCTCGCAGCTCGCTCAAGATTTCGAGATCCTCGCCAGCCAGGAGTTCGGAATCGTCGAGCTCGCCGACGCCCACAGCCGCGCAAGCGCCTTGATGCCGCAAAAACGCAACCCGTACGCCCTCGCGGTTGTCCGTACACAGGCCGGCATCTCGGCGGGGGAACTGGCGGGAGTTCTCACGACCCTCCACACCGGCTCGGCGCGCACCGATCACTTCCAGCATCTCAACGGCGCGGTACCGCGACTGGTGGAGGAATCGATCGTCGTGGCCGACCTTTTGGCGAAGGTACTCGAGGGGCTGAGCATCGACGCCGACCGCTGGGGCGAGGTCGCTCGCCGTGGCTTTACGGCGGCTGCTGATGTGGCCGACGCCGTCGCGATCGAGGGCGGCCTCGACTACCGCACCGCGCACAAGGTCGTCGGCTTTGCTGTTCGGCAGCGCGTCGAGGCCGATCTACCGGTTGCCGACCTCACCGCCGCGGAGGTCACCGCTGCGGCGCGGGTGATCACGGGACGGCAAATCACGTTGCCGACAGCCGCCCTGGCCGCCGCGTTGGACCCCGCCCAAAGCGCCCTGACACGTCCGCAAAGCGGCGGGAGTGCGCCGGGCGAGGTGATCGCCATGGTTCAGGAGTGCCGCTCTCACGCCGCATCGGTGCGCGCGTGGGTTGCGGCCTCGCGCGCTGCGCTTGATGGCGCCGAAACGAGGCTTCTCGCCGCCGCCCGCGCCATCGCCCCTCCCTGAGCCGACCCGCGCGGTCAAGTCGACGCCGGGGTTTGCCGAGACCGGGCGCACGACACTCGTGCAACCCACCGGGACGAACCGATGAACGACCTGCATCCGAGCGCACCCACGGTGCTTGTGGCCGACGACGACGAAGACGTTCTCGAGCTGGTGGCATTCCGATTGCGCCGCGCCGGCTACCGCGCCATCGTCGCACGAGACGGGCTGAGTGCCCTTGAGCTGGTGGAGAAGGAGCAGCCCGATCTGTCGGTGCTCGACGTCGCCATGCCCGGCATCGACGGCCTCGAGCTGACCCGCCGTCTGCGGCGCAGCGCCCGCACCCGGACCATGCCGATCATCCTTTTGACGGCCCGCTCACAGGAGGTCGACGTCACCGCCGGTCGTGACGCCGGCGCCGACGGTTACATCAAGAAACCATTCAGTCACCGGGAGCTGCGTGCCCGGGTGGATGAAATGCTCAACCGCACGGCCGCGGTGTAGTTACTCGACTCCGCCCAGATCGAGCATCGATCCGACGAGCCCGGCAAATCGGCCGTCTTCGAACCGCGGTTCGGCGCTGATCGCCAGCTGTCGCCAGGCGCCGTCGTTGCGGCGTGCGCGCATTGTGACCTCGACGATGTGTTCCTGTTGGTGAGCCCTCGTGAGCGCGGCCGTGGCAGCCTCTCGGTCGTCGGGGTGTGCCATCGCCCAGAACCCACCCGCGGGGAATGCACCGGCCGCACCGCCGGAGAAGGTCGCGGCGCCCGCGCTGACAAAGCCGATCTCTCCGTCGGGGGTGGTCAGCCACGTGATCGGGGCAGACAGATCCTGGAACAGGTGTGACTCCGGCGGTGAAAGGGTGATGGTCGTTCCCGAGTAGCCGAGGAAAGCGCCGTCGCCGCCGCGGCGCGGTTGCCCCGACACCCTGACACGGTGCATCAGGCCGCGCGTTGTGATGCGGCACTCGGTGACGAACGATCGTTCCTCCGACATGGCGGCCTCGATCAGCCCCTGAACGCGTGCTCGATCGTTGACATCGACGAGGGCCCACCAGACGCTCAAGGGGGTAACCTCGGCCACGCCGAAGGCGTCCTGCCCGGCGCGGTTCTGCCGGACGGTGCCATCGATTCCGACGAACCAGACGGGTACTGGCAGGGCGTCGGTGAGTTCCCGAAAGCGCACTTCGCTCTCCAGCAACGCGCGGCTGGCCTGCCGCCGTGCGCGGTCGTCGCAGACGACGAGCATGAGGCACACGAGCGTGCCATCCGTTGCGAGGATGGGCGTACTGATCACCCTCATCACGAAGTGCGAGCCATCGCGTCGGCGTCCCACGGTCACTCCCTCGACCGAACGCGCCCGAGTGAGCTGGTCGGTGAGCATGTCGTTCATCCAGCCCGCGTTCTCGTCGGGCCAGTGTGGGTACGGGGCCCCGCGTCCCACGAGCTGTGCGCGGTCGAAGCCCGTCATCGTGCAGAAGCGCGGGCAGGCGCCGACGATTACTCCGTCGGGTCCAACCACCAGAAATGCGTCGTGGAGTGGTTCGAGCGGATCGTCCCCGCCGGCGTGGCTTGCCGCCTGGCCGCCGGCGACGGGTGGTGCCAGGGGTGCCCCGAGGCGCAGGCGCTGAGCCGGCGCCGCCTGTTCGGGCCATCCGACCTGATCGAGAAGGGCAACGATTCCGTCGATTTCCGTGATGGCATCGCCGCCCGACCACGCGCCATCGCTGGCCATCCCCGCGTCGGCGGCCTCCTGAACGGCTTCGGCGCTCGCCGCGAGGCCTGCCAGCGCCGCCCGCCGGATGATGCTGCGCTCATCGCCGGTCAGCACGGTGCCGCCCAAGCTCTCACCCGGCCAGCCGATGTGATCCAGCGCGGCCGCGGCCGCCCGTGCCTCGCTTCCCGCCTCGCTGGCGAGGTCGCCATGCGCCACGTCGGTCGCAGGCCCGAGGACGCACGTCATCACCAAAGCGCGTGCCGTCGCGAGCAGTGGTCCGTAGAGATCGGGGCTTTCGGTCATGCCAGGTGGGGTCTTTCCATGGTTTCCATCATGAGCGGTGTCTGTCGAGCGACGCGTCCATCCCCGGACTCTTTCACCCGCGAAGCTTTCCCTTTGAGCGCGGCAACGTACACATCTTCGTGGGGCGGATGGGCGGGCGATGCGACGCAAGAAACATCGAATGACAGGTTCCGTATCTATTCCCGCAGCGGGGATGTCTCGTCGGCTGAGATACTTCCCCGAAGGAAACCCCGATGAACCCCCGCCGACAAGCGGAAAGGAAGGACATCGTAACTCCAGAGTTCACGGCGACGCGCGATGGAACGCTCACGCCGAGTCCTCGGCCGGTGCCCGGTGCCGAGCAGGGAGAGAAACTCCTCACCTCTGACGAGGCCCGGGCGGTTATTCGCGCCGCGTCGAATCGGGCGCCCACCGGAGTTCGTAACCGCGCATTGATTGCGCTGATGTACCGCAGTGGGCTCCGCCCCGGGGAAGCTCTCGGCGTGGAGCCGGCGGCACTCGACCTCGAACGCGGTACCGTCAACGTGCCCGCACGCAAGGGCGGCATCGGTCGCGTCGCCGCGATGGATGATCTCACCATTGAATTGATTCAGCGCTGGCTTGTGCGCCGCGAGCGAATCGGCGCGCCCGATGACCGCCCACTGATCTGCACACTCGCCGGCGAGCCAATCAAGGCCGCATATGTTCGCGAGCTGCTGCCGCGGTTGGCGCGCAAGGCGGATATCTCCAAGCGTGTCCATCCGCTGGGCCTGAGGTACGCCTGCGCGGCGGAGATGGCCCTCGAGGGGCACCCGACGACGCTCATCGAGACGCACCTTGGTGTCTCCGTCAGCGGTAGCGCACGCCGCTACACACGCGCCTACACCCTTGATGAGGTCATCGAGGTCATCCGCCGCCGCCAATGGTCGCTCTAGAGCGTGTGATGCTCGTCGGGTGATCCATTTGCCGACGTGCTTCGTAGACCCTTTCGATGGCCCGCCGACGTATCTCCACCGATCTTGGTCGTCTCTCCGACGAAGACCTCCTCGCGCTCGTTCGTGAGGGCGATTCGGCGGCGTTCGAGGTGATGTACGACCGCCACTCGCGTGTCGCCTATTCGCTGGCGTTCCGCCTGGTCGGCGACCGCAGCGCCGCGGAAGACCTTGTGCAAGACGCCTTCCTCGCCGTCTGGCGTGGTTCACGCGGCTATGCGCCGGGGCTTGGCAGCGTCCGGAACTGGGTCCTGTCGATCGTGCACCACCGTGGGGTGGATCGCCTCCGCACAGCGTCGGCAATGAATCGTCGCCAAGAGGCTCTCGAGCAGGTGGCCCGCGTCGACCCTGTTGCTCCTGACGCAGCCGATGAGGCGGCCGATCGCGTTCTGGCGGGTACCGTTCGAGCCGAGCTCGGCGAGCTGCCCAACGACCAGCAGCGCGTTCTGCGGCTCGCCTACTTCGGAGGGTTCACCCATCACGAGATCGCCGAGATGCTCGATCTGCCGCTGGGAACCGTGAAAAGCCGCATGCGTCTCGGTCTTGATCGACTGCGTCGTGGTCTCGCCGGACCGGAGTTCCTGGCCTCATGAGCACGAACGACGACCACCGCGATCTCCTCGTCGCCGTCGCGCTGGGCATCGCCGAACCCCATGAGGTCGCCGGGGCCGATCGGCTCATCGCCGAGAACCCCGCCTACCACGGCGAGCTTGCCGAGTTGCGCTCGGCCGCCGCGGCGATGGCCCTCTCGGTGCCGCAGATCGACCCTCCGAGCGAGCTGAAGGGCTCGATCATGGATGCGGTTCGGGCTGAGCAGCCTGCGCTGCGACGCGCCCGTACCCCGCGTGAGCACGGGCGGTTCGCCTGGCCGTCGTGGCGGCAGGCCGGCGCGTGGCCAGCGCTTGCCGGAGGCCTTGCAGCCGTTGCGATCGGCCTTCTGACGTGGAACCTCGTCACCGGTGCTGACGACCCGAGCCGTGGACGGAGCCTGACCGTGCAGGCCAGCGCAGCGGTGCCGAAGGCACAGGGGGATGCACGGGTCCTGCCCGATGGCACCGCGGTTGTGCGTCTGTCGGGGCTTCCCCGCGTGCCCGCCGGAACGGCCTACGAGCTCTGGGTGATCGGTCCGAAGGGCCCGGTTTCAGCGGGCTTCCTCGGGATGAAGGCCAACGGCGACCTTGTCGCGATGGCCGAGCAGCTCGACGGCGCGACCGCTTTGGCGATCACCCCCGAGCGCCTCGACAACACGGCCGCCCCGACATCGACACCGATCGTCACCGTCGCCCTGGGTTGAGTGTTTCAGGGGTGGGCGGCGGAGGTGAGCTCACCGGTGGTGCCGGTGATGCGATGGCAGGAAGCCCGCCTAGACTCGGCAGGCGCCGTCCCCAGGCAAGCGCCGTTGGCCAGTACGTGTCGAGACGCGAGATCGAGACCCCTGCCCGCGAGCCGGACGAGTGGATCATCCATCCGCCGCCCAAAGAAAGCCCTGCATGAGCGATCGCGCCGCGCGGGGTCGCCGCGCCACGTTCTCCGAAAAACACGAGGTCGCCGGCGGCCAGGCTGTTGGCCGCGACGCGCTCGGCCGGGGCCTCGCGCGCCATATCGTCGGCTGTGCGTCCGCGGATCCCCGCCCCCAGGTCGTGCCTTGCCGACGACGACGCTCCCTTGAACGCCATCCACACCAGCCCGGAACAATCGAACCCGCCGTGCGCTTGGGCCCCCCACGGCGATGCCACCGTGGGCCAGTCGCCGGCCCAGACGTAGGGCTGCCCCACTTGGGCGAGCGCGGCCTCCACCACCGTGCGCTGGGCTGGGGTCATGGCGGGCAGCGTCACCTGCCGGTAGGGCGCCAACGCCGCGAGTCGCCATGGTTCGAGCGAGGCCGCCCGATCGACCATGGCCGTGAGATCCGCAACGGGTAGTGGTTCGATGCTGGTTCGCTCCAGACCATCCTCGGTTTCGAGGTAGTTGTGGCGCAGACCGAGCTCGCGCACGAGCACCTCGGCAGCGAAGCCCGGCGGGATGCGCATGCGTGTGCCGTCGTCAGTCGCGATCCGCGTCAAGCCGACCAGCTCGGGCTGCAGGCCAAGCGCCCGCGTCATCGCCCGGTGCGTCTCGCGGGCCGTTACGGCGGCATCCGGATCGGCGGCCCCCGCCCGCAGACGAAGAAGACCACGCCGAACGCTCAAGGCGATGGCGGTGCGATCCGGGTCGGTCGCCACGACGTCGGCAAGTTGTCGATTCGCATCTGCGCCGGTCGCGGTGATTCCGCGTCGCGCCAGGACCAGCACCAACCCGCGGGCCAACTCCCGACGGGTCGCCGGCCGCCCGAGATCGGCACTTCCACCAGGAATCAACACCCCGGTTGCACTCATGCGCTCCGCAGCGGGGCGCGCCCACTCGTACCCGGTCGGCGGTGCTTGGGCTCGGCCGACGCCCGCGATGGCTATCGCCAGAACAGCGGCGAGGGTGAAGGTGCGCGGTCTCACACGAAATGAATCGACCTCGATCGCCGTCAGCTTGACCCTCCCGGGTCTGCGCCCGCGGCCGGCGCCCTCCTGGACCATCGGGGGGTTCCGATAGTCGCTTGACGCCGTACCGTGCCGAGCATGGCGGTCCGACGTCGCGCCCTGCGCGGGTACACATCCCTCATTGCGGTCGCCGTGATCTGCCCTGTGGCACTTGGCGGTGCCGCTGCGTTCGCGGCTCCTGACATCGCGCAAGCCCCCGCTGTCGTCGAGGCACCGGCGGCGGCCGCGGCGATCCCGGCCGGCAATCTCACCGCGAACCCGTCGTTCGAGGCATCGGCGCGCGGCTGGGCGTCGTGGCAGGGAACCGTCAGCCGCGTCGCCGCAGCCGATGCGCCCGATGGGGGCTTCGCCGCGCGCGTCGAGCAACGTGGTGGATCCGCGTTCACGATCGACGATGTTCCCGACTCGGTTGCACCCTCGGTGGTCGGCACCGTCTACGTCGCGCGCGCATACGTGCGCGCTGCAGAGCCGTCGTCGATCGGCAAGCGGGTCCGTCTGACGCTGCGGGAGTGGTCCGACTCGGACCTCGCCCGGAAAAGCACGGGCGCGGCTGTGCTGCTGAGCGACAGGTTCCAGCCCGTTTTCGTCGCGATGATCGCCAAGGTTCCCGGGTCGACCCTCGACGTTCACGCGACACAGCTCGGAGCGGCCCAGGGCGACGCCTTCCTGATCGACCAAATCTCGATCGTCGCGGATCGCGCGGGTGGCGCACCGGGTAACCAGGGGCCGCGGGCCGCCTTCACGGTCTCCCCACCGAATCCGGCACCCGACCAAGAGGTCGTCTTCACCGACACCTCGAGCGATGCCGATGGTGTGATCGCATCGACCCTTTGGGATCTCGACGGCGATGGGGTCTTCGGTGACGCCACGGGGCCTCAGGTCTCGCGCAGTTTTCCCGCTCCCGGTCAGTACACGGTCGGCGTTCGGGTGCTCGATAACAGCGGCGCCCGGGCGGCGAGTCGCCGCGTTCTTTCGGTTGCTCCCGCGGTTGTCGTCGAGACTCCTCCCCCCGATCCAGGGCCGCCCGCCGCCGGCTGACCCGCCGGGGTAGGCTCCCGCTGCTACGGATTCTCTCGTCGAGAACAGGGGACAGATGGACGCGCTGGAGGCGATTCGAAAACGGCGTGCGGTGCGCACGTACACCGACCAACCGGTCGACGACTCGGTGCTCGATCGATTGCTGAAGCTGGCGTTGGTGGCTCCCACCGGGGGTGGCTCGCAGGCGTGGAGCATGATGGTCGTCCGCGCCGCTGACCGACGTCGCCAGATCGCCGATCTGGTCATTGCCGGCGGCGCCAAGTACTTCGCGATCATGCGGCCCGCGGCTGAGGGGCGCTCACCCGCCGAACACGAGCAGTGGGCCCTCGACTACGCCGAGCAGATTCTCGGCACGTACCGGATCGCACCCGTCTGGCTGGTCGCGATGTTGGTGCCACGCGGCAACTACCCCGAGCCCATGGCCGAAGGTGGGCACGTCGACGACGTACTCTCGCTCGCTTTCGCCATGGAGAACCTGATGGTCGCGGCGCGTTCGCTGGGTCTGGGAACCGTTCCGACCACGGCGTTCCAGCGCTTTGAGAAGGATCGCCTGCGAGAGATCCTCGGCGCGCCTGCCGACGTCGATCCAATGATCGTCTCTCCTCTCGGCTACCCGAAGACATTCCCCGAGGGCCTTCCCCCGGCGATCAAGGCCAACCGGCGCACCTGGCGAACGCTCGTGCATGACGAGCAGTGGGGCGCCACCCGGTCGTAGGCCCCTTCCCTCCGTCGACGGGTCGTGGAATCGTCGAAAGGTGAGGATGTCGCCGCACCACGCGCGTGCCCTGCGCCGGGCCCTTGTGGCGGGAGGGGTCCTCGGCGCGACCCTCGGCGCACACGCCCTCACGAACCCGGACGTCGGCATGACCGCTGGGGCGCCGTTCATCTGGAGCCAGATCGTGATGGTCGCGACCCTGCTTGGGCGCCGCACCGGATGGCGCGTACGTGGGTTCGCTCGATGCCTGATTCTCCTTGCCGGCCTGCCGTTCGTGGCGCATGCGACGATCATCGCCGCCCCGTGGGCGTTCGGTCTCGGCGCTCACCATTAGGCCACCATCGGGCCGGCCGCTGTGGTCTTCCACGTGGGTGTCGCCGTCGCGCTGGCCGCGCTGATCTCTCATGTCGAGGGGCTGCTCGACGTTGCCGTCCGCGTTGGGCGTGTGGTTGTGCGGGCGTTGCGGGCGCGGCGCCATGAGCCACCGCGGCTGGTTTCACTTCACGCCGCACCCGTCGTGCGGCCACGTGCCCTCCATCTGCGTCGCCTGCCGAGCGTGCGCGGGCCTCCGCCGAATCGAACCCTCATCCGTTCGATATCGACGAAGGAGACATACGTGTTCACTGCGCGCTTACGGCCGCGCCGCCGTGCGCTGGCCTTGGCGACCATCACCCTCGCGCTCGCCGCCGTACCCGTGCTCGGCCACACCGAGCTGGTGAGATCATCGCCGGCGAGCGGAGCGGTCGTTCGAAGCCTGCCCGGCGTCATCACGCTGACGTTCGCCGAGCCGATCCGCAGGGCTCGCTCGGTCACCGTGACCCGCGGTGGCACGAACCATCTGGTGAGTTTCGGTCGCAACCCGCAGAACGCCGCCCAGGTCAAGGTGCGCACCAAGAACGACCGCGAAGGTCGCTATGCCGTGGCCTGGAAGGTCGTCAGCAGCGACGGCGACACGATCACCGGGACGGTCCGCTTTCAGGTGAAGCGGTAGTTCCCGTGGCCCTGCACCGCGGCTCACCCGTGGGTGCAGGGCGGGTCGCACGGCGGCGGAGGATCGAGGATCGTGAGGTAAGTGACGAGCCACCGCTGACGTCCGTTCTGGCTTATCTGCTTGGCGATGCGGTACTGGCCCGCAGGCACCAGGGGCAGTCGCACCGGACGCGACTTCGTGCCGAGGTAGCCGATCAACGGCACGAAGTACTCCCGCCCACCGACGGCGACGGGCGGTGGCGGCTCGGGGCTCGCGTCGGGAAGTCCGAACGGGAGGTGATAGATCGACCGCCTGCCGGTGGCCGTCCGCTTCTGCAGGAGAGCATCCATGCCGACGATGGTGTTCTTCCGGGCCGCGGCGCCCGTGGTGTGGATACCGAGCGGGATCACGCTCCCTGCGGTGGCGCTCGGCTGCGTGATCAGAGCGGGGCCAGCGACGAGGTGGCGTGTGGCGGCGCGCAGGCAGGCCAGCACCCCGCCAAGCGAGCTTTTCCCGGCGCAGGGTGAACTACCAAGAACAAACAGCTGCGGCTCGGGCGCATATGGGCGAGACAACGCCACGGCGAAACGTGGTGCCGTACTCGACAGCCGCGGCGCAGCTGGCCCTCGCATGCGGGGTGGTGCCCAGCCCCAACACGGCAAGCCCGGCGGCAAGCGCTGTGGCCAGGCCCACGAGGCGCACGTCCTCAGGCAGCATGCGCACAACCACGCCGATCGTCGATGACGCGGCGTCCATTCGGGAATGGTTTCCCGGTGTAGGAGATGGTCAGCCGCGTGAACTGGCGCAGGTCGTTGCGCGGCCGCACAGCCGAGAGCGCGACGCATCGGATAGCGCCGGGAACGGCCACCCACGCAGGTGGGTGTGCAGTCGTTCAACGCGGCGCTGCCACGAGCGGTCGCCCTGGCACCACCCCAGGTGATCCAGCGGAGGTTCACAAGCCGTGCGTTTTCGTCGCCGCACGCGAGAATGATCGCCTGCGGACGGACCGCGGCCCCCGCGGAGCCCTCGCAATCGACGAAGACCACGGGGTCCTTCGGCGCCGAGGTGGCAGCCGGCACCACCCGCAGGGCCACTGCCAGACAGCCGGCCATTACGGGGAAACGCGCCTCCGACAACTTCATCTGCCGCACGCTACAACCCCCGCAGCTATCCAACCGGACAGTTGTCGCGGTCGGTCGTCACGACGGAGGCTTGACGCGCCGCGCATGATGCACGGGCCGAAGAAGAAACGACCCCGGAGTTCACGATGTCTCAGCCGTTGATTCGCCGCCGTCACGGCGCGGTTCTCGCCGCTTTGGCCCTCGTGCCGGCCCTGGCGCTGGCCGCACCCGGCGACACGTCACGGGTGAGTGTGAGCTCGAGCGGTACTCAGGGAGCGACGGCGGCAGAAGGCTCGGCCCAATCGGCCGACGGCCGCTACGTCGCCTTCGTCTCGGCATCCGCACTGACCACCACCGCCCCCGGTGGAAAGAAGCAGCTCTACGTTCGCGACCGGCAACTCGGCACGACCGTCATCGCGTCCGTCAACGCGGCGGGCCAAGCCGCGAACGCCGACGTCGATGGCGCCGAGCCGTTCAACGTCCGCTTCGACATTTCCGGTGACGGCCGGTACGTCGTGTTCGCCACCGCCGCCACGAACCTCGGCGCCGGTGACAGCAACGCAAACCTGGACGTCTTTCGCAAAGACCTCCAGACCGGGGCTCTCGTGCTCGTGAGCGTCAACTCGCTCGGTGTGCAGGCCAACGCGAGCGTGCTCGGCGACCCGAGCATCTCCGGAGACGGCTCGCGGGTGGCCTTTGCCGGCGGCGTCGCGACCAACCTCTTCCCGGGCGACCGCGACAACAAACAGGACGTCGTCGTCCGCGACATCACCGCAGGCACGACGACGCTCGTCAGCCAGAATGGGCTTGGCACCCAAAGCGATGGCACGTCGGAGCGCCCCTCGATCAGCGCCGACGGCAACGTCGTCGCCTTCGAGGCGGTGCTCGACACAACCAACCTGTTCCTGCCGCGCCCCGACGCGAACGCCGCGAACGACATCGCGATCCGCGATCTGGCGGCCGCAACCACCATACCCGCCGATCTCACCACAGCCGGGGCGCTCCCGGCGGCCAACGGCGCCAACATGCCCGACATCTCCGGCGATGGCCGGTACGTCGTCTTCCAGACCGGCGAGGCACTCGACCCCGCCAACGACGCTGCGAACCTCGACGTCTACCGGCGCGATCGCATCGCGGGCGTGACCGCCCTCGTTTCTGCGAAGAACGGCCTTCCTGGAGCCGGAAACGCGGCCAGCAAGGTGGCCTCGATCTCCGCCGATGGTCAACGGGTCGGCTTCGAGTCGGTCGCCACGGACCTCGCCGGCACCGACGGCAACGCGGCCGCCAGCGACGCCTACGTGCGAACGGTCTCGACCAAAGTCACCGAGCGCGTCGGCACGAAGGCCGGCGGCGCGCAGGAGGTCAATGACGCCCTGCAGAGCGTGATCTCACCTTCCGGCGGGCAGGCGACCTTCACCTATTCGGACGTGGGCACGCACCCCTTGGTGACCGGCGACACGAACCTCGTCGACGATATCTTCAGCAAAGAACTCAGCGGCCCAACTGACGCTGCCGGCCCGGCCATCACACTGTCGTCACCCGCCGACGGTGTTGCCGTCAACGCCACCCAGGTCGCCGTCACGGGCGTGGCCACCGACTCTTCGGGCATCGTCTCGCTGACGGTGAATGGCGCGCCGGTGCGGCCCGGCACGGCGGGCAGTTTCACCGCGACCCTCGCCCTCGGTGCGCCGGGTAGCGCGACCCCGGTCACCGCGGTCGCACGCGATGGCGCGGGCAATGCCACCACCCTTGCGCGAACCGTGGTTCGCTCCGTTGCCCCCGTCGTGCCCCCACCCGTCACCGTGATCGGTCGGGTAAGCGGGATCCGCGCGAGCCGCTCGGGGAAGTTCGTGGTCGTCCGCTTCACCCTTTCTGGTGACGCGAACGTCGGCATCCGGCTGCTGCGGCGCAGCGTGAAAGTCGGTCGCGGCCGGTTGAAGCCGGTGGGCACCGCGGTCATCCAAGCTCTCACCGCCGGCGACCAGACCGTCCGGCTGAAGGCACCGCGCCTGCGCCGTGGGAACTACCGCGTGCGGGTGACCGTGCGCACCGCGACCGGCGCGATCACCTCGATCCGGGTTCTGGTGGCGAAGCCGATCTCCCGGCGCCTTCCTCCTGTTGCGCCGTGACCGGGGCGCAGGGCCAATAGATGAGAAAGGCCCACATATGCGGGCCTTTTCGGATAGCGGAGGAGGGACTCGAACCCCCGACACGCGGATTATGATTCCGGCTGTCTGTGGCCCTGGAAAGCCCATAGGAAAGGACTTCTCGGGCCTTCACCGGGCACCCCGCAACCTTTCCCCCAAGGTGGCCGACTCTGGCGGAGTGTCGAAGGCACTGACGGCGTCGTCGAGCATCGAGTCGTTCAGAAGGTGACTGTAGATCCGAGCGGTGATGCTGGGGTCGGCGTGACCGAGCTGCATGGCGACGGCAGTGAGTGGTTTACCGGCCGCGAGCATGTGGCTGGCGGCCCCGTGGCGCAGGCCGTGCCAGGTCACCAGACCCCGCCCGTCGCCATCGTGCAGGCCCGCGCGGCGCAGCGCTCGATCGAGCGCCTGGTTCGGTGAGCCCTCATCCATGGGGCCTCCGTCGCGACCGGGGAACACCCATCCTTCAGCCGCGGTGCCGCCGCTGATCACCGACTCGGCGTACCAGTCGGCCAGCT
>JANLSO010000157.1:0-5515 GCA_031362405.1 Thermoleophilia bacterium | reverse complement strand
GTCATCCGTGTCGTCGGTGCCCGCGAGCACAACCTGCGTGACATCACGGTCGAGATGCCCCGCGACGCGCTCGTGGTCGTGACCGGCCTGTCGGGCAGCGGAAAGTCGAGCCTCGCGTTCGACACGCTCTATGCGGAGGGCCAGCGGCGGTACGTCGAGAGCCTGTCGACATACGCGCGCCAGTTCCTCGGGCAGATGAACAAGCCCGACGTCGATCACATCGACGGGCTGTCGCCGGCGATCTCGATCGACCAGAAGACCACGAGCCGGAACCCGCGCTCGACGGTCGCGACCGTCACCGAGGTCTACGACTACCTGCGTCTGCTCTACGCCCGCGTCGGGGAACCCCACTGCGCGGTATGCGGGCGGCCCATCTCGGGCCAGAGCGTCGAGCAGATCGTCGACCGAGTGCTCGAGCTCGACGAGGGCACGCGGTTCATGGTGATGGCCCCTGTTGTCCGGGGTCGAAAGGGCGAGCACAAAGACGTGCTGGAGCACATCCGCGGCGAGGGCTTCACGCGGGTGGCGATCGACGGCGCGGTGATGCTGCTCGACGACGCGCCAGAGCTCGACCGTAAGAAGAACCACACGATCGAGGTGGTGGTCGACCGGTTGGTGATGCGGCCCGAGCTGCGCCGACGCCTCACCGAGAGCTGCGAGACGGCCGCCCAACTCAGTGACGGTCTCGTGCATATCGCCGAGGTCGGCGGCGTCGAGCGCACATGGACCTACTCGGAGAAGTTCGCCTGCCCCGAGCATGGCGCGTCGCTCGCCGAGTTGGCTCCCCGGGTCTTCTCGTTCAACTCTCCACATGGCGCATGCGTTGCCTGCACCGGCCTCGGCTTCATGCCCGAGGTCGACCCCGAGCTCGTCGTCGTGCCGAGCCGCACCCTGCGTGAGGGGGCATTGCTGCCGTGGGCCGATCGCACCACCGATTACTACGAGCTGCTGCTGCTCGCGGTCTCCGACCGGTACGAGATCGATCTCGACGTTCCGTGGGCGGAGCTGCCCGAGGAGCACCAGCGCCTGATGATCAACGGCCCGCCGCGACGTGAACGGCTCTACCTCGGCACGCGCCGGGCCAACCGTTCGTCGATGGGATGGTTCGAGGGCGTCATCCCCCAGCTGCGCCGCCAACACACCAGCTCGATGTCGCCGATAGTGCGTGAATCGGTCGAGCAGTTCATGTCGCTGCGGCCCTGCCCGAGCTGCCACGGGGCACGACTTCGACCCGAGAGCCTGGCGGTCACGGTCGCCGGCCAATCGATCCACGAGGTCTGCGAGCTGTCGGTTGATATGGCGCTCGGGTTCTTCACCGGGCTGACGCTCGGCGCCACCCAGGCGATGATCGGCGAACGGGTGATCCGCGAGGTCACCGAGCGACTGAGGTTCCTCGTCGATGTCGGCGTCGGATACCTCAGCCTGGGGCGCGCGGCCGGAACGCTGTCGGGTGGGGAGGCTCAGCGGATCCGCCTCGCGACCCAGATCGGGTCGGGGCTCATGGGCGTGCTGTACATCCTCGACGAGCCGTCGATCGGGCTGCATCAACGCGACAACCGCAAGCTCATCGGCACGCTCGAGCGGCTGCGCGACCAGGGCAACACCGTGCTCGTGGTTGAGCACGACGAAGACATGATGCGCGCCGCCGACCACCTGATCGACATGGGCCCGGGAGCGGGGGAGGCCGGCGGCCTTGTCGTGGCCCAGGGGACCCCGAGCGAGGTTGCGGCGACCGAGGGCTCGGCGACGGGCAGCTTCCTCTCGGGCCGACGGGTGATCGCCATGCCCGACGCGCGTCGCGTCGGACGCGGAGAGCTGACCGTCCGCGGGGCGCGCGAGCACAACCTGCGCGGAATTGACGTGAGCGTTCCCGTGGGCACCCTGACATGCGTCACAGGGGTCTCGGGCTCGGGCAAGAGCACGCTCGTGAACGAGGTCATCCTCAAAGCGTTGATCGCGCGCTTGGGGCGACGCCCGCAGCGACCGGGCCGCCACGACGCGATCGAGGGGCTCGAGCACTTCGACAAGGTCATCGACATCGACCAGAGCCCGATCGGTCGCACCCCGCGCTCTAACCCGGCGACCTACACCGGCGTCTTCGACCTCATCCGGCAACTGTTCTCGATGACCCAGGACGCTCGCTCACGGGGCTACAAGCCGGGCCGGTTCAGCTTCAACGTCAAGGGTGGCCGGTGCGAGAACTGCGCCGGCGACGGCACGATCACCATCGAGATGCACTTCCTGCCCGACGTCTACGTGCCGTGCGAGGTCTGCGGGGGAAAGCGGTACAACCGCGAGACCCTGGAGGTCCGCTACGCGGGCCGCACGATTGCCGACGTGCTCGGCATGAGCATTACCGAGGCGGTCGAGGCGTTTGCGGCGGTGCCGAAGATCCACCGGCGTCTACAAACGCTCGAGGATGTCGGGCTCGGGTACGTTCGTCTCGGCCAGCCCGCGACGACGCTTTCCGGTGGTGAGGCGCAGCGGGTCAAACTCGCCTCCGAACTTGCGCGGGTAGCCACGGGGAGCACCCTCTACGTGCTTGACGAGCCGACCACCGGGCTGCACTTGGCCGATATCGAGAAGCTCCTTCAGGTGCTTCAGCGCCTGGTGGATTCAGGAAACACGGTGCTCGTGATCGAGCACAACCTCGACGTGATCAAGTGCGCTGACTGGGTGATCGACCTCGGCCCCGAAGGCGGGTCGGGGGGAGGGGCGCTCGTTGCCACGGGAACTCCCGAAGACGTTGCCGCCAACTCGGACTCGTTCACGGGCCAGTTCCTGAAAGGGGTCCTGGCACCAAGTACAACACCGCGCCGGCGACGAAAGCCCGTGGGCGCGGCCTCCTGAGAGCGAGTCAGGCAGGCGCGACCCGGCCTCCGGCGCCCCTTCGGCGCAGACGGCGCGGGCTGGTGAAGGCGAAGACGACCGCGAACAGGCTAGCCCCGACGAGGACGATCGTTGGCCCCGACTGGACATCCAGGTGGTAGCTGAGGTTCATGCCGATGAAGCCGCATGACGCTCCGATGACGGTCGCGAGCCAGAGCATGGTGCTGAACGAGTTCGTCAGCATTCGCGCCACGGTTGCCGGGATGACCAGCGTCGCAGCGATGAGGGTGACGCCCAGTACCTGCATCGTGGCGAGGATCGACGCGGCCAGAACCAGCATTAGCAGGGCATCGGCGCGGGCCGTGTTTACACCCGAGGCCTGGGCGACGTCGGGGTCGAACGCGGTGAACAGCAGCACGCGGTAGCGCAGGAACACGATGGCGGCGGTGATGATGCTGACGCAGGCGATCACGATGACGTCCTGACGGCTCACCCCGAGGATGCTTCCGAAAAGGGCGGCATCAAAGCTTGCGCCCCGTCGACCAAAGAGGGCGAACAGCGCCAGACCCAGCGCGAATGATGCGGTCGTGATCACGCCGATCGCCGCGTCGGACCTGATGACCTTGCGCCCGGTGACGCCGCCGATCATCAGGGCGGAGGCCACCCCCCAGACGCCTGCCCCGAGCAGGAAGTTGACGCCGAGCAGGGCGCTGGCGGCGAAGCCGCCAAAGATGGCGTGCGAGAGGCCGTGCCCGATGTAGCTCATACCCTTCAGGACCACGTACACGCCGATGAACCCGCACAGGGCCCCGGCGATCGTGGCGACCGCAAGGCCGTTGCGAAAGAACTCGAACGCGAAGGGGCGAAGGAGGTCGTGCATCAGACGGCCACTCCGAGGGCATCGTGTTCGTGGACCGCGGCGGGGGCATCGACGACGACGACCATCCCGCCGTGCTCGAGAACCTCCATAGTCGCGCCGTAGGTCCGTTCGAGGATCGGCGCGGTGAGCACCTCGCGCGGTCGGCCCATGCCGATCACGCGGCGGTTCAGACAGATGATGCGGGGCAGATGGGCGGCGATGCCGTTGAGATCGTGCGTCGTCAGGAGAATCCCAACACCGGCCGCGTTGAGATCGTCGAGCAGGTGCAGGACCTCATGGCGAAGCCGCACGTCAACTCCGGATGTGGGTTCGTCGAGTAGCAGCAGGTCAGGCCGCTGAAGCAGGGCCCGGGCGATGAACACGCGCTGTTGCTGGCCGCCCGACAGCTCACGGATGTGACGGCCGGCGAGCTCCTCGATCCCGAGGCGCTCCAAGACGACCGCGACCTCAGCGCGTTCGGCGCGGCTGGCCCAGGGCAGGATGCGCCCGTCGGTGCGGGCCATCAGCACGCATTCGCGCACCGTCACCGGGAAGCTCCAATCGACCGTTTCGACCTGGGGGACGTAGCCGATCCGCAGGCCCGCGCGTCGGAACACCGTGCCGTTCGACGGGTGCAGGCTGCCGAGAATGGTCCGCAGCAGCGAGGTCTTCCCCGAGCCTGACGGCCCGACCACACCGATGAATTGCCGGGGAGCGATGGTGAGATCGACATCGATCAGCACCGGTTCTGCCCCGTACTGGCAGGTGACCCCCTGGAGTTCGATGAGGGCGTCGGTGCTCATTGGGGGTACTCGGCCGTGTCGGGCGTGACGTTGCGAGGGGTGAAGGCCCGCAGCGCCGTTGCATCGCCACCGAGGCTCTCGGTCATCGTGATGAAATCGAAGTGCATCAATCCGAGCCACGAGTGCTCGGGGTCGCCGGGTGCTCCGGGGAGGTCGTCGTCGCGCAGAACGTCGACGTACTTCACCCCGGCCTCACGACCGATCTGCTCGAGGACGGGGCTCGGGAAGACCTCCGAGCCGAAGATCGCCGGCACGCCCACCGCTTTGACCTGCTCGATGAGCCCCACAACCTCTTTCGGGGTCGGGTCGTCGAAGCTGTCGACCTGGATGGCACCGATGACCTTCCAGTCGTACTCCTTGGCGAAGTACGCGTACGCGTCGTGATAGGTCAGGAGTTCTCGGTCGCCGGCGGGGATCGTGTCGAACGACGTGCGCATGGCGGTATCGAACGTCTTCACCATGGCCGCGAACGCGTCGTAGTTCTTTGCGAAGTAGTCGGCGTTGTCGGGGTCGCGACGCGAGAGGTCGTCGCGGATGATCCTCGCGTAGGCCAGGGCGTACGGCGGGTTCGTCCACAGGTGCGGGTTCGGCTTGCCTCCTGACTTCGGAAACGAGAAGTCGTAGAGGTACTCGCTCTCGGGGATGGTCATCGTCCCCAGCTCGACGATCTCGGCTCCGTCTTTAAGGCTTTGATCGGCGAGCTCTTTGGTGGGCTCTTCGAGGACGAGACCGTTGATGTACACGACATCCGCGGTCGACAGCAGCTCGGCGACGCTCGGCTTCGGCTCGAAGGTGTGAGAGTTGGTGCCCTCGGGCACGATGCCCCGGATACGGACCCGGTCTCCACCGATGTTCGCGGTGATACTGGTGATCGGGGCGACCGTGGTGGCGACCACCAGCTGATCGTTTGCGCCCGCTGCGACCTGTGTGTCGTCGCCACAGGCGGCGAGTGTCGGCGCGAGGGTCAACGCGAGCGCGAGCGCGAAAACAGGCCGGCGCCGCTTTCGAAGACGACTTCCGAGTG
>JANLSO010000156.1:0-7874 GCA_031362405.1 Thermoleophilia bacterium | reverse complement strand
CCGGCTGTGAGGTCATCGCCGGGCCCCGGTCGGCATGCACGGTGAGCTGGTCGCGTCCGATCTGCTGCTGCTCGATGGCCTGGCCGATCAGTGCCGTGGCCAGCTCCGCCGATTCGCGGTGCTGGACTGTCCAGCCGACCGAGTAGCGGCTGAAGACGTCGAGGATCGCGTAGAGGTGGTAGTGGGTCCACGTCGCGCCGCTCTGGGACGGAGCCGTGCTCGGTGTTAGCACTTTCGTGGTCACCCCCCTCTTTTTCCGTCAACCAAGAGGAAGGATGAAACCCTATGAACGCCTTGGATAAGGGCTTTCTTGGTGACGCGCCAGACAGGATTCGAACCTGTGACCTCCGGTTTCGTAGACCGGCGCTCTATCCGACTGAGCTACTGGCGCAACTGTGCGGCTCGCGCCGCGGCCGGCCCAGGATAACAGGCGACTCGTCGCCTACCTGGCACCGAACGGAGAGGGAGGGATTCGAACCCTCGAACCAGGTTAACCCCGGTTACCCGCTTAGCAGGCGGATGCCTTCAGCCACTCGGCCACCTCTCCCCCGAGCGCCGGTATCGTAGCGATCCGAGCCGTGGAGATCACGGCCCAGTTGGAGGGGTGGCAGAGCGGTCGAATGCAACGGTCTTGAAAACCGTCAGGGGTTCACGCCCCTCGTGGGTTCAAATCCCACCCCCTCCGTGACCGCCGAAGCGCAGATCACCATCACGCCACTCTCGCCGGTGCGCCTTCCGGGCACCGGCCGCGAGCAGACCGCCCGTGGCCGCGACGGGTGCCTGGAACGACTCATCCACCTCGATGGCTTCGCGGTGATCCTTCGCGTCGGAGCGGCTGGCGCCGGAGCGTTCACCCTCGTCGCTCAGGCCGACACCGAAGAACGTGCCGAGCATGGGGTGGCTCGGCTGCGGTACTGGACCGGCGTCGATGTCGACCTCACCGAGTTTTTCGGTCGCTTCCGG
Organism: Thermoleophilia bacterium; assembly: GCA_031362405.1. Classification (GTDB taxonomy): domain Bacteria; phylum Actinomycetota; class Thermoleophilia; order Miltoncostaeales; family Miltoncostaeaceae; genus JANLSO01. Next base: position 6,911 of record JANLSO010000156.1, on the reverse strand, counting down.
AACGATCCCTTGATCGGCCGTTCTGTTCGTTCTGCGCCACATTGGCGCCCCTGGCGGCAGCCACTGCCGTTCGAGGTGCTGATGTGGGCGATCTGCGAGCAGCTCATCACCGACGAGCGGGCCCTTTCAATCAAACGGCAGATCCTGAGGATCCATGGCCGACGCCATGGCACGGGGCTGATCGACTCGCCGAGCGCAGAGGCCGTCGCGGGAATGTCGACGCCGCAGCTCGAGCGATGCGGACTTTCACGAGGCCGTTCCGCCGCGCTCATCACCGCCGCGCGCGAGATCGTCGCCGGGCGCCTCGACCTTGATGCCTCGGGCGATCGTTGGGCAGGCGCGGAGAAACGCCTTCTTGCCATCCGGGAGATCGGCCCCTGGACACTCGCGGTGCTGAAGCTCCACGGCCGTGGTGACATGGACGCCCTGCCGGCCACCGACCACGGCTACCTCACGCTGGTTGGTGAAGTGCTCACCGGGCGCCCGTACGCCAAGGCCTCCGAAGAGCAGGTTCTGGCGCTGATGGAGCGCTACCGCGGTTGGAGGGGCATCGCCGGCTGGCATCTTCTGCGCGTCGGCTCGCCCGCCGTCGCGGCGGCGTTGGGGCGGCCGGCGCGACGGGCGTGAAACACCGGGCTGTACGCCGACGCTGACCTTGTGGGAGGCTCGAGCGAGCCTGTCACCGACCCAATGAGGTGCCTGCCCGTGCTCGACAATTCGTACTACACCCGCGATGTTCATGGACCGTTCGAGTACCACGACATTGGTGATCTCGTCCTCGAAGAGGGCGGGACGCTCCCGAACTGCAAGCTGGCCTACACCACCTTCGGTGAGCTGAACGCGGCCAAAGACAACGCGATTCTCGTGACCACCTGGTATTCGGGAACCCAAGAAATTTGGGCCCGGGTCTACATCGGCCCTGAGCATGCGCTCAACCCCGACAAGTACTTCATCGTCGTGATCAACCAGATCGGAAGCGGTCTTTCGGTCTCACCACACAACTGCGACGGACCCAACGCACGCGCCAACTTCCCCCACGTGCGCATTGGTGACGACGTCCGCGCCCAACAGATGCTGCTGTCGCAGAAGTTCGGGATCGAACAGCTTCAGCTCGTGACCGGCGGCTCGATGGGCGCCCAGCAGACCTACGAGTGGGCCGTGAGGTTCCCCGAAATGGTCCAACGCGCCGCGCCGATCGCCGGGACAGCTCAGAACACCCCGCACGACTTCCTGTTCACCAAGAGCCTTATCGACACGGTCCATGTGGATCCCGGCTTCAAAGACGGGATGTATGACTCGCACACCGAGGTCGCCGACGGCCTCGCCCGCCACGCGCTGCTGTGGTCAACGATGGGCTTCTCGACCGAGTTCTGGCGCAGCGAGCATTGGAAAACGCTCGGCTTCGATTCCAAGGAGGCCTTCCAGACCGGCTTCATGGAGCCGTACTTTCAGGCGATGGACCCCAACGACCTTCTCACGATGGCCTGGAAGTGGCAGCGCGGCGATGTCGCCCGAAACACGGATGGAGACCTTGCCGCCGCGCTTGGCCGTATCACCGCCAAGGTGTTCGTCATGCCGATCGACGAAGACATGTTTTTCCCGCCGCGCGACTGTGAGCGCGAGCAGGCGATGATTCCGGGCAGCGAGTTCCGCGTCATCAAGAGCGTCAGTGGTCACCTCGGCCTGTTCGGTCTGGAACCCGAGTACATCCAGCAGGTCGACCACCACCTCGGTGAGCTGTTGGCGATCACCGCCTGATCTTTCCGTGCGTGCTCGCCCATCGGGCGGGCAGGCACCGCTCGCGCGTAGGCTTTCGCGCTCGCCCGGCCCCACGAAGGAGATGCGTACCGATGGCCGATTCCGTGCCCCGCACCACCAGCTTCACGAACGAGCACGTCGACATCGTCTCATCGAAGTCGTTCGATGACGCCGTCAGAGACCTCACCGCCGAACTGGGTAACGCCAGCACCGAGAAATTGATGGACCGCCTCTCGGCGAGCGGCACCTGGGACGACTACGCAGCCGAGTGCGCCGACTTCGCCGGGCGCAGCAACCTTATCGAGGTCGGCTATCTGAACTGGGGCAGGGTGCTGACGCTCGCGGGCGTCCCCATGAAGGCCAAGTGCTTCATCGTCGGCAACCCGCTGACCGCGCGCAAGCTGCTCGAGGCCGGCGGCCCGGAGGTCGGGCTCTACCTGCCGACCAAGATCTTCGTCTTCGAAGACGCGGAGGGCACGGTTCACATCTCGTACGACAAGTTCGCCCCGATGATGGCGCAGTACGGCAAAAACGGCCTGAGCAAGGTTGCCGACGTGATCGACGGCGTTCTCGCTCGCCTGGCTGCCGCTGGGGCGTAGGGCCTCACGGCGGGGCGTCCCCCTCAGGCTGCCTGCCGTGGGGGTGGCGCCACGACACGGACCATCGCCGCCGCGATGAGCAGCAGCGCGGTGCCGGCGCTCGAGTAGAGCAGCAGTCCGCCGCTCGTCGTGGTCGACCACTCGTCGCTCCACGCCATGATGCACGCGGTAAAGGCGGCCAGGGCGGTTGCCACTCCGATGGCCAGCCGAGGGTCAATGCGAACGGGCGGCCGAAGTGACCGCGCTGCCACCGACGTAGGAATTACCGATCCCGACCGCGGTCTGCGAGGAGAAGAGCAGGTTCACAGCGGCAAGGTTCTCGCATGTCCGATGCATAGGACATGCGAGTGGTCGAACTTAACCGGCGCAGAGGCGTGTGCCACAAATTGGCCATGCGTATACACACCACCCTCGAAGAGACGCTCGTTGCAGAGATCGACCGACGTGTCGGGTCGGGCATCGAAGCGCGTACGCCGCCGCCGCCGTCCAACGGCCATTGACAGTGAGCGGCGCTGGGAGCTGATCGAAAGCGCCATCGGGTCGATTGATGACGATGCTGACCGGCTCTGGGCAGCGGATGCCGCGGCATGGGTTCACGCAGAGCCTCGAGCGGATGCCCAGCGCGTCGGCTGATGGCCCTCGCCATGTTGGACACGACGGTGCTGATCGACATTCTTTGCGCTCGGCCAGAAGCTCGAGTTGCGGACCGTGGGTGGCGTCCCTACGTGTGTGCGATCGGCGTCGATGAGATCGCCCGAAGGCTGCGATCGTCGGAGCTGACCAAGGCGCGACGGTTGTTCGCCGGGCTCCGGGTTACCTCCCTCGGCGAGGTTGAGGGATGGCAGGCCGGCGCCTGGCGGCACGACTTCGCCGCACGTGGCGTGACGTTGTCTCAGGCCGACTGCGTCGTCGCGGCCGCGGCTCTCAGCGCGGGGGCCCGCGTGTGCACGGGGAATCCCAAGGACCTTCCGATGACGGAGATCAACGTTGAGCATTGGCCCGTCGGCCGGTAGCCCCCTCGCCCGGGTTGCGTCTCTGCGACGACATCGCGCGAAGGGCATGCTCGGCGAGGATCACGGCTCCCCGGGGACCGGCCATCTGGTCGAGTCCCGCGCGGACGACGAAGGCATCGGTTGCGTGCTCGTCCAGCCCGGGGTAGCCCGCCAGTATTTCCCTGAGCCGAACGCGTACTGCGGGTAGAAGGCCCGGCATGTTCACGACCCCGCCGCCGATCACTATTCGCTCAGGCGCCAGCGCGTAGACGATGTTGCGTAGGCCCGCGGCCAGATAGCGGGCTTCGAGGTCGGTCGCTCGGGCGAGCACCTCCCCTTCAAGCTCCTGGGCCGGGCGGCCCCAGCGGGCGGCGATCGCCGGCCCGCTGGCCATACCCTCGAAGCAGTCGGCGTGGAACGGGCAAAGGCCGAGGAAGGCATCGTCGGGCTCCCTCGGGACGCTCACGTGACCCATCTCCGGGTGGACCAGGCCATGAATGGGTCGACCGTCGACAAGCGCCCCGCCGCCAATCCCGGTACCCACAGTGATGTAGGCGAACGTGTCACGGCCCTGCGCGGCGCCCCAGCGGGCTTCGGCGACCGCGGCGGCGTTGACGTCGGTGTCGAGGGCGACGGGCACCCCGAGCGCCGCGTGCACGGGACCGACCAGATCGGTTCCCGACCACCCGGGCTTCGTCGTCGTCGCGATGCGGCCAAAAGTCGGTCCTGGGCGTAGCTCGAGCGGGCCGAATGCGCCGATTCCCACGGCTTGGGGACGGATCCCGTCGGCCGCGGCATCCCGAAAGAACCGGAGCACGTCGGCCAGGGTCTCGTCGGGCTGACGCGTCGGGAACGTCGCCTGGGCGAGAATCTCACCCGCCGAATCGGCGAGGAGGCATACGAACTTCGTCCCACCCGCTTCGATACCGCCGAGGATCATGCGGATGCCTCCTATGGTCGAGAACATAGGCTTGTCGGGCAGCATCGCCCAGGGGTCGGCCCGGAGGCCGCGGACGAGAATGCCAGAGAACGCCCTCATGGGCGTCGACGTCGGAACCACCTTCATCAAGGCCGTTGTCTACGCCGAGGATCTCACCCCGCTGGGCGGGGCACAGGCGCGCACGCCGTGGTCGGCGGTGAGCCCGGGGATCGAGGCCGACCCGGCCGCCCTCGCCGATACCACCATCGCCTGCGTCGAGCGGGCCTTCGCCGCCGCCGGTGACGTGCGGGTTTGCGCGATCGGAGTCACCGGCATGGGCGAGACGGGGGTTCTCGCAGATCGACACGATCGCCCCGTCGCGCCCGCGATCGCGTGGCACGACGACCGGGGCACGGTCGAGGCCGGCGCGCTCGCACATGATCTGACGGACTTCGCGGAACGATCGGGTCGGCGGCCCGACGATCGCCCGACGCTTGTGAAGTGGAGGTGGCTGGCCGATGCGGGCTACGACCTCGGCCGTGCGCACCGCTGGTACTCGGTCCCCGAATGGATTGCGCATCGGCTCGGTGGTCGGCCGCTCAGTGAGCTGTCGTTGGCGTCGCGCAGCGGCGTGCTCGATGTCGGCACTGCCCAGCTCTACACGGCGGCGCTGGAGTGGTCGGGCGCGAGGGCGGCCTGGTTCGGCGAGCTCGTCTCGGCCGGGGCACCTGCGGGAAGGGTTGGCGGTGGTTCCGCGGGGTTGGTCGGCGCCGTTGTGTCGGTCGCAGGTCTCGACTGCTACGCCTCTGCGCTCGCGATCGGCGCCGACGACGCCTCGACGGCGTTTCTTTCGTGCGGCACCTCTGGTGCCGCGGTGCGGGTGCTCACCTCGTGGCCAGGCCTTGCCCGGGCCGCCGCTGTCGGGCTGACCGTCGATCGCTACCTCGACGGGCAGCGGGCGGCGGTGCTTGGCGCAACACCGTGTGGGCTTGTGCTCCAACCGTTGCGCGATCGTCTCGGAGGGCCCGGCGATCCCCCAGGGCCGGAGTGGACCGCGGCATACGAGGCGGTCGCCGACGCCGAAGGGGACCTCCTCGGCGCAATGAGCCGCCTCTTTGGAGATACCCGACGCATCATCGCCGCGGGTGGCTGGATCGAACACCCCGGGCTCACGGCGGCCCTGCGCCGCCGCCTCGGAGATGGGCTCGAGCCTCGCACCGACCCGACGAGCGCGGCACGCGGCGCGGCGATCCTGGCCCGGCGCGCGCTCGACGGCGGGTGAACGAGGGAAATGTCATCACCGGTGCCAGGCACCGGTGATGACATCTAGACGCCCCGGACTTTGCGACAAAACGCGCGATCCGGTCGCGGTCGGCGGTGCTCGTCCCTTGACATTCGGTCAAGAAGCCAAGTAGACACAGCAGAACAAACCAGAACTCACACAAAACAACATCATGTGAGGGCGCTGGGCAATGGCCCTTGGGGGGCACCGATGGAGGACCATCAAATGATTCGCAGGAAGAAGCTGGCAGGTTTGCTTGCGGTGGGGACGGCGTCTCTCGCGATCCTCGCGGCCGGATGCGGCAGCGACTCGAAGAGCGCAGCGACCGACACGGGTGCCGCGCCCTCGGGCGACAAGGTGATCATCGGTCTCATTACCAAGACCGAGACGAACCCGTTCTTCGTGAAGATGAAGGAAGGCGCGCAGGCCAAGGCCGACGAGCTCGGCGCCGAGCTGAAGACATACGCCGGAAAGAAGGACGGCGACAACGACAGCCAAGTTGCTGCCGTCGAGACCCTGATCGCCTCGAAGGCATCGGCGATCCTGATCACACCGAGCGACACGAAGGCGATTGTCCCGGCGATCCAGAAGGCGCGTGACGCCGGGATCCTCGTCATTGCTCTCGACACACCGCTCGACCCGATCACGGCTGCCGACGCGACGTTCGCGACCGACAACTTCAAAGCCGGTGAGTTGATCGGCCAGTGGGCGAAGGCCAAGCTCGGCGCGGAGGCCGCGAACGCGAAGATCGCCCTGCTCGACCTCAACACCAGTCAGGTCACTGTCGATGTCGCCCGCGACCAAGGCTTCCTGAAGGGCTTCGGTATCGACACCGCCGACGCGAACAAGATCGGCGATGAGAAGGACCCACGAATCGTCGGCAATGACGTCACCGACGGGGCCGAAGAAGGTGGCCGCACCGCCATGGAGACGCTCCTGCAGAAGGAGCCCGGAATCAACCTGGTCTACACGATCAACGAGCCTGCCGCCGCAGGCGCATACCAGGCTCTGAAGGCCGCCGGCAAGGAGAAGAACGTCACGATCGTGTCCGTCGACGGCGGTTGCCCCGGTGTCGCCAACGTGAAGTCGGGCGTCATCGGCGCCACGTCAATGCAGTTCCCGCTCAAGATGGCGGCCCTCGGAGTTGAGGCGGGCGTGAAGTTCGCCGCCGACGGCACCAAGCCCGAGGTGTCACCCGGTCTGGACTTCTTCGACACCGGTGTGACCCTCATCACCGACACGCCCGTCGACGGCGCCGAGTCGATCGTCTCGGCGGCCGGCGCGGGGCCGGGTGGGGGATGATGCGTTGAACGAGCAGGGAGGGGCCGCGGGGGGCCTCCCGGAGTTGGGGAGTGCCCACG
>JANLSO010000154.1:0-52777 GCA_031362405.1 Thermoleophilia bacterium | reverse complement strand
CCGGCTGTGAGGTCATCGCCGGGCCCCGGTCGGCATGCACGGTGAGCTGGTCGCGTCCGATCTGCTGCTGCTCGATGGCCTGGCCGATCAGTGCCGTGGCCAGCTCCGCCGATTCGCGGTGCTGGACTGTCCAGCCGACCGCGTAGCGGCTGAAGACGTCGAGGATCGCGTAGAGGTGGTAGTGGGTCCACTTCGCCGGGCCCTTGAGTTTGGAGATGTCCCACGACCAGACCTCGTTGGGTCGGGTGGCGAGCAGCCCGGGCGCCGCGTAGGACGGGTGGCTGAGCTGGTCGCGCCGCTCTCGAACAAAGCCGTGCTCGGCGGCCAGCAGCCGGTACATCGTGCGCTGCGACGCCAGGTAGCGGCCCTCATCGAGCAGTGTCGCCCATACGGCCGCCGGCGAGCAGTCGACAAAGCGCTGCGAGTACAGCTCGGTGAGCACCGCCTGGCGTTCGGCTTCAGACAGCGCCCGTGTCGGTACCGACCGCGGTCGCCTCGGCCGGCCTCGGGCGGGCGCCTGTGCCGGTAGGGTCGCCGGCGCGGCCCCCTAGTGCCCGGCAGGCGGGGCGTGTGCCGACCAGCGGGGTGAGCTCCTCGACGGCCTGGTCGATCACCGCTCGGTGCTCGTGGTGGCGCCCCTGGGCTCGAGCAGCTCGCCCAGAAGCGCGGAGACGTTTCCCTGCACCTCGATCACCCGCCTCGCTCTGGCGAGCCCCGCCTCGGCGCGCTCGGCGCGGCGGCGAAGCGCGGCGTGTGACTTTGGCAGAGAGGGGACGACACGCAGCCGTCCCACGCGATCTGGCCCTGGGCCGGGTTGGAAAAGATGGGAGATCGTGCCTCGGTAGAAGGTGACGTAGACCGAGGCGCCGTTCGGGCCCACGGCGACGTCCGTCGCCGCTTCCAGTGGCGTGCCCGCCCCCGAGATGTCGACGCAGGTGGCTCCCGAGCCGTCGGCCGAGACACAGCCGTCGTAGGCCAGCTCGCCAACGGCGCCGGCCCCCGCCGGCAGCGCCAGCGCCGGCAGCCCCAGCGCCAACCTGACCCAGAGCGCTCGGGCGCGTCGACCGTGCCCCCTTTCCGTCGCGCGCTTGCGGATCATGCGGGCTATCTCATTGGTCATGCCGGCCCTCTTTCTCCGTCACCCATATGCGTTCTCTCACCGCGCGTGTGGTGCCCGGCAAGGCCACCGTCGCGACTCAGGTGGCCCGCGACTCGATCCCCGGCGGGCACGGAGGCCGGTGCTCGTCCCCTCCGTCCTGCCCCTTTACCGGCCGCCGCTCGCGCAGGAGAACGCCATTCCGTTAGGAGGAACCCCCTTTGATGGGAACTCGCGGCCCTGCCCACCGACCCGAGGACGCTCGGCCCGAGTCTCCGCGAACACGCTGCGACCGAGCCACCGCCAGAGGGCGTCGGCATCCCGTGATGCGCCGACCACCCGAATTGCGCGCGCCTTCGTCGCGGCCTCGGGTCGGCGGTCCCCCGTCCAGACGTCGGTCAGCGACCGTAGCGTCGATTCGACGATGAGCGTCACCGGCTGACCGGGATCTTCCCTGCACAGATCGACCTCGCCACCGCTCACCACCAGCCACCAGAGTCGTTCACCCGATGGCGCGTCCGTGAGGCGAAAGTGAATGACGAGGCAGCGTTCCTTTGGACACTCGTCCACTCTCATGAAGCGGCGGATATCCCACATCAGAAAGCCAGCGTCGAGCTGGTCGCGCGTCAAGCGGCTGCCGATCCACCGCGCGCCCCAGTGGCCCAGCGCCATGATGATCGGGCGGAGCTCCTCGCCGGCGCTGGTAAGGCGGTACTCGAGGCCTGACGGCGCTGTCACACGCTGAACCACGCCAACTTCTTCGAGCGTCCGCAGTCGCTCCGTCAGCAGCGAGCGGGACATTCGCGGAACGCCGCGATGGATGTCATTGAATCGGGCGCTACCACACAGGAGCTCGCGCACCACCAACGGCGTCCACCGCTGCCCGATGACTTCGGCTCCTCGCGCAACGGTGCAGAACTGCCCGTAGTCGATCATCGGATCACGGTACCTCGATCCGCATGAGGCACGCCAGTTCAGAAAGTGGACTTGAACAGGCCGCCAGGCGCGCGGGAACCTCGACGGGTCATGCACCGACGACTCAGCGAGGTTGACCCATGAGCATCGCGACAAAACCCACCTTCGACGCCTCCGCGTTCAAGGTGACGACCCGCGCCCAATGGCAGGCCGCCGCCGAGGCCTGGCAGCGCTGGGGCCCGTTGGTGGGAAGCTGGCTCGGCGACGCGACCGAGGCCATGTTCGACCTGGCAGGGATCGGCCCAGGCTCTCGCGTGCTCGATGTCGCGGCCGGCGCCGGCGAGCAGTCGATTACGGCCGCACGCCGCGTGCTCCCCGACGGTCACGTCCTTGCCACCGACATCGCCCCGGCCCTGCACGAACGGGCGGCGGCCGACGCCGGGGCGGCCGGGCTCACGAACGTCGAGGTTCGCGAGCTCGACGGCGAGGCCCTTGACGAGCTACCTCCGGCGTCGTTCGACGCCGCCATCAGCCGCGTCGGTCTCATCTACTTCCCCGATCAGCTACGCGCCGTTGCGGGAATGCGTCGTGCCCTCACGCCCGGTGGGCGGGTCGCGGCGGTCATCTACTCGACCCCTGAACGCAACCCATTCTTCTCGATCCCGGTGAAGATCATCCGCGAGCGCGCAGAGTTGCCCCCGCCCCTGCCCGGGCAGCCCGGCCCATTCTCCCTCGGCGCGGACGGCGCCCTCGAGACCCTGTTTGCCACAGCCGGCCTACGCGACATCGACGTCCGCAGGGTGGCGTCACCGGTCCGGCTGCCGAGTGCGGCCGAATGCGTCCGATTCGAGCGGGAGTCGTTCGGGGCGCTCCACCAGATGATGACCGGTTTGACCGAGACGCAACGAGCAGAGGTCTGGATCGAGATCGAAGAGGCCCTGCGGCAGTTCGAGACCGACGGTGCATTTACCGGGCCATGCGAAATGCTCGTCGGCGCCGGCACCGCCTAGATCGGCGGAGGCATCCCGACGAGCATCCACGACGTTGGCAGAGAGGGAACCGCGAGGGCAAAGTCAGCTCCCGTGTCACGGAAGGCTCGTTAGCCGCCGCCGAGAACGGGCCTCGCGCCGCGCCCGAGCAGCCAGGCCACCAGTTCGGGTGCCTCGCAACGATTCGCCGCATCGAGAGGGGTCGCGGCCTCTCAGGGAGGGAGCCAGTTGAGGTCTGCGCCATGTTCGAGGAGATCTTCGGCGGCAGTTCGCTGTCCGCCGTGGCACGCACCCAGAACGCACGATCGACGTCGTCGTTGGATGGCGGCGTGTCGGTGGCGAAGTAGTCTCGAACCCGATCCATGAGACCAAGCGTCGCGGCCCGCATCAGATCGGTGTGCGCGCCGCGCTCGACACGTCGGTGCGCCGCGGCCCAGTTCCCAAACGCCGTGGCATCCCACAGCGGCGGGCCGTTGGCGATCACCGCGCCGGGCGCGTCGATGTCGGCACCGGCGTCGAGCAGTGCGTCGAAAACCTCGACGTCGTTGCTGCTTGCGGCCCAGTGCAGAGGCGTCGGTCGCCACATGCAGGGGCGTGCGCGACATTCCCTCTGGGTCGTCGTCGCCGAGCAGGGTCGTCGCCAACCCGGGATTCGTCCCAGCAGTCCACCGAGGGCCTCGAGGTCGCCCTCGTGAATCGCCCGCGTCACGGCGACGGCGAGCGGTTCCTCGGTGTCGATGGTCACGGGGCTCAGGGCGGCCACTGGCCCAGGGGCCTGCCGATCTCCCAGTCGTGGCCGAAGGGATCGGTGATGCGCCCTACGTGCCAGCCGTAGAGGTCTTCCGGTGCCTGGACCAGCGTGGCGCCGAGGGTGACGGCCCGACCGACCACTGCATCCGGGTCGTCGACGACCAAGAGCATGCGCACGGTGCCCCCACCCAGCGTTTCGGGGCTGAAGTTCCCGTGCTCCGGGGATTCGTCCGAGACCCAAAAAGATGCCTCACCCACCATGAGCTGGGCGACGACCGATTCATGCTCGTCGGTGCCACCGACACGGAAGACCTCGATGGCGTCGAAGGCCGCGAGGTAGAACGCCACGGCCTCGCGTCCACGCCGCACCGACAGTTGTGGCCAAAGGGAGGTCTGTGGCATGTCCTACGCCTTTCGTCGCGTTCGCGATGGGCGCTTCGCGCGTTTGGCGAACGCCCGTTCAGCAGCGGAGACCGAACCCTGGGCCCAGGGCTCCATCACCGGCCAATCTTCCAGGGAACCCTCCGGCGCGCGGTGGTAGCTCATGGTGAGCGTGCGCGTCGCGCTGTGGTGGACGAACGGTTCCAAGCCCGCGGCGTCGAAGTCCGGGCGGTTGACGGCGTCTGTCTTCAGGTAGAAAACCCCGCGTGCGATCAGGCCGAACATCGCCCGGTCGCGGTAGATCCCGCATCCGCCGAACATGTTCCGCGACCAGACCTGCCCAAGCGGAGCGCAGAGGCGCTCGACGTGGTCGGCAAGATCGCGATCACTGGCCATCGTCGCCTAGGCCAAGCAGCTTTCGCCAAAGAGGGTCTTCAGCGACGCCTGTAGGCTGCGGTCGCGTGGGTCGACCCGGTAGCCGTCACCGAAGCGGTAGCGCAGCGGCCCATCGTCGGTCTCCATCAGCATCACCACGGGAGCATCACCCTGGTGGTCGACCAGCAGCCGGCGTAGCTGCGGCAGGCGCTCCGCGTCGAGTCGATGCGCGGGAATCCGTAGGAGCAGGCGATCCTCCTCCGCGCTCGGGTCGACCGCCAGGGCGGTGATGGCCTGGGCGATGATCTTCGTCTCGCCCTCGCCCTTCTGATCGACGCGCCCCACGACGAGCACGATGGCATCGGGCTTCAGCACGTCACGGAACTCATTCAGGACGGCCGGCACGACCACGACCTCGACGCTGCTTTCGAGGTCGTCGAGGCGCACGAACGCCATCGCCTCGCCACGGCGCGTCGTAATCGGTTTGAAGAAGCCCACCATCCCGCCGACGGTCACGAACTCGCCATCGTTGCGGTCGCCCAACGATCCGAGGCCGCATGACACGGCGCGGCGTAGCTGGTTGCGGCAATCGGTCAGGGGATGGCTCGAGACGTACATCCCGAGCGCCTCCTTCTCGGCGGCGAGAAGCTCGTCCTTGGGCATTTCGTCGGCGAGCACCGGCGGGTCGAGCTCCACCGAGGCGCTGGTCGCGTCGAGCATCCCGAACAGCGACTCCTGCCCGGCGGCAGCGTCGGCGCGTCGGCGCGTGGCCCGCCCGATCGCCGCGGGCAACGCCTCGAGCATTCCCCGCCGGGTTGCGGCGGTCGAGTCGAGGGCCCCGCCCTTGACCAGGCTCTCCAGCGCGCGCTTGTTGACCTGGGCCTGGTCGATTCGCCGGCAGAAGTCCCACACCGACGTGAACGCGTCACCACCGCCGCGGGCGTCGAGGATCGCCGTGACGGCATTCTCCCCCACCCCCTTCACTGCGGTCAGGCCGAAGCGGATCTCGGTCTCACCGGTCACCGCGAAGTCGGCGCGACTGACGTTCACGTCAGGCGGCAGCACCGAGATGCCCATGTCCTGGGCCGCGGCCACGTAGAACGGGACGCGGTCCTTGGTGTCCATCACCGACGACATCAGTGCCGCCATATACTCGGCCGGGTAGGTGCTCTTCAGGTACGCCGTGCGGTAGGCCAGCAGCGCGTAACAGGCGGCGTGGCTCTTGTTGAACGAGTAATCGCCGGCGGCTTCGCACAGACCCCACAGCGTCGCGCCGATCTTTTGGCTGGTTCCCGAGGCGACACAGCCCGAGATGAACTCGTCCTTCAACGAGGCCATCAGGTCTTTGTCTTTCTTGGACACCGCCTTGCGCAGGTCGTCGGCGCGCGAGGGGGAGAAGCCGGCGATGGCGCGGGCGATCGCCATCAGCTGCTCTTGGTAGATCGCCACGCCGTACGTGGGCCCGGTGATCGGCGCGAGCCGCGGGTCGTCGAGCTTCACGAGCGACGGGTTGCGCTTGTTCTTGGCGTAGGTGCTGATGAACGCCATCGGGCCCGGCCGGTAGAGGGCCACCAGGGCGATGAGGTCGTCGAACTCGGTCGGCCCGACCTCGCGCAGGGCCTCACGCATCCCGCTTGACTCGAACTGGAAAACGCCGAGGCCATCGCCCTTGGCGAGCATCTTGTACGTGGGCCGGTCGTCGAGGGCGACCGCCTCGATGTCGACGGCTTCACCACGGGTCTCTTCGATCAGCCGCAGGCAGCCCTGGATGACGTCGAGGTTCCGCAGGCCCAGGAAGTCCATCTTCAGAAGGCCGAGGCTCTCGACGTCGTGGTCGGGCACCTGGGTGACGACATTGCCCTCGTCGTCGGTGCGTACCGGCAGATAGTCGGTGATGTCACCCGGGGCGATCACGACGCCCGCCGCATGCACTCCCTCGTTGCGCACCAGGCCCTCCAGCGGCCGCGCGGTGTCGATGATCGTCTTGGTGATCTCGTCGTTCGCGTACGAATCGGCGAGCTCGGTACCGGGTTTCAGGGCGTCTTCGAGGCGGATGCCGATGGGCCGCTCGGGAACGAGCTTTGCGATCCGGTCGACCTGGCCGTAGCTGTAGCCGAGCACCCGCCCCGCATCGCGTACCACGGCCCGGGCGAGCAGCTTTCCGAACGTGCCGATCCGCGCGACGCTGCCGGCGCCGTACTTCTCGGTAACGTACCGCACGACCTTGTCGCGTCCGGCAACCGCGAAGTCGGTGTCGATGTCGGGCATCGACTTACGGCCCGGGTTGAGGAAACGCTCGAACAGCAGGCCGTGCTCGAGCGGGTCGAGGTCGGTGATCCTCAGCGTGAAGCTGACGAGCGATCCGGCCGCCGAGCCGCGCCCCGGGCCGACCGCGACGCCGTTCTCGCGCGCCCAGCGGATGTAATCCCAGACGATCAGGAAGTAGCTCGAGAAGCCCATCTCCTCGATGACGTCGAGCTCGAAGCGCAGACGCTCTTCGGCCGCGCCTGGCGGAGAGCCCTGGTAGCGCATCGTCATGCCCTCGCGGCACAGGCGTTCGAGGTAGTCGGTCGGCGAGGTGCCGTCGGGCACCGGGAAGATCGGCAGCTTGAACTCACCCAGGGGCAGCACCAGCCCGGAGCATCGCTCCGCGATCTCCAGCGAGACGGGGATCGCATCGACGAAACCGGGCAACGCCACGGCCATCTCGGCGCCGGTCTTGAGAAAGAACTCCTTGGTGTCGAACTTGAAGCGGTTCGGGTTGCTCAGGACGTCACGGGTCTGAATCGCCAGGAGCGCCTCGTGCGAGTCGGCATCGTGTTGGCAGACGTAGTGCGCGTCGCAGGTGGCGACCATCGAGCGGCCGGCGTCGATCGCGAGCTTTCGCAGGGAATCGTTGATGCGCGTCTGCACATTGAGCCCGGAGTGCTGAATCTCGACGTAGAGGTCGTCGGCGCCGAAGATCTGGGTGAGGCGGTCGAGTTCTTCGCGTGCGCCCGGCAGGTCGTCGCGTTCGAGCAGCCCGCAGATCGTCCCCGAGAGGCACCCGGTCAGTGCGATCACCCCGTCGGCGTGACGGGCCAAAAGCTCGTAGTCGACGCGCGGGCGCCGGTGGTACCCCTCGGTGTACCCGGCCGAACAGAGCTTGATGAGGTTGTAGTACCCCTGGGTGGTCTCGGCCAGCAGGGTGATGTGGGCCCGCTTCTCCTTCGGCCCGCGAGCATGGCGGTCGGGCACCAAGTACGCCTCGAGGCCGACGACGGGCGTAATGCCACGCTTTCTTGACTCGCGGTACAGCTCGATCGCCCCGCTCATCACGCCGTGATCGGTGAGGGCAACGGCCGATTGGCCCATCTCCTCGACCCGGTCGAGCAACCGGGCGATCTTGCATGCCCCGTCGAGGATCGAGTAGTCGGAATGCACGTGCAAGTGCACGAAATCGGCAGCGATCGGCATCGCCCTCAGGCTAGCCGCTGCCGCGGTCGGCCGACGGGGGGCCGACCGCTACATGCGGGGTCTTTCTCCTACGTCCCGGCAGGAACCGCTGCGGGCAGACCGAGGGCGAGCAGACCCCAGTCGCCACCGATGACGAACGTTGCCCCGTCGGGCGTCCAAGCGGCCGAGCGCGCGCCGCGCAGATAGCGCACAAGGCCACGGTCGCCGACCCGAACGATGGCAATGCCGATCGCAATGCCATTCGGGCGAGGTTCGGCCACCATCACCGCGGCGTGGGTTCCGCCGGGGGCGACGATGGCCGAGTCGGGGAGATCGTCGTCGCGCAGGCTCTCCAGAGGGGTCGGAGTGGGAAGATCGGCCGCGGGGTCGGCGTCGGGTCGCGTCTCGGTCACCATCGCGAGCCCGGGCAGCGCCCAGGTGCGGCGCACCATGCGGCTGACGCCGGAGACGGTGCGTCCGTCGGGCTCGATCCCGATGTGTAGGGCAGGGTGACGCGCGGCCGCGACGACGCGCGACGGGGCGATGCCCGCCATCGACACCTCCGCATCGAGCCCGACCAAGACAAGGCCGGTCCGCGGAGGAGGCGTCAGCATGAGGCCGTTCGGCGGCTCTGAACGCCGGTGGCCCGGCGACACGGCGCGACGCTGCATCACCTCGAGCACATCCGACCAGGGGCCCGGGTCGTCGGGCACGTACGTTGGTGCCGGGATGCCTCGGGTACTCATGCGGCTTCTTCCTGTGTGGGTGTGATGAGAGCCGTGCCCCATTCGCCGCCGACGGCGAGCCGCCCGTTGGGCAGCAGGCAGAGGGCGGGTGCACCGACGATGTAGGTGGCAAGGGCACCGTCGGAACTGCGGGCAACGGCGCTGCCCGCGAGGGTGCGCAGCACGACCCAGGCGCCGTCGGGCGACACGGCGAGCCCGGTCAGCGGACCGATGGACGACGCCCACTGCGCGTGCAGGTCGGTACCGGCATAGACGCTGATCGTGTCGTCGGCTCGGCGGGCGACCGCGATGTCGGCGTCGGCCGCGGCGGCGAGCTGCACAACGGTCTCCCCGGCTCCGGTCGCCGCGCCCGGAGGGCCGACCGCGCCGCCGGCCGAGGTAAGCGGCGTCCCGTCGCTGCGTACCGCGATGAGATCGGCATCGCCGTCGTGACGGGCGATCTCACCGCTGTCGGCGAGCTGGATCTCGGCGATGGCACCGCGACCGGCGACAAACACACGCAGGCCGTCGGCGCGGATCGCCACCGGGCCCCGACCCAGACCGGCGATCCGATCACCGAGGCTCGGCAACACCACGGCGCGCCAGCCGTCGTCGGCATGCAGCAGCCCCGCGTTGGCGGATGCTGCGCCGACGATGGCATCGATCCCGACGGGCCGGCGATCGAACATCGGAGCGACGTCGGGCATCGCAAACGTCCGGGCGATTCCCGGCGACAGGCCGAGCAGAATCCGACCGGAGGCACACGTCTCGAGATGCTCGACCGCGACCGGGCTGGCGTGCATGAGGGCGATCGGGGCGGCCTCGAGCACCGTCGCGCCGGCCGGGGGGGTGGCGGCCGTCAGCCGGATGGCGCCGTCGGCACGCTCGATGCGCGCGAACGGCGGGGCGGCCGCGGTCTCCACCCGCACGCGAGCGGGCGGGGCCATGCGCTTCATCCGTTTTTCCGCTCTTGCGCCACGCGGTACGCCATGCGGCTCTGCAGCGAGAACAACTCGATGAAGCCCGGTGAGGCGTTTTGGGAGAACGACGCGTCGGCGTCGAAGGTCGCCAGGCTGCGGTCGTAGATCGCGTTCGGCGAGCTACGGGTCACCGCCACGGCCGTGCCTTTGTAGAGCCGCATCCGAATCTCACCCTCGACCTTCGCGTTGACGGTCTGCATGAAGGTGTCGAGGTCGGCGCGCAGCGGCTCGTACCAGAGGCCCTCGTACACGAGCTGCGCCCAGAGGGCATCGAGCTGGGGCTTCAGCGCGTTCTCGCGGCCCGTGCATACGAGCTTTTCCAGCTCACGGTGGGCGGTGAGGATCACGGTCGCGGCCGGCACCTCGTAGATGTCACGCACCTTCAGGCCGATGACGCGGTCTTCGATGTGGTCGACGATACCGACCCCGTTGCGGCAGGCGATCTCCGCCACCGCCGGGATCAGGTCGACCAGCGCCATCTCGACACCGTCCAGGCTCACGGGCAGGCCATCGCGGAAGCCGAGGACGATCTCCTCGACGCGGTCGGGCGCGTTCCATGGCGGGGTGACCAGCTCGAAAACGTCGTCGGGTGCAGCCTGGGAGAGGTCTTCGATGATTCCGCCCTCGCTGGAGCGCCCCCAGAGGTTGTCGTCGATCGAGTACGGGCGCTCGACGGTGGATGTCACGGGGATCCCGTGTTCCTTGGCGTAGGCGATCTCCTCGTCGCGACCCATCTGCCATTCACGAACCGGTGCGATCACTTTCAGCTTCGGGTCGAGGGTGGCGACGGTGGCCTCGATGCGGACCTGGTCGTTGCCCTTACCGGTGCATCCGTGGGCAATCGTGTCGGCGCCGTGCTTCTGGGCGGCCTCGACCGCGAGCTTGGCCAACAGCGGTCGGCCCAGGCTCGTGAAGGGCGGGTATCCGCCCTGGTACTTGGCGTTGGCGAGGATCGACGGACCGACGTAGTCGCGCACGAACTCCTCGCGCGCGTCAACGACCAGCGACTCCACCGCGCCCAGATCAAGGGCCTTCTGGCGCACCGCGTCGAAGTCGTCGTGCGGTTGGCCGAGATCGATGCATAGGGCGATCACCTCCGCGTCGTACTGGTCCTGGATCCACTTCAACATCACCGACGTATCGAGCCCACCGGAGTAAAGGAGGACAACGCGGTGGACCTCGTGGGGCTGGGCCAGGTAGCTGGCGGAAAGCGGTGCGGGGGACATCTCGGACACGGGCGAAGACCTCGGACGGACGACGGGCGAGAAGCGTCGCGCAGTCTATGCGGCACGAATCGCGCGCGTCCGCGTCAAGGATTCGAGCCAACCGGCCGATCTCAAGGGTGCGTCGAGGAATTGCCCAGCTCGAACCCCTCGCCGTGCCCCGTGCCCCCACACATAGGTTGCCTGTGCCTCACGCTCTGAGGGGCGGCCGCGGAGGTGTCCTCTCGCGGCTCGCGTCGTTCGCCGTCGGCCTCTATCTGTTGCTGATCCTGGCCGCGATCATTGCCTACAAGATCGCCTTCGCCGGAGAGATCCGGCTGGACCCGTGGTTTGGGGTCTACGGCGTCGTCGTCACGACCTACATCCTGTCGCGGTTCGCCTTCTCGTTGAGGTACCGGCCGCCGATCGACGCCGGCCTCACGCCGAAGGTCGCCGTGATCATGCCCGGCTTCAATGAGCAGGACGCGATCGCCGCCTCCCTGCGCTCGATCCTCGCCGTCGACTACCCGGCCGAGCTCCTGCAGATCGTGGCCGTCAACGACGGCTCGACCGACGACACCCTCGCGGCGATGAAGGCGGTTGCCGCGGAGTCAGACGGTCGCATCCAGGTCATCGACTTCGCGGTCAACCGCGGCAAGCGCGCCGCGATGGCCGCCGGCATCCGCGCAACCGATGCGGAGATCGTCGCCTTCGTCGATTCTGATTCCGAGCTCGAGCCCAACGCGATGATGAAGCTCGTGCAGGGCTTCTTCGATGAACGGGTCGGCGCGGTATGTGGCCACGCCGAGGTGCTGAACGTCCGTGAGACGTGGCTCACCAAGATGCAGGCGGTTCGGTACTTCGTGGCGTTCAAGGTGTTCAAGGCCGCCGAGTCGGTGTTCGGCGCCGTCACCTGCTGCTCGGGCTGCTTTTCGGCCTACCGTCGCGAGGCGATCATGCCGCGCCTGGAATGGTGGGAGAACCAGACGTTTCTCGGCCGCGAGTCGACCTTCGGCGACGACCGCTCGCTCACCAACTGCGTCCTTCGCACGTGGAAGGTGATTTACCACGGCGACGCCGTCAGCCACACCGCCGTGCCGACGCACTTCCGGCAGTTCATGAAGCAGCAGACACGCTGGAAGCGCTCGTGGACGCGCGAATCGGTGATCGTGTCGCTGTTCATCTGGCGCAAGAACCCCGTGGCCGCGCTGGCCGTCTACGTCGGGATGCTGCTCCCGCTGGTGGCGCCGGTGATCGCGCTTCGTACCGTTTTTTGGCGGCCGCTGGTCCAGGGGCATTCCGCGCCCCTCGTCTATCTGGTGGGCATCTACGCCATCGCCCTTTTTTACAGCCTGTACTTCGCGGTCCGTAAGCGGTCGTACGACACGCTCTGGATCTACGGGATCGCGTTCGTCTTCTTCTACCTCGCGTTCATGTTGTGGCAGACGTACTACGCCATCGTCACATCACGCTCGTCGTCGTGGGGAACCCGTCCGGCCACCGCCGGAATGACCAAGGAGGAATCCGTGCCCGCAGCGCTCAGCATCAACCTCGCCATCGCCCAGATGGCGGCAACGACAACCCCCTGTGTCGACACCGACCGGGCAGTCGCCGAATGACGGCCCCGCGGTGGCTGCGCAGCACCGGAGCGGCGACCGCCATCGCCCTCTCGTCACTGCCGATGCTCGCCGCTGTGCCGAGCGTCATGAGCGCCCACGCCTCCCTCGACCGAGAGCTGGCGCATGAGTTCGTCTCACCGTCGACCGCACTGACGGCGTCCGTGATGGTCGCGCGTCCGCACGGTCAACCGTCCGTGAACAAGTAGCTCCCGAGGACTGCGCCCAATGATGATTCGTACTCTCACCCTGCCCCGTCTCCTTGCGATCGCCGGGTTCGCTCTCGTCGCTCTCGCCGGCACGGCGCGTGCTGATGCCGCATGTCGGGTGCCCGGCACGGTGACCGTCACACAGCGCGACGAGCGCGCGCTGCGAGTCAGCTGGACAGCGCCCCCCGGCGCGCAGGGGCGATTGACCTACCGGGTGACGCGCGCGGGCCGGGTTGTGGGCCAGACGAAGAAACGATCCATGCTGGTGCGCACGCGGCCAGGCCTGTTCATTTCCCTGAGAATCGGCGTGGTCGAGCGGGGATCGGCGCGCATGCGGTGCTCGGTCGCCGTCAAGGCCCGCACCCACGCACGCCCGCGCTCAGACCTGCTGGCACCGCGCAACCTCGACGTGCGCGAGCTGACGCCGCAGGCCCTGCGCCTCGATTGGGCGACCGTCCGCGGGGCATTCGGGTACCGCGTGTACCGCGACGATACGGTCGTCAGGCAGCTCCAGAATACGAATCTCGATGTGCCCGTGATCGCCGGTCGGTCGTATCGGCTCCAGGTCGCGGCGGTCGACCGCGCGGGCCGCGCAGGCGCGATGAGCAAACTCGTCATCACCTCCACCGGGCTCTCCGCGCCGCAGGCACCGACGAGTCTCACGGCGACCGACGCCGGCGGCGGCGGGTACCAGGTGAGTTGGCGCGCCGCCGTGGCGGGCTCGTCGCCGATCCGGGGTTACCGCGTCTATCGCGACGGCATCGTCGTGGGGCAAGGGCCAGAGACCTCTCGCCTCGTCACCGGGCTCGAGGCGGGAACGGCGTACCGCATCGAGGTCCAGACCTTTGACTCGCGTGGCGAGGCCTCTCCCCTGTCGGCACCCCTCAATCTCACGCTCGCGCCACCGGTGCCCACCGCAGGCCACGGCCGGGCGTTCCTGCTTGCCAGCACCGACCGCTCGTTCGAGGGTCTGCAGGCCAACTACATGAAGATCGGGCGGGTCTACCCCACCTACTACGACTGCGCTCCCGATGGGACTTTCCTCGGCAAGGATGACCCCCGCATCACCCGCTGGGCGCAGGCGCGTCGCATCCAGGTGCTGCCGCGCATCAACTGCCAGCGCACCGCGGTGCAGCACCGGATCTTCACCGACCCCGTCCTTCGCCAGCGGTGGATCGACCAGATTGTCGAGGTCACCCGCACGAACGGCTACGAGGGGGTAAACATCGACTTCGAGGCCGGCCTTGCGAGCGACCGGGCCGTGTTCTCGCAGTTCATCACTCTCCTCACGGCGCGGATGCACGCCGAGGGCCGCATCGTGTCGCTGTGTGTCTCACCGAAGATCAACGACAACAGCCTGACCCACCCGCGCAGCGGGATCTTCGACTACCCCGCGCTCTCGGCCCAAGCCGACGAGATGATGGTGATGGGGTGGGGCGTCCACTGGCTCACCTCGCCGGCCGGTCAGCTCAGCCCTCTGTCGTGGATCCAGGCCGCGGCGACCTACGCCGCGTCGATGCCCAATGCCAACCGTTTCGTCATGGGTGCCGCCTTGTACGGCGTCGACTGGCCCGCCGGTAGTGGTGCCTCCCGACCCGGCACGGCGCTCGAATACGACGACATGCAAGCGCTTATCGCCGCGAAGGGTGCCGTTCCTCAGCGCGATCCGGGCTCGGGGGAGATGTTCTTCCAGTACACCGACGCGTCAGGCGTGGTCCACGACGTCCGCTACCTCGACGTCGAAACCATCCAGGCAAAGCACGCGGCGGCGGCGGCCGGAGGGATTCGCCAGACGTTCCTGTGGCGGCTTGGCGACGAGGACCAACGCATCTGGACCCTCCCCAGCGTTTCTGGTCTCTAGGCGAGAACAGTCGAGGACGAGCGAAAAACGCCGATAAGGAGTGTGTGGCTGCTCTTGTCCGCATCCCATCGACCGCCCCGGCACCGGAACTGGTGTGCGCCTTCCGTGTGCCGGCGACGATGCGCTCGCTGATCTTCGTGCGACACGCGTTGGCGGTCACCCTCCTGCGCGAGGCCTGGCCCGGTGAGAGCAGCGGCCGGATGATGCTCGCGGCGGGCGAAGCCGTGATCAACGCCATTGAGCACGGCTCGACGTTCGACGGCAGCGTCGTCGTCGAGATCGCCCTGCGGGCAGATCACGCGCACCTGTCGGTGAGCGACACCGGCCGGCCCGACGTTCCCCACCCGGTCGTCCCCGCCGACCCGACTCCACCCCCACCCACGAGCATCCGGGGCCGGGGCCTCGTGATCATGCGCGACCTCGCCGATACGTTCGAGGTGGAGGTCACTGCGTCCGGTACCCGGGTCTCGATGGACTTCCGCCGCGAGTACTCCGACGCCGAGAGCCTTGCCCCCGTCCAGTAGGCCCGTCAGACGATGCGCACGTCGACGCCGGGCAGGTCAATGAAGCCGCTCGTATCTGTGGTCAGCACCACGCGACTCCGAACGACTGCCGTGGCGGCGATGATCACACCGCTATCGAGGATCAGTCGTCCCAGCGCGGCAACCGATCGTCGAAGAGATCGCGCACGGCGGTGATGTCCTCAATCGCGGAGTCATCGACCGGAGCAGCGGAAAGCAGTTCGATGATCTCGTGTGCATTGCCCTCCGGGGCGGCCGAGATCCGCGCGACGGTACGTCCTCGGCGCTCCACGACGAACGTCTCGCCGGTTTGCTCGACGCGGTCGAGGACATCCGCAAAGTGTCGCGCCGCTTCGGTTGCGCGAATCCGTTTCATCTTGATCCGCGTATCAGATAAAGGGGCGGGAGGTCGACCAAAATCCCCGCGTTGACCAGCGGCTGGCGCCGGGGCGTGAGTTCGCGCAACTGTCACGTCCCGGGCACCAGCTTCTCACCACGGCTACTTGGTGGCGAGCCGAACCAGCTCTGTGGCGATCTGCGCGGCGCAGCGCAGCTGGGGAATGTGACCCGCGTCGAGCTCGACGATCTCGCCGGCGTGGGCGGCCATCCGCCGCTGCAGCTCGGGCGAGAAGACGAGATCGTTGGTCGTCAAAAAGTACGTGGAGGGGTGCTCTTTCCAGCCCTGGGCCTTCGCCGACTCGCCGAACACGCGCATCGTGTGCTTACCGAGGTGCGGGATGATCGGGCCTGCCTCGTCGTCGGTGCAGTCATTGAAGAGGACCTTTCGGGCGCCGTCCGGGTCGAGGGTCGAAGTTCCGTCGTCGCTCACCCGGATCGCATCTCCGAGGGTGCTCGGGGTCGGGTCTTCGCCCATCAGGCTGAACGTCGTGTCGCCCTCTTCGGGAAGAATGGCGCACAGGTACGCGAGGTGCGCGACCTTGTCGTTGCCGGCCGAGGCCTCGGTGATGACCTCACCGCAGTACGAGTGCCCCATCAGCACCGCCGGCTCGTCGAGGCCGGCGAGGACCGCTCTGACGGCGTCGGCGTCGGCGCTGAGGGTCGCGTCAGGGTCAGTGCTCGACGGCAGATCCATGGTGTGCGGGGTAATGCCGTGCTTCTCCAGCTCGGCGGCGACGAAACCCCAAGCCCAGGCTCCAGACCAGGCCCCGTGGGCGAGAACGATCGGTCGTGTATTCATCTGCTTTTCTCCTTGAGTGGATGACCTGGCGGGTGCTTCGGGAGGTTCAGGCCCCGGGTGTGACCGCGACTTTGATCGAGCCCTGCTCGCGCGTGTCCATGATTTCGAAGCCGCGGGCCGTCTCGCTGAGCGGCAGATCGTGGGTGAGCACGACGCTCGGGTCGATGCGCCCCTGCTCGAGGACCTTCAGCAGCTGAGGAATGTAGGCCCGCGAGGGGCACACGCCCGGGTGCATGTGGATGTTGCGCATAAAAGTCGCCGAAAACGGCTGGTCGACCGGCTCGAAGAAGTGCGACATGCCGAGAATCGAGACCGAACCGCCGTCGCGAACGGCCTCCAGCGAGCGCGCCAACGAGGCGTTGCTCGAGATCGTCTCGATGACGGCGTCGGCACCACGCCCACCGGTGAGGTTCTTGATCGTCTCGATCGGGTCGTCGCGCTTGGCGTTGACGGTGTGGGTCGCGCCGTTTGCGGCGGCGATGGCGAGGCGGTCGTCGTGGTGGCCGACCAAGAGGATTGCGCCGGCACCAAAGAGGGTTGCGGCCTGAGCAGCGCACTGGCCAACGGCGCCGTCGCCAAGCACGACGACCGTGTCACCGGGACGCACGTTCGCGTTGACCACTCCGTGGTAGCCGGTGGAGAACACGTCACCCAGCGGCAGGACCTTCGCGTCGAACTCCGGGCCGGCGATCGACTCAGGAATCGCGACGAGCGTCCCGTCGGCCTCGGGGACGCGCACGAAATCCGACTGGCCGCCCTCGACCTCGCCACCGGCGTGCTCGCCCCAGAACGGGCTCCCGAAGATCCCGCCGTGCTCACACGAGGAGTGCAGCCCGCGCTGGCAGAAGAAGCAGTCGCCGTCGGAGAAGACGAAC
Organism: Thermoleophilia bacterium; assembly: GCA_031362405.1. GTDB lineage: Bacteria > Actinomycetota > Thermoleophilia > Miltoncostaeales > Miltoncostaeaceae > JANLSO01. Next base: position 35,649 of record JANLSO010000154.1, on the reverse strand, counting down.
GGTGCCACGACCCGGTCACCGACTTTCAGCCCGCGAACGTTCGCGCCGATCTCCTCGACAACGCCCACGAACTCGTGGCCCATGCGGGTACCCGGTACAAGACCGAGGTCGGAACCGTTGTTATAGAAGTGCAGGTCTGAGCCACAGATCGACGCTTTGGTGACGCGCACGAGCGCATCGGTCGGCTTGTGGAGGATGGGGTCGGGGATCTCGTCGACTCGAATATCCTGGTTGCCGTGGTAACGCGCCGCTTTCATCCCGACCTCCCGATAATGACTCATGAATGAGCTATTCCTGAGAAACCTACATGCATGAGTAGCGACACGGAAGCCGAAGAACGCGTTCCAGGTACGCCCCCAGGCGAGGTGGTCGGCGACCTCCTCGCGCTCGGCGCGACGCTCGCGGCGGTCTTCGAGCGCCTCGCTCGGCGGGAGGGGAACATGACCCTCTTCCAGCTGCGAGCTCTGGAAGCGCTGCGTGTCCGCGCCCCCGAACCGCTCGAGCCCGGTGAGATCTCGCAAGCGATCCAGACCGGCTCGAACCACGTGTCGCTGCTACTCGATCAGCTCGAGGCACAGCACCTCGTGCGTCGCGAACCGCATCCCCACGACGGGCGACGTCGCTTGGTCTACCTCACCGATGCGGGCCACGAGCGCTGGAGCGCGATCGCCCGACACGTCGCCGCTCTCGAGACGCGAATCCTGGAGGCCGCGCTCAGCCCACCCGACCGCGCGGAGCTACAGCGGCTCGCCGCCCTTCTCCAGAACGCCCTCGATGAGATGAAGGTACCCCTGCATCGACTTCGTCCCGGACCGTAGGAGATGGTGTCGTTGTGTGAGTGACTCTCACACTCGATCCCGGCACCGTTGCCCTACTGCAGCGCCGGTGGCCCAGACGGGCGGCTCGCTGAAGGTCGTCGTCACGGGCACCGTCGAGGGCGCCCTGGCTCGCGGTCGAGGTGTGCTCGCCGGCGACGATCACCCCGCCGTGGGCGCGGCCGAGACCGCTCCCGAAGCGGGTCACCTGGCCGGGCAGACGAGCCGCGTACGACCCCTTGGCCCACGGGTCGCGGGTCCAGACGTCACGCCCATGGCACCGCCGGTGACGACCGTGACAGCTGGCCCTTCGCGTTCGGCCCGCCGCGAGATCAGCAGCCCAGCTGCCACGGTCCCGCCGCCGGCGAGAAGCGCCCGACGCGACACGCGGCCCACACTCCAGGTCACCCGCTATTCACTCTGGATGGCGTGGAGCACATCGAGCTTCGCCGCCCGGCGGGCCGGGAAGATCGCCGCAAGAACGCCGGCAAGGCCGGCCAACACGACGAAGATCACCAACGTCACCCAGGGGATGGTCAGCTTCGCCGTCTCGGGGAAGCGTGACGAGAGCGCGACACCGAGAAACAGGCCGAGCGCCAGCCCCAGCAGCCCGCCGATCAGGGCGACAATGATCGACTCCCAGCGGATCATGGCCCGGGACATGCGACGGCCCATCCCGACGGCCCGCATCAGTCCGATCTCACGGGTGCGCTCGAAGACCGACAGGGCCAGCGTGATGATGATCCCCAGGACCGCGATGAGGATCGCAAGACCGAGAAGCAAGTAGATCAAGGCCAAAAGCTGGTCGATCTGGCCGGCGATGTCGTCGTTGAACTCCTTCTTGGTCTGGATTTTCAGGTTCGGATAGGTGGTGGCCAGGGTTATCCGGGCGGCCTCCTGCGCAGCAGCGGTGTCCGTACCTCGAGCGGCCTTCAGCAGGATCAGCGAGTCGTCCTGCGAGGTGTAGTTGCGCTCAAAAGTCGCCGTCGAGACGAAGAAGTCGCCGAATGACGTGTCGTCGTAAGTGCCGATCACCTTCAGACGCTGCTCGCCGGTGCGGTTGAATGTCGCCGGCACCTCAGAGCCAATCGACAGCTTCTTGTCCTTCGCGTAGTCGGCCCCGACGAGAACCGTGTCCGGCTCGTTGAGCGCGGCGACCGAGCCGGTCACGACGTCGGCGTCGTACACCTCGGCGAGGCTTTCGGGGTCAACGGCGTTGAGAGTCTGCGTTGCGCCACGTGATTTGAACTGCCCACCGCGCCACGCCGACACGACGCCGAGCTGCGACAGGCTGTCGAGACGTCTCGCCGCGTCGGTTGAGAAGCCGGCCTCTTGATTCACGCTGGGAACGACCACCAGATCGGCGTTCAACCGGTCATCAAGTGTGCTCGAGAGGGTCGATTTCAACGAGCTGCCGAAGATCGTCGCTCCGGTGACAAGCGCTACTCCGATCATCAACGCGGCCGCTGTCTGAGCGGTACGACCCGGGCTGCGCATCGCGTTTTCACGGCCCAGTCGGGCTGACAGGCCGCCGACGGCCTGCATCGGGGCACCCAACAGACGGGCGAGGGGGCGCGCGATCTGCTCGGCGATCATGGCGGTCCCGATGAAAAGAAGCAGCGAGCCGAGCCCAAGGATCAAGAACGGATTGCCGAAGTCGGCGAATAACCCCGTGAAGACCAGCGCGACGCCGGCGACGGCCACCGCCACGGAGATTGCGCGGCGCCGAAACGACGTGTCCTCGACGGGCGCGGCGGCCTCACGCAAGGCAGCAAGGGGTGAAATTCTCGCCGCCCGTAGCGCCGGCCGAATTGCCGCAAGGAGGGTGATCACGACTCCGACCACCATGCCGACGATGATCGTCCGTGGCGTGACCACAAGCGAGGTCGCGGGCAGGTCGATCCCGAATGCGCTGAACAGAACCTTCAGGCCCTGAGCGACCGCGACGCCAAACGCAACGCCGACCACCGACGCGAGGGCAGCAATCACCAGTGCCTCGACCATGACTGAGCGGACGACCTGGCTACCACTCGCTCCGATGGCCCTCAGAAGCCCGAGTTGCCGGGTGCGCTGCGCCACCGTGATCGAGAAGACGTTGAAGATGATGAACGCGCCGACAAAGAGGGCGACACCGGCGAAGACCAGGAGAATGTTTCGGAAGATGTCGACGAACGCCTTGACCTGATCGTTCTGTTCCTTTGTGGCGGTCTCACCGGTGACCGCCTCGACGCCTGAGGGAAGAACGTTCTGAACCCTTTCGGCGAGGTCGGCCTGTGAGACCCCCGATTCGGAGGCGGCGGAGATCGCCGCATAGAGACCCTTCGTGTCAAGAACTTTCTCCGCGGTCACCTGGTCGAACAGCGCGACGGTCGCCCCGAGCAGGCTGTCCTGATCGCCATAGCCAACGATGCCCGAGATCGTGAATTCCCTGGGGCCGATCGGCGTGATGATCTTCACGCGGTCGCCGACGGCGAACTTTTCCTTCTTGGCCGTCCCGGCGTCGATCACCACCTGGCTGGGGCCGCGAGGGGCCTCCCCCGAGCGGAGGTCGTACGGGCTGAGCTCGGGGACACCGCTCCACGCGCTGCCGATCGTCGGCGGGCCGTTGCCACCAATCGGTTTACCATCCTTCCCGATCAGCTGGGTCGAGATGTTGAAGATGTCCCCCGTCGCGGCCTTTACGCCCGCAACTCCGCGAACTTTCTCGACGATCGATGCGGAAATCGGCTCGCGGTTGTCATCGGATACGACGCTCTCAGAACGCACGCTGACGGCGACACCCGCGTTGACGGTGGTGAACAAATCGTCGAACGACTTATTGATGGTGTCGCTCAGCACGAACGCGCCCGAGACAAAACCGACGCCGAGCACGATCGCCAGCGAGGTGAGTACAAGACGCAGTTTGTTCGCGAACAGATTGCGCAGCCCTTGACGAATCACTTGGCGCCGCCGAGGGTCTTCATGCGATCGAGAACGCTTTCGGCCGTGGGATCGTTCATCTCGTCGACGATCTGGCCGTCGGCGAGGAAGATCACCTGATCGGCGTGGCTGGCCGCGCTGGGGTCGTGGGTCACCATGACGATCGTCTGGCCGAACTCGTCGACCGCGCGCCGCATGAAGTCCAACAGCTGCGAGCTGCTACGCGAGTCGAGGTTCCCGGTGGGCTCGTCGCCGAAGATGATCTTTGGTCGCGCAACCAGCGCCCGGGCGGCCGCAACCCGCTGCTGCTGGCCTCCCGACATCTCCGCCGGCCGGTGCTTCAATCGGTCTCCGAGGCCCAGCGTGTCGACGACGCTTTTCAGCCAGGCCTCGTCGGGCTTACGGCCGGCGATGTCGAGCGGCAGGCGGATGTTCTCGAGAGCCGTGAGCGTCGGCACCAGATTGAAGGCCTGGAAGATGAAACCGATGTTGTCGCGGCGCACTTCGGTGACGCGCTTTTCCGACAGGGCGGTCAGCTCGATGTCGCCGATGTAGCTCTTGCCGGAGGTCAGCCGGTCGAGGCCGGCCATGCACTGCATCAGCGTCGACTTGCCCGATCCCGAGGGCCCCATGATGGCCGTGAAGCGACCCCGCGGAAACTCGTGGGTCACACCGTCGAGCGCGCGCACCTCCGCGTCGCCGCTGCCGTACACCTTGACGGCCGATTCGGCTCGGGCGGCAAACGTGCTGGTGCTCGCGGCGTCGCTCGCGGTGGTCATCCGTGGGTTCCTCTCGTGGGCGCAAATGCGCGCGCAGCTGGCGATAACGCCTTCGAGGATGTACCACGAGCCGCGCGGCGGCCAGGTTTCCCGTCCATGCTTGACCAATCCTTGGTCGCTCGGAATTCAGGGTCGGCCCCGATGCATCGCTGTTAGGTGGCGGCGACCAACGCGGTGCGCAGGGCAACAAGAAGCGCATCGAGATCATCGTCCGCGATGACGAGCGGCGGCAAGAACCGCACCGTGCGCGGCGAGACATTGTTGACCAAAAAGCCCATCGCCAGAAGGCTCGCGACAACCTCCGGACCCCGCGGACGGGGCAGGTCGATCGCGCACATCAGCCCGCGGCCGCGGGCCTCGGTGGCCATGCCATCAGCGACAAGGGCCTCGAGGCCCTCGAGGAAACGCGCTCCGGCGCTGCGTACGTGCGCCTGCAGCTCGGGGTCGGCGAGCACCTTGCACGACGCCAGGGCGGCCGCGCACGCCAGTGGAGAGCCCGCGAAGGTCGAGCCGTGGTCGCCACGGGCGAAAACCGCATCGACCCCGGGCCGCGCGACGATCGCGCCGATCGGCATTCCCCCACCGAGGCTTTTGGCGAGACACATCACGTCGGGGACGATCCCTGTGTCCTGATACGCGAACAGCGGCCCGGTACGGGAGAGCCCGGTCTGGACCTCGTCGATGATCAGCAGGGCCCCGTGCTGGTCGGCAAGTTCACGTGCCCGGCGCAGCATCTCCAGCGGCACAGCAAACACCCCGACCTCGCCCTGCACGACCTCCATGACGATCGCGCACGTGCGCTCGCTGACAGCCGCCTCCAAGCCCTCGAGATCGGTGCGGTCGACGTGGGTCACGCCCGGCATCAACGGCCGAAAGGCCTCCTGCTTGCCGGGTTGGCCGGTCAAGGCGAGGGCTCCCATTGTGCGGCCGTGGAAGCCGTCGACCAGTGCGACGAACTCGGTGCGGTCGGGCCCGCCGCGCTTGCGGGCGAGCTTCAGCGCGGCCTCGTTGGCCTCGGCGCCCGAGTTGCAGAAGAAGACGCGTCCGCCGAGGGAGTTGTCGCGCAGCCACTCGGCCAGGGCGATCATCGGCTCGGTGTAGTAGAGGTTCGACGTGTTCATCAGCGTGCCGGCCTGCTGGGTGATCGCCGCCACGACGGCGGGGTGGCAGTGCCCGACGTTGATCATCGAGATGCCGCTCATGCAGTCGACGTAGCGGCGGCCGTCGGCGTCAAAGAGGTGGGCGCCCTTTCCGCGCACGAAGGCCACCGGCTGGCGGCCGTAGTTCGACATCAATGCCGCGCGCTCGCGGGCGACCATGGTCTCATCGATCACGGGGTGACCTCCGTGCCGATACCGGCTTCGGTGAACAGCTCGATCAACACGGAGTGTGGCGCGCGCCCGTCGACGATCACCGCCTCACTGACTCCATGCGCCAAGGCATCGCGCACCGCCGCCAATTTTGGGATCATCCCTTCGCCCACCGCGCCGCTGGCGATCATCTCCTCCAGCTCCAGCAGGTTGCAGTGCGACACCAGGGAAGCGGGATCGGATGGGTCGCGCAGCAGGCCCGCGACGTCGGTCAGGAAGATGACCTTCCGCGCGTGCAGGGCACCGGCAAGGCTGCCGGCAACCGTGTCGGCGTTGATGTTGAAGCTCTGGCCGTGATCGTCGACGCCGACCGAGGCGACGACGGGCACAAAGTCAGAAAGCCGCTCGAGCACCGTCGGGTCGATCGCCTCGATGCGTCCGACGAAACCGAGGTCGCCGTTGGGCATGTGGGCCTTGGCGGCCCGGATGAGACGCCCGTCATCGCCGGCCAGGCCGACCGCCGAAACGCCGGCGACGTGGAGCTGAGCGACGATCTCCTTGTTGACCTTGCCGACGAGCACCATCTTGACGAGCTCCATCGTGGCCTCGTCGGTCACGCGCAGACCGTCGATGAATGACACATCCAGGCCCAACCGGCCGGAGTAGTCAGAGATGTCCGGCCCGCCGCCGTGCACGACCACCGGGTTCATCCCGACCAGCTTCAACAGGGCGATATCGCGGGCAAACGACGCTTTGAGCTCGGGAGCGACCATCGCCGCGCCCCCGTACTTGATCACGATCGTCTGCCCCGCGAACTCGCGGATATACGGCAGCGCCTCCAGCAGAACATCGACCCGCTGATCGATGTCGCCCACCCGCGCCGTCATGTCTGCTCCCGACTCACCCCAGAAGGATACCCACGCGACCCGTCAGCGACGTCTGCAGAGACCGGTGCCGGGCCCTTTTCCATGCGCGGCACGGCGCCACCGGACATTGTTTCCCCCATGGAGAGGTAAACGCACAGATCGGTGCCGGGCACCGATCTGTGCGTGCAAAGCGGGACACGTTTCTACGTGTGGTATTCAGCGTTCAGGGTGACGTAGGCGTGGCCGAGGTCGCAGGCCCAGAGTTCGGCCTCACCTGTGCCTCGGCAGAGGGAAATCTCGATGTCGTATTCGGCGCGGGACATGACCTCGGCGATCGCGGGGTCGTCGACCGGGATACCGTCGAAGCTCACGCGGAGGTCAGTGGCGGCCCCGGTTGCACCCACGAGGGCGGCGCCGACGGCCTGCGAAAGGCGGCCCCAGTTGGGATCGCGACCGAAGATCGCCGTCTTGACGAGGGGTGAGTCGCCGACCGCGCGCACAACGCGTTCGGCCTCGGCATCGTCGGCCGCCTCGGTCACGAGGATCCTCACGGCGTGATCGGCGCCCTCGCCGTCTTTGACCATCAGGATCGCCATCCGGCGGCACACCGAGCTGATGGCGGCGGTGAACAGATCGAGGTCGGCCCCCGTGAGCACGGGGCCCTGGCCGTTGGCGAGGATCAGGAGGGTGTCCGACGGGCTCATCTGCCCGTCGACGCTGATCCGGTTGAACGAATGCTCTGCGGCGGTGCGGGTCGCCGTGAGCAGATCGTCGGCGCTGAGCGCGGCATCGGTGGTGAGGTAGGCGAGCATCGTCGCCATCGTCGGGCGGATCATCCCGGCGCCCTTGGCGACGGCACCGATCGTGACCTCTGCGCTCGACAGCGCCAGCCGGAACGCCGCCGACTTGGCGAACCGATCGGTGGTCTGGATGGCCTTGGCGAAGTCGGCGCCGCCATCGGGACTCAGTCGGGACGCGACGACATCGATGCCCTGCAGCACGCGGGTGCCGTCGAGCCGGGCGCCGATCGTGCCGGTGCTCGATACGGCAATGCTGCCCTCGGGAAGGCCGCATCCGAAGGCCGCCCGCAGCGCCATTGCGCGGGCATCATCGAGGCCCGGTGAACCCGTCGCGGCGTTCGCGTTGCCCGCGTTGACGACGACTCCCTGGAACCGAGCGCGGTCGAGTTGGCGGTTCAGCAGCACCGGGGCCGATGGCAGGGCGTTGGTGGTGTCGACCATCGCCGAAACCGCGGTCGGGACGCTCCGTAGAATTCCCAGGTCGAGAACCCCGGACGGCTTGATCCCGCAGGCCGTCGCACCCGCGACGAAGCCCGGCACGCTCGTTGGCGTGCCATCGGGGATCGGCTCCAGGCCGTCTGGTTCACGCAGCCAGTCGGCACGCTCCACCGGCGGGGTGCTCACACCAGCCCCTCGGTCTCGGGCCGACCAGCCATGAGGTTGAGGTTCTGCACCGCCTGGCCCGCCGCGCCCTTGCCGAGGTTGTCGATCACCCCGACCGCCACGAGACGGCGCGACGCGACGTCGACCGTCGCGTGGACCTGGGCGAAGTTGGTCCGCTGGACGGCGCGCATCCCCGGCGGCGCATCCACGACCTCGACGAAAGGATGCGTGGCGTAGACGTCGCGGTAGATCGTGAGCAGATCATCCGGATGCGGTGGCTCATCGGTGAATCGCGCGTACGCGGTGGCGAGGAGGCCCCGATCGACGGGAACCAGGTGCGGGGTGAAGAGCACCTCGAGGCCGAGCTCCTGAGCGATCTCCGGGGTGTGTCGGTGACGGAAGATGCTGTACGGCAGCACGTTCTCGGTCACCGCCGAAAAGTGCACGGTCGGCGTCGGCGCCCGGCCGGCACCGCTGACCCCGCTCTTGGCATCAATCACCACGTCGGTGATCCGCCCGCGTACGGGGAGCAGCGCCAGGAGGCTCGCCTCCGGGTAGCAGCCCGGGTTTGCGACCACCCGGGCGGTGCGGATGTCGTCGCGGTAGAGCTCGGGGAGGCCGTAGACGGCTTCGGCCAGAAGGTCGGGGCGTGGGTGCTCGAACCCGTACCAAAGTGGATACAGCGCCGCATCGCGCAGACGGTGATCGGCCGAGATATCGAGGACGCGGGCGCCCCGATCAACGAGGTCGCTCACCAGCCGTGCCGACTCGGCGTGGGGGTAGGCGACGGCAGCGAGGTCCCCGGGCGCGACCTCGCCGAGATCGAGCTCGGTGAGGATTCGCTCGACCCGGTATTCGGGGTAGACCTCGACGAGCCGCTTGCCCGCATCGGCCCGAGCCGTGATCGCCCCGAGCGTGAAGAACGGGTGCGCATCGATGAGCGCGGCAAGCTGCGCCCCTGCAAAACCGGCGGCACCGAGCACGTGTACGGTCGCGGCGGGCATGGCCGTCACCGCAGGTGGGCGCCGTGCTGTTCGGTGAGCGCCGCGACGACCGCGGCGACACCGCCGGAGATTTCTTCGTCGGTGAGCGTCCGCCCCGGGTCGGCGAGCACGAGCCGCAACGCCACACTGGCCGTGCCCATCTCGACCTGTTCGCCGACGTAGTGATCGAACAGCTCCACGTGGCGCACCAAGGGCACCCCAGCGCCGTGAGCAGTGGCGATGAGATCGGCGGCCCGCACAGCCTCGTCGACGACCAAGGCCAGGTCGCGAGTCGCAACCGGCACGCTGATGATGTCGACGAACGCACGCGGCGCGGTCGGCGCAACCTCCAGCAAAGAGCCGAGATCGAGCACGATCGCGGCGGCGGGGCCGGAAACGCCAAACGCCCGTAGCACCAGCGGATGCACCTCCCCCGCCCAGCCGATCGGCCGCTCATGGCCATCGGCCATCAGCCGGGCTTGGCGGACCGGATGAAAGTACGGCGCGCTGTTGCCGTGCGGCGTCACGGCGCACCCGGCAGTGGCAACCAGCGCCCCGGCCAGACCAACGGCGAGGTGAATGTCGGTGGTCGCCGCCGGCGCACGCCAGTGGGCCTTCGGGGACGGGCCAAAGACGAGCCCCGCAAAGAACTCGGGCTCGTCGGCGAGACCGTCCCCACGAGGAGCGTATGTGCGCCCGATCTCGAAGAGGCGCCCGCTCGGGCGTTGGTGGGCCTGATTGTGGGCGGCCGCGCGCAGCAGGCCCGGGAGCATCGAGCGGCGCATTACGGCCATCTCGTCGCTCAAGGGATTCGCCAAGCGCACGACCTGACGACGTGGGTCGTCAGCGGCCATCATCAGCCGGTCGGCATCGGCTTCGGGCACGAAGCGATACGTCACCACCTCGCTGAAACCGAGGTCGGCGGCGCGGCAACCAAGGCGGTCACGAAGAGCCTGCGGAGGCGTGCGCCGTCCCTGGCCGACGATCGCCGGCAGGAGTTCTGGGAGCGCCTCAAAGCCCTGGATTCGTCCGACTTCTTCGATGAGGTCGGCCTCGCGGGTGACGTCATTGCGCCGCTCGAACGGGGCCTCGATCATGTGCTCATCGACGCCCGCCGCAACGCGGAAGTCGAGGCGCTCGAGGATCTCCTGCGAGCGCTGCGGTGTCGTCGGCATGCCCAGCACGGCATCGAGCCGAGCGTGACGCAGCCGCACGGGCGCAGAGGTGCCCGCCGATGCCCCGACATCGAGGGTTCCCGGAACCAACTTCGCGCCGCAGAGCTCCACCAGGAGTCGCGAGGCGATCGCCATGGCCCGCGCCGGCAGCTCGACGGGCAGGCGCTTCTCGAAACGAGCGCTCGATTCCGATCGCAGGCCGAGCGCCAAGGCGGTGCGCAGCGTTGTCGGGCCGTCGAAGGTCGCGGCCTCAAGAAGAAGGCGCGTGGTGGCCTCGCTGACCTCGACGTCTTCGGCGCCCATGATCCCCGCAATCACGGCCGGACGCTCGGCATCGCAGATCACGAGCATGCTCGGATCGAGCGCGCGGACCTGACCGTCAAGCGTCGTGGCGGACTCCCCTTGCGTTGCCCGGCGCACCACGACCGCGGGTCCGGCCATCCGGTCGAGGTCGAACGCGTGAAGGGGCTGACCCGTCAACAGCATCACGTAGTTGGTGATGTCGACGACGTTGTTGATCGCACGCATCCCCGCTGCCTCGATGCGTGCCTGCATCCACGCCGGCGACGGCCCGATCGGCACGTCGGTCAGCACCCGCGCCATGTACCGAGGGCACAGATCTGGAGCCTCCACCGTGAGGCTCACGTAGTCGGCGATGGTGCCGGCACCAGCGACGTGGGGCTCCGACACGTCGAGATCAGCCAGCGGCGCGCCTGTCGCGGCATGCACCTCACGGGCCATCCCGTAGATGGCCATGCAGTCGGGCCGATTCGAGGTCAGCTCCAGCTCGAGCACCGTCTCGGAGATCGCCAGCACGCCGGACAGCGACGCCCCGGGTGCCAGATCGTCGGCGAGCACCATGATCCCGCTGTGGTCGTCGCCAAGCTCGAGCTCACGGGCGCTGAGGATCATCCCGCTGCTTTCGACACCACGCAGCGTGGCTGTTTCGAGCGGCTCATTGCCGGGAAGGACGGCCCCCGGCAGAGCGACGCCAACAGTCTGGCCGGCCGCCACGTTCGGCGCACCGCAGACGATCTGGCGGGGTTGCGGCTCGCCAAGATCAACCTGACAGACGCGGAGTCGGTCGGCATTCGGATGCTGCTCGACCGACACCACGCGGCCGATGCGGAAGTTGTCGAGGTTCCCGTTCGCGGCCGATACCCCCAGTTCGTGGACGTCTTCCACGATTGTTCCGCTCTGAATCAGGGCCTCTGCGAGGGCGTCCGTCGCGAGCCCCGGGTCGACGTATTCGCGCAACCACTCCAGCGGCAGCCTCACGCGAACTGCTCCAAGAAGCGTAGGTCACCCTCGAACAGCAGCCGCAGATCAGGAACGCCGTGGCGGATCATCGCGATCCGGTCGAGGCCGAAGCCGAACGCAAAACCGGTGACCTTCTCCGGGTCGTAGCCGACCGCCTCGAACACATTAGGATCGACCATTCCCGCGCCGGCGATCTCGAGCCAGCCGGTGCGGCCGTGTTTGTCGGTCCAGCTGACCTGAACGTCGACCGACGGCTCAGTGAATGGGAAGAAATGCGGGGCTAGGCGAAGTTCACGCTCACCGAGCAACTCGCGGACCATGTAGGTGAGCGTACCCTTGAGGTGGGCCATCGACAGGCCCTCATCCACGGCCAAGCCCTCGACCTGATGGAACATCGGGCTGTGTGTGGCGTCGACGTCGTCGCGGCGATACACGGCGCCCGGGCAGATCACATAAAGCGGCGGCGGGGTCGCCTGCATCGTGCGGATCTGCACCGGCGAGGTTTGCGTCCGCAGGAGGCGCTCGGGGTTGCCGTCGAGAAAGAACGTGTCGCTCGACGACCGCGCCGGGTGCCCCTCGGGTGTGTTCAGGGCCGTGAAGTTGTGCCAGTCGGTCTCGACCTCGGGGCCATCGACGATCTGGTAGCCGAGCGCTAGAAAGACATCCTCGACCTCGCGGCGCACCTGGGTCAGGAGATGCAGCGCCCCAACGGGGAACGGATCGCCGGGCAGGGTGACATCGGTGCGATCATCTGCGAGGCGGGCGCCCATCTCGGCGGCATCGAGCGTGTCGTTGCGCGCCGCGAGAGCCGCCTCGACCGCCTTGCGGGCCTCGTTGGCTCGTTTCCCGACCGGCCCCCGCTGTTCAGGAGGCAGCTTCCCGATCCCCGCGAGCAGGCCCGAGAGGGCGCTCTTCTTCCCGGTGCGTTCGACGCGCACACGGTCGAGGTCCGATAGCGTCGCCGCGGAGGCGATCGCCGCAAGAGCGGCGTCGCGAAGGGCCTGGATGTCCGGTTCGCTCACGACATCCGAGGCTACATCACGAAACCGACGTGAGGCGCTGGCGCAGTGCCTCGAAGAGCAACGCCGCACCGGCGGCGGCGACGTTCAGCGACTCGGTGCCACCCGGCTGGGGAATCGTGACCCGCGTCACGCCAGCATCTGCGGCGAGTTCCTCGAGCGCGGGGTCGAGCCCCTGACGCTCACCGCCGAGTGCGATCACCATAGGCCCGGTGAGGTCGGCTTCCCACGGGGCAAGGCCGCCACGCGGGACGGCCGCAATCACCGTGAACCCCGACCGCGTGCCGAGATCGGACGGTGTGACTCCCTCGAGCAGCGGCACCGAGAAGGTCGCGCCCATGGCCGCACGCACCGCGCGGGGATGAAACGGATCAGCCGACCCGGGGCCCAGGGCAACCCATGCGCAGCCGAGGGCGGCGGCGGTTCTTACCAGCGTGCCGACATTGCCCGGGTCGGCCACACCGGCGAGGTAGAGCGCCGAGGTCGGTGGGAACTCGACGTCCTTGAAGCTGCGTGCGGGCGGCTGGGGCATCACCGCGATCACCCGGGGCGGCGCCGCAAGCCCGCTGGCGCGCGACATCAACGACGGCGGCACGGCGTACCGCTCGGCGACGCGCTCGGTCGCAACGACCAAGGGGTCGTCGGCCGACACACGATCGGCATCGAACAGAACGACCGTCGGCACCATCCCACGACCCAGGGCGGCCTCGACGAGGTCCTCCCCTTCGGCGACCATCAGCCTTTTGTCGCGCCGAACCTTCTTGGCCTCCAGCGCGCGAACGAGCTGGAGGGCCGGGTTCCGCGGAGAGCTAAGCGGTCGGAGCGGCGGCGCGGGCGTCGCGCGCGCGGGCGCAGAGGGAAGCGAACGCCTGGGGCTCGTGCGTTGCGAGGTTGGCGAGCACCTTCCGGTTCAGCTCGATCCCGGCCAAGTTGAGACCATGGATGAGCTGTCCGTAGGTGATGCCATTTTCGCGGGCGCCGGCGTTGATGCGGGCGATCCAGAGGCGACGGAACTCACGCTTGCGTACCCGCCGGTCACGGTAGGCGTACCGCAGCGAGCGCTGCAGCTGCTCTTTCGCGCGCTTGTACGACGACTTTTTGAGGCCCCAGTAACCCTTGGTCTGGCCGAGGACCTTGCGACGCTTCTTGTGTGCGTTGACGGCGCGTTTGACGCGAGCCATTAGCGCCTCCCCAGCAGACGCTTGGCAACTTTGGCGTGCTCAGGAGCCATTGCCTCGGGGTCGGCGTTGTGACGCTTCTGCTTGCCCGTCTTGTTTTCCAGGTTGTGACGTAGACCGGCGGGCAAGAACATCACCTTGCCGGTGGGAGTGATCTTGAACCGCTTGGCGGCGGATCGCCTGGTCTTCATCTTGGGCATGTCACGACTCTGAGGAGGGGGTTTCCAATTCGGGTACAGCGTCGACGATGTCGTCGGGCAGAGCATCGGCGGTGACGTCGGGTGCGGCGTCAGCGGTGACCAGCCCGGCGTCTTTGTTCGGCCCGAGCATCATCACCATGTTGCGCCCGTCGAGATTCGGCTTGCTCTCGATGAGAGCGAGATCCTTCAACTCTTCGGCGAGCCGGAGAAGGATGGCCTCTCCGCGCTCGGGATGCAAGAGCTCGCGGCCACGAAACATGATCGTGACCTTCACCTTGTCGCGGTGCCGAAGGAAGCGCTCGACGTGACCCTTCTTGGTCACGTAGTCATGCGGATCGATCTTCGGCCGGAACTTGATCTCTTTGATCGTGATCGTGCTCTGGTGCTTGCGGGCCAGTTTGGCCTTCTGCTCCTGCTCGTAGCGCCACTTGCCGTAATCCATGATCCGGCACACCGGCGGGCGGGCATCGGCAGCGACCTCGACGAGATCAAGGTTGGCGTTCACCGCAATATCGAGCGCGCGCGCCAACGGCACGACGCCGCGGTTCTCGCCCTCATCGTCGATGAGGCGCACTTCGTCAGCGCGGATCGCTTCGTTGATTCGCGTCGTCGGACCCGCGGGGGGCCGAGTGTCGGGACCGCGCCTAGGAGGCACGTATTGCCCTCAAAGCCGTCAGACCGCACCTCGAAAACCACGCACGCGGGCGCGCAGTGTCAGGAAGATGGCGGGAGAGGCGAATGTCATACGGATGGGCTCGCCCGATCGGCAAGCCGGCGCAGGATAGCACCTGGCTCTCGAATCAGGAGTCGCCGGTACGAACCGCCTCGCCGAAAGTCACCAGGCGGCGGTGTAGATCGCCAGAAGCTCCGTCGCATCGGCGCGGGGGGCGGTTTCTTCCAGCTCGACGCGCTGGGCAGCGCGTTGGGCGAGCTCGCCGAGCTGGCGTTCGCCGACACCGAGATCGCGCAGGCGGACGGCACCCGCCCGACCCGCGGCATCCGTCGCGACGGCCCGCAACTGATCGACCGAGATCTCGGGTGGACCCACCGGAGCACCCGAACGCTGTTCGAGTGCTCCCAGACTGTGCGGCAGCATGCACGCGTTCGCGGGACCGTGACCCACGTCGGCATCTCTCGCGAGGGTCTGGGAGAGAACGTGGTGCAACCCGTAGCCGGCGCCGCCGATGGCGTATCCGGCCAGCACCGCGGCGAGAGCGAGAGCATCGATGTCGCGGGTCCCGCCACTCATGCCGCGAACCAGGAGGCGCACGGCCTCATGGGCGGCCATCGTGGCCACCGGGTTCGCCCGGCGGGTGAGCGGCGCCTCGATCGCATGTCCGAGGGCGTTCATCGCGCTCGCGGCCAGCGCGGCAGGCGGCCCAGAGCACATCAGCTCGGGATCGGCGATGACCACCGCGGGGCGCACACGGGCGCGGCCCGCCGGGGTTCCCCGTGCCATCCGGTGAATCGCGGTCATCTCCGCGCCCGACAGCGTCGTCGGGATGGCCACGACCCGGCGCGGGGCGGCCGCCGCCGCGAGCGCCTTGGCGACATCGATGATCCGTCCTCCGCCGAGTGCGACGAGTACGCCACCCCGCACCGCGGTACGCAGCGAGCCCGCAAGGGCATCGACCTGCCCACGAGGCACAAGGTGGATCTCTTCGGCGCCGGCGACGAGATCGGGCGAGGTCGCCGCGCCACGTTCGGTGGTCAGCAGTGAGTACGGCCCGTCGATCGTCTCGAGCACCCGTGCGCCGACACCACGTCCGAAACGGATAACGCGCTCCCCGTCCCGCCAGACGAACGGCATGGAGGGGTCAGCGGTGATCATCGTCGGCCATCATAGTTTCGCCGCCCGGATGGATCGTCGGGCGTACGGCATTACCCGCGCGAGCGAGGTCCGACCAGATCGTCGAACCCCGCTCAGCGAGGACGGACTACTTCTTCTTGGGCTTCGCGGTGCTTTTGTTGCCCGACGCGACGCTTTCCTTGAGGACTGCCCCAGGAGTGAAGCGCGGCACAACGCGGGCCGGGATCTTCACCTTCTTGCTGGGGTCCTGAGGATTGACACCCATCCGCTCGGCCCGATGCGAGATCGAGAACTTCCCGAAGCCGGCGAAGGCGACGTCTTCTCCACCCTTGAGTGCATCGGAGACCTCGTCGAGGAAGGCCTGCACGGCGCGGGCCGACTCTGCGTTGGTCATCTCCGCACGCTTGGCGACATGCCCCACGAACTCGGTCTTGTTCATCCGAACCCCCTGATAAGAACACGCATTTGCGGAATCGACGGGAACCTAGCAGCGCGCGCGGATGTGATTGCCTTTCACAGCCGCAATTCGAGCCAAAACGCCGTTAAATCGGCCCTCCCGAGGCGTTCCGGGAGAAAAATCGCGCTCTTGGGCCCCCGAGCGGGCGACTCGCCTCGGCTTGAGCGGCCGGTTACATGAGTAGAGGTATTGCCTAGACAGGGCGGCGCCGGCGACTCCGAAACACCAAGCATGCGCCGCCCGACCCTGCCGCTTCGCCGTACTCGTACGGTGGTGGCCATCGCCGCCCTTGCCCTCGCCGGCGGTGACCCCACGGCAGCGGTCGCCGCGGACACCGCAGCCGCACCCACACGTGCCGACGTGGTGCTGGTGAAGATCGACGGCGCGGCCGACGGCGTCGACCGTGCGCAGGTCCGCGCCGCCCTCGGGGCGACGTCGGTCGAGACGCTCCCCGCCGGTTGGCGGGCCTACACGCTGCCCGACCCGGTCAGCCTCTCGGAAGCCCGCCGCGATCTCGCGACGACCGACGCCGACCGCGCCGTCGAACTCGCTCGCCGCGTGAGCGTCTCGACGCCAAACGACCCGCTGTTCGGGATCGGCTCCGGCGGCTATCAGTGGGGCCTGTCGAACACCGCCAGCTGGAGCGGGGGCGTTGCCGGAGTTGACATCGGAGCCCTCGCGGGCTGGAACCAGGCCTCGCCGACGGCCGCCCCGACGATCGTCGCCGTGCTCGACACGGGGGTCGAGATCACCCACCCCGACCTCGCCGGGCGCCTCGCGACGAACACCGCGGAGATCGCGGCGAACGGCGTCGATGACGACGCAAACGGCTTCGTTGACGACGTAACCGGGTGGGACTTCGCCGCCGACAATGCATCGGTCTTCGACAGCGCCACCGACGACCGGCACGGTACCCACGTTGCCGGGATCATCGCGGCGACCCGCGACAACGGCATCGGCATCGCCGGTGTCGCCGCGAACGCCCGCATCCTGCCCGTGAAGTTCATCGGAACGGGTGGCACCGGATGGAACAGCGACGCCATCTCGGGTCTCCAGTACGCGGTGGCGCGCGGAGCGAAGGTCGTCAACGCCTCGTTCGGCGGCACCTCGTACGACCCCGCGATGTGTGACGCGATCGCCTGGGCCGCCTCGCAGGGCACGCTGGTTGTCGCGGCGGCGGGCAATGATGGCCAGAACCTCGACGGCTACGGCACCTGGCCGGCCAAGTGCCCCGAGCCCAGCCTTGTCACGGTGGCCGCCATCACCCACGCAGGAGCACTGGCGAACTTCTCGAACCGCAGCGGGGCCTACGTGGATATCGGGGCGCCGGGTGAGTTCATCACGAGCACCGTGCCAGGCGGCTACTCATTCATGTCGGGCACCTCGATGGCAACCCCCTTCGCGACAGGAGTCGCCGCGGCCGTGCTCGGAGACCACCCCGAGCTCACCCCGACACAGGTCCGGGCGACCCTCGTCAACGGCGGGACGTCGCTCGACTCGCTCACGGGGCTGACAACGTCGGGCCGCCGACTCTCGCTGCCCGGGACACTGGCGGTCGCCTCCGGGACGCCCATCGACACCAGCGGCCCAACCGTTCCCAGCCTCAAAACCCCCGCAGGCGGCGCAGCGATCGCCTCGCGCCGCCCGATCCTCTCCTGGCAGGCCGCCACGGACGAATCCGGTGTCGCGGGCTACCGGGTCTTCCTCGACGGCGCACTGATTGCCGGCCCCCTGCCCGGAACCTCGGTGATCCCAACGACCGACCTCGGCGCCGGTCGCCACACCTGGCGGGTCGAGGCGACCGACACAGTCGGCCACATGACCGCGACCCCCGACGGCGCCTTCGTCGTCGACACGGCGCTGCCGACGGCACCGGCCTTGGTTGCTCCTGCCGCCTCGGCCACGATCGCGGCGGGTGCCACACGCTTTCGCTGGACGGCGTCGACCGACGACGACTCGGGCATCGACCACTACGTGCTGCTGATCGGTACGCGGGTCGTCGCCACGGTGGGCACGACCGAGGCCACGGTCTCGGTGGCCCGGGGCTCGCGCGAGTGGACGGTTCGCGCCGTCGACCGCGCGGGCAACGCCGAGACCGCAACCGCCCGCTCGCTCATCGTCACGGCCGCCGTCGCTCGCGGCCCCGCGCCGACCGTCCGGCCCATCCGCACGGGTCGCCGTACCAGCCTGGCAATTCGCGTCACCCGGGCCGCGCGCCTGGAGATCACCGTGACGACGGGGGCGGGCCGCGCGCTGGGCTCACTGACCTTCGATGCCCCGGCGGGGAAGTCGACCGTGCGCATCCCCGCGGCGCTCTCGCGAAAGATGCGCCAAGGGAGCTTCACCTTCAGCGTCCGCGATACCGCGACCCTCGCGACGAGCCTCTCACGGCTCACGGTTCCCGCCCGGCGCTGACCGCTCGGCTGGGCATTTCCTCTAGGGCACGCGAGCGATGCGGCGGATCTGCCGATCAGAACCCTATGGCACCCCCGCACACCGACCGACGCAGCTACCGGTCGCACACCCGCGCAACCCACTGCGAGGTCTGCAAGAACCGTATCGAGTACGGTTCGCTGTGCGAAGACTGCCGGACGCGTCTCATCGCACCGATGGTCTCCCAGACCGCCCCGGAGCGGCCGCACTCGCCCGCGAACCCGACGGCACCGACGCCCGCCCGGCCCTCGGGCGGCGGCATGAAGGTCCGTCGAAGCTCCTAACTCAGGAACACGACGCGCACGACGGCGTCGTCCTCGCTGACCTCCCGCGAGGTGTCGACGAAGCCGACCAGGCACGGGAGGCTGTCGCGCATCTGCATGACATCGCCCTCCTGCAGGCGACCCCCGGCCATCACGTAGCCGGCGAGTTCCTTCATCAGTCGGACCGCGCCGTCGGCGAGCATGGTGGGCACGTTGTTCATCTCGAGCTCGGGATGCGCGGCGTACAGGCGTAGACCGACGGTCGCGAGCCGTGTTCCACGGACATGCTCGGCCTGGTCAAGCCAGCCGCGGGCCGCGAGATCGATGAGTGGCGGGCGGCCGTCACCGCTGCCGATTGCCTGGAGTTCGGCGTGCCCCGGCGCATCGGGGAGGTTGGGTGTCTCCACGGCGATCTGAACTCGCGGGTCGTCGATGCGGGTGGAGATGCCTATCCGCCCAAGGGCGGGCTGAGCGCGGGAAGGCCGTCGATGCTGACGGCGTTCCGGGTTGCCTGATATGTCGCGATCCCGTCTTCGCCACGGTTCTCGGCCCATCGCACGAGCTGGTCGCGGTCGCCATCAAAGCTCATCTGAGGGACCGCGAACCCGCATGAGTCGGCCACGCGGGTGACATCGACACGGATGATCGATCGCGGGCCCGGACGATCGGCGAATCGTTCCGCGAGCCCGGCGAAGCGATCGTCGCCCACCGGGATCGCCTCACCGCGACCATGGAGCCGCACGATCCGCGGAGGGCCGTCGAAGGCGCAGAACATCAGGCAGATACGGCCGTTGTCGCGCAGGTGCGCGATGGTTTCGGCTCCGCTGCCGGTGAGGTCGAGGTACGCCACCTCATGGGCGCCGAGGACGACAAACGAGCCGTCGAGGCCCTTCGGCGAGAGGTTCACCATGCCGTCGGTCGACGTCGGGGCGGTGGCGACGAAGAAGAGGTGCTGCGCGGCCAGGAACTCGGCAAGCGCGTCGCTGATGTCGGAGAGAACTTTGCCCATGAGCCGGACACTAGTGGTCGCGAGGCGTGCAGTGCCGGCGAACGAACCAGTTGGCCACCACGATCACGAGGCTCACGACCAACAGGCGTCCGACGATGCACAACGCGCCGCTATTCCCTGTGGGCGCGGGACCCGTCGACCATGCGGCGCAACGAGCAGACTGCACTGACCGGGTCGGGCGTCGACGGTCCGATCAGAATCGTCGTTACCCCGGCGGTGCGGTAGGCGGCAAGCCGTCCGCGCACATGGGCTTCGTCGCCACAGAGACTGGTGCCCTCGATGAGTGCGTCGGGGAGCGCCTCCTCGGCTTCGGCCCGTTGCCCAGAGAGGTAGAGCCGCTGCACCTCGGTTGCGCATTCCCCGTGCCCGTAGCGCGAAACGAGGTCGGCGTAGAAGTTGACGCTCGCCGCACCCATCCCCCCGACGTACCGGGCGAGCTCGGCCCGTACCGCCCGGCGCGCGGGATCGACGATGTCGGCACCGCCGATGGCAACGGTTCCGCCGGCGCTGATCTCGAGGGGTGCCAGATCGCCCGCACGCGCGTCGCCGCCGGCGGCGAGCGACTCACCCCAAACGTCTGCCGCACGCTCGGGGTAGAAGAACAGGGGCAGCCAACCGTCGGCGACCTCGGCCGCCAGGCGAACCCCGGCCGGGCCGAGCATCGCGAGGTGAATCGGTATGCGCGCACGGGGCGGGCGTGTCATCAGGCGCAGCGGCTTTCCGAGCCCGGTGCCACCGTCGGCGCCAAGGGGTAGTTGGAAGCACTTTCCCTCGAAGACGAGGCGTTCGCGCGCCCAGACCGCCCTGCAGATCGCGGTCGTCTCACGCATGCGTGTGAGGGGGCGCTCGAACGGAACGCCATGCCAGCCCTCGATGACCTGCGGGCCCGAGCTGCCGAGCCCGAGCACCGCGCGCCCGGCGGAAAGCTCATCGAGTGTTGCGGCGGTTTGGGCGATCAGCGCCGGCGTTCGAGTGAAGACCGGCAGCACTCCGGCGCCGAGCGTGATGCGCGTCGTTCGCGCCGCGAGATAGCCGAGCAGTGTTGGCGCGTCGTGTCCCCACACCTCCGGTACCCAGAGGTGGTCGAGCCCCGCCGCCTCCATCTGCTGAACCTGCTCGAGCGACGCGAAGACGTCGCGGGTGTAATCGAGCTGGTAGGCGATCCTCACCCGGGTCAGCCGGGGTCGGTACCCGCCGCGGCCAGGCCAAAGGGGCTTCCCTCGGAGTCGCGACACACGGCGAACTGCGCACCGGCGTGGATGATCTCCCCGCCCAGGGTACGTACCCGGTCGGCGGCGGTCGTCATGTCGGTGACGCGGAACCACGGCAGCGATGCCCGGTCGCCGGGGCCGCCTCCCCGCGAATGCAGACCGATGCCGGCCGCGCCGGAAGTCTGCCATCCCTCGCCTTCGCCGTCGACGCGAGCCGAGAACTGGATGTCGAGAAGTCCCTCCCAGAACCGGCGTGCCCGCTCGGGGTCATCCGATGGGAACTCGACGTACGCGAGAAGCGAGTCGTCGACCATGGTCACCCCGCGGGGGGCCAGACCTCCTGCGGCTTCGGCGTGCGATCGCCGTAGCCCATCTTGCGCTGGAGACCGGGGTCGGTCGCCTCGAAAGGTCGAATCACGGGCCCACGCCAGATCACGTAGCTCTGGCACGCCGCATCGGGGTCGTCCTTGTTCTGGCGGATCGCCTCGGCAAGCGCATGGGCATCACCGAGGCCGAGGCCGGAGCTGACACCGCTTTCGGGGCCGAAGAAATGGGCCGCGTCACCGATGATGACCACACCCGGCTTCCACCATTCGGGGCTCGTCAGGAGCGCCGGCTCCGAGTACCGCACCTGGTCGATCGAGGTGATGCCGGCGACGGCTTCGGCCGACTCGGGCAGGAGTTCCGCCCACATCTTCTTGACCGCCTCGATTCCCGGCGCAAGCGCGGCCTCCGCACCCACTTTCTCGCAGCTACGCCAGCCCGCGGAGCCCTGTGGCCATCCGAGCATGCCGATGTGTCCCCCGTCGGACAGGTACGCCATCGCGAACGATTTGTCGGTGACCGTCGGCGTCATGAACGACAGAGCGGCGTCGGCAAGCTCGTTGACGTGCGATTCGAGCCCGGCCATCTCGCGGACGGGTGACTTCACGCCGTCACACGCAACGACGAGATCGGCCTCGAACACCTTGGGCCCGTCAGGACCTTCGGCGACGACGCCGACGACGCGCCCCGAGTCGTCATGGATGAGTTCGGAGACGACGTGCTCATAGACGACGGGTAGGTCTTCGGCGAGGGCGTTCAGCACCTTGCCCACCTCGACGCAGATCGCGACGGCCGATCCGTCGGGCCGCGGGGCGATATCCCATCCCTGCTCGCGGATCCCCTTGAGCACGCCGATCTCTTCGAGCGGCATGAACCCGTGGTAGCCCAGCATGTAGCCGCGAGGCACGTAGGAGCCCTCGGGCATCCGTTCGAGCACGACCGGCTCGAAGCCCCGCATACGTAGAAGGCGCGCGAGGGACATCCCCACCATGCCGCCGCCGGAGATCACGACTTTCATCATGGGGAGCACTCTAATGAATCGACTGGCTTTCCTGCCCGGGGACCGCCGCAAAACGCACCGTGGCGGGGCCGTGGCGGCGCGTGCGCTCGACCGCTCCCGGCCCCAACCCGTCGACCTCAAGGGCTCCGACCGCCTCGGGCGTCCGCGCGTCAGCCTCGATGATCGCCCGCGCCAAACGGCCCTTCAGGCTCTTGCCGGCGTGCCCGATCGCGCGAGCGGCCCGGTCGAGGATCTCGACACGCAGGTGGCGCGCTGCACCGAGGTCGGCGAAGTCGATGGCGGCGGCATGCTCGTCGGGAAGAAGATCTATCACCCACCCGCGGCCGGCACGGGCAGCGATCAGCGGCGTGATGTGCGGCCGCCAAAACGCCGCGAGCGCTCCGAGCGGCGGCACGCGGGCGCCCATCTTCAGCCGGTACGCGGGCAGGGGGTCCGTGGCGGCAACCAGGCCCCAGAGACCCGAGGCGATCAGAACCCGGCGGTTCAGTCGCCGCCGCGCCTCGGCATTCAGGCTGTCGGGCGCAAGCGCACTCCAGACGACCCCCGAGTACCGCTCAGCGGCCGGCAGACACGGCGCCGCCTCGAGCGACGCCCACTCCGAAAGGGCCCTCTCGAGGTGGGCGCCACGGACACCGAGCAGTTTTTGCGCTGCCGCGGAATCGGCGGCGATTGCCGACCGCACGGCTTCCCGTACGGTGAACCGCTGCTGCGCGAGGTCACCGAAAACGCCGTCGCGCGCGGTCACCCGGCGCCCGCCCTCGGTTTTACCCTCCGACGGGGGAAGCAGGATCGGTGACGGGCTCACGCCCCGAACCTGTCGCGGCACGCATCGAGGCCGGTCACCGAGAAATCGGCCGGTGTCTGCCAATCGGCGCGGTCGAAAACGAGGCGGATCGTCTCCCGCGACACCCCACTCCACGCGTCGAACGCCGAGCCGTTGGTGCGGTAACCGATCCGTGCGCTGACCGCGTGCGACGCGGCGTTGTCGTGAGCCGCCTCCGACCGGGCGCGAACGGCTCCCAGGTGGTCGAAGGCCAGGTGCAGAACCGCACGGCGCATCTCGAGGCCCCAGCCGCGGCCGCGCGCCGAGTCGAGCAGCCACGAGCCGGTCCGCACCTCCCGAAGGGCCGCATAGTCGGTGGCGGCGAGGTCCATCACGCCGACGGCCTCGGTGGCCCCCTGAGGGAAGACCCCAAACGGAAGCCTCCAGTTCTCGGGCGTCCATCTCGAGCGGCAGCCCCAATGGTAGGCGAGGAAATCGCGCTCGAACCGGGGGGACGGAACCTGTGTCCAGCCGGAGCCGAGAAAATGGGCTTCTTCAGGGACCAGCACCTGGCCGACCGCGCGGGTGGCCAAAGAGTCGAGCTCACCGTCGGTGGAGAGCCGCAATTCGAGGCGTGGTGTGGTGATGACCAGCCCGAAGACCGGCCACCCGGCGAGCGTCGACACGTCGGGAACCTACCGCGCTGGCGCCAGGCCGGACGCCGTGTGCGGCCGCCGAGGCGAGCGTCGCTCAACCGTGTCGGACGTCTGTCTGTGCAGGCACCCCAGCAGCGACGCTCTTTCCCCCCTGCTCACGCGGACAGTGCACCGGGGTGACACGGACAGTGCACAGATCGGTGCCTGGCACCGATCTGTGCACTGCGCACCGGGGTGAAGCCCGTGCGGTGCTCGGCACGGCGCCGTCCGACCGGTTTCGCGTGCAGCGGGCGCCTACTTCGCCGAGCGGCTGCGGCGGGCTCCGAGGTACATATCGGTGATCGTGCCCTCGGCGGCCTCGGCCGAGAACGCGAAGGTCTCCGAAAGCGTCGGGTGAGGATGGATCGTCAGCGCGACGTCCTCGGCGTCAGCTCCCATCTCCAGGGCCAGCACCGCCTCGGAGATCAGATCGCCGGCGTTCACCCCAACGATGCCCGCGCCGAGAATCCTGTGGGTCCCGGGCGCGACGATGAGCTTGGTACGCCCCTCGCCGCGACCCATCGCCAGGGCCCGTCCCGATGCCGCCCACGGGATCGCCTGGACCTCGTGGGGAACCCCCTCGGCCTTGGCCTCGGTCTCGGTGAGGCCCATCCATGCGACCTCGGGGTCGGTGTAGGCCACTGACGGAATCGACCGCACGTCGAAGGCCACGCTCTTGCCGGCGATCACCTCCGCCGCAACGACCCCCTGGTGGGTGGCCTTGTGGGCGAGCATCGGGTTTCCGATGACGTCACCAATGGCAAAAATGTGAGGCACATTCGTGCGCATCTGTGAATCGACGGCGATCACGCCGCGCTCGTCGACCGCGACGCCGGTGACGTCGATTCCCGACGAGCCCCCATTCGCACGGCGCCCGACCGCGACGAGGATCCGGTCGAAACGCCCGGTCTTCGGCGCGTCTGCGCCCTCGAAGGCGACCTGGAGGCCGTCCTTGCGGGCCGTCACGCCCGTCACCTTGGTGCCGAGGTGAATCGCCTCATAGCGAGTTGCGATGCGTTTGTGCAAAGGCGCAACCAGGTCGGCGTCGCAGCCGGGGATCAACTGGTCGAGCATCTCGACGACGGTTACCCGAGAGCCGAGAGCGTCGTAGACGCAGGCCATCTCGAGACCGATGATGCCGCCGCCGATCACGAGTAGGCGCTTCGGGATCTCCTCCAGCGCCAACGCTCCCGTGGAATCCATGATCCGCGGGTCGTCGGGAAGCCCTGCCAGACGTACCGACTCGGAGCCGACGGCGAGGATGCAGTGGGCGAACGGGACGACGACCGGCCCGTCGACCGTGTCGACGCGCAGCTCGTTGGGCGACGTGAAGACGCCCTCGCCGCGCACCACACGGACCTTACGCTGGCGGGCGAGGCCGCCGAGCCCGGTGGTGAGCTTGGCGACGACATCGGTCGTCGCGGTTCGTAGGGCATCGAGATCGACCTGGGGGTCGGCGAACCCGATACCGATCTCGCGGGCGTGCTCGGCGTCGGTGATCAGCTTGGCGGCATGCAGAAGGGCTTTGGAGGGAATGCAGCCGACGTTCAGGCACACCCCGCCGAGCCGCGAATGGCGCTCGACGAGCACGACCGAAAGGCCCAGGTCGGCCGCGCGAAACGCCGCGGTGTAGCCGCCCGGGCCGCTGCCGAGGACCAGAACATCAACCGGCTTACCGTCGGTGCTCACAGCAGCATCTGGAGCGGCGCCGCGAGCAGCCCGGCCAGGTGCGTCGTGAAGCGGGCGGCCGTGGCGCCGTCGATCACCCGGTGGTCGTACGACAGCGACAGCGGCAGCATCAGGCGCGGCGCGAACTCGCTGCCGTTCCAGACCGGCTTCATCGCCGACCGTGATACCCCGAGGATCGCCACCTCGGGAGCGTTGATGATCGGTGTGAAGGCCGTGCCACCGATGCCACCGAGGCTGGAGATCGTGAACGTGCCGCCGGTCATCTGCTCGCGGCTGAGCTTTCCGTCGCGGGCGGCGGTCGAGAGCTCGGTCAGCTCGCGGGCGATCTCCAAGAGCCCCTTCTTGTCGACATCTCGGATCACCGGCACCAGCAGCCCCTGTGGGGTATCCGCGGCAAACCCCAGATGGAAATACCGCTTTCGTACGAGCGTGTCGCCTTCGAGCGAGGAGTTGACGTTCGGGAACTCCCGCAGCGCCGACGCGCAGGCTTTCAGCAGCAGCGAGACCATCGTGAGCTTTACGCCGTCTTTGGCGTGCGTCTCGTTGGTCTGTTTGCGGAACGCCTCGAGGTCGGTGATGTCCGCCTCGTCGAACTGGGTGACATGCGGGATCGTCACCCAGTTGCGGGTCAATGCCGGCCCGGCGAGCCGCTGGATGCGGGTCAGCTCGACCACCTCGATCTCGCCAAAGCTGGCGTGGTCGACGGTCGGCCAGGCCGGAAGCCCCGCGACAGCGGGGCCGCGCGGCCCCCTCGAACCCGGGGCAAACGCGGCGACGTCCTGCTTCGTGATCCGACCCTTGGGGCCGGTGCCGGTGACCTCACCGAGGGCGATTCCACGCTCGCGGGCGAGGCGACGCGCGGCGGGGCCGGCGTAGACGGCGTCTGACGCGGGCGGCGTCGGCGCGGGCGCGGCGGCAACCGGTGCCGGTGCGGCGTCGGCCGCCGGGGAGGACACAGTCGGCGCGGGCTCGACAACCGGGGCAGGTGTCTGCGGGGCGGCGCCGTTGGCGCTCAGGGTGAGGATCAGGTCGCCCATGGTGACCGTGTCGCCGGCCTTGACCGCGACCTCCCCAACCACTCCGGCCGCAGGGGACGGGACCTCCATCGTCGCCTTGTCCGACTCCAAGACGATCAGTGGATCGTCGACGGCAACGGTCGCTCCGGCCACGACGAGCACCTCGATCACCGGCACGTCGGTGAAGTCGCCGATGTCGGGGACCTTCACCTCGCTCATCTGCGCCACGGGGCCTCCGACTCGGTGTCGATGCCGTAGCCGGCGATCGCGTCGGCGACGACCTGGGGTTTCACGGTGCCGTCGGCGGCCAGGCCGTTGAGGGCCGCGACCGCCACGTGATGGCGGTCGACCTCGAAGAAGCGCCGCAGCTTCACGCGGTAGTCGCTACGCCCGAACCCGTCGGTACCAAGGGTGGTGTAGGGGCGCCCGACGAACGGCCGGATCTGATCGGCGAACGACCGCATGTAGTCGGTTGAGGCCACGATCGGCCCTTTGCGCTTGGCGAGCTGCGATTCGACGAACGAGACACGCGGTTTATCCGTCGGGTGCAGGCGATTCCATCGCTCGACCTCCATGCCGTCGCGACGCAGCTCGGTGAAGCTGGTGACGCTCCAGACATCGGCGTCGACGCCGTAGTCGGCCTTCAGCAGATCCGCTCCCGCCAGCACCTCGCGCAGGATCGCACCTGAGCCCATCAACTGGACCCGCGGCCCGCGGCCCTTGGCCTGTCGGATGAGGTGCATGCCGCGAAGGATGCCCTCCTCAGACCCTTTTGGCAGGTCGGGATGAGCGTAGTTCTCGTTCATCACCGTCAGGTAGTAGAAGACGTCCTCCTGGTCGGTGAGCATCCGCCGCAGGCCGTCTTGGACGATCACCGCCACCTCGTAGGCGTACGTGGGGTCGTAGGCGCGGCAGTTCGGGATCGTCGCCGCCATGAGGTGGCTGTGCCCATCTTCGTGCTGGAGGCCTTCGCCGTTCAGCGTCGTGCGGCCGGACGTTCCTCCGACGAGGAACCCGCGGGCGCGACTGTCGCCGGCCGCCCAGGCGAGATCGCCAACCCGCTGGAAGCCGAACATCGAGTAGAAGATGTAGAAGGGCACCATGGCGACGCCGTGGTTGGCGTACGAGGTGGCCGCGGCGATCCACGACGAGATCGCCCCCGCCTCGTTGATGCCCTCCTGCAGGACCTGGCCCTTCTTGTCTTCGCGGTAGAACATCAGCTGCTCGGAGTCTTCGGGTGAGTACAGCTGCCCGACCTGGGAGAAGATCCCGAGCTGGCGGAACATGCCCTCCATACCGAAGGTCCGCGATTCGTCCGGCACGATCGGCACAACCCGCGACCCGAGCTCCTTGTCGCGCAAGAGGGTGCTGAGCGCCCGCACGAACGCCATCGTGGTTGAGATCTGGCGCTCACCGGTGCCTTTGAGAAGGGCGTCAAAAGCAGAAAGCGGGGGCACCGGCACGGGCTCAGCGCGCGAGGCTCGAGCCGGAAGGCTACCGCCGAGCGCCTCACGGTGTTCGCGCAGGTAGGCCATTTCGGGCGCGTCGTCGGCGGGCTTATAGAAGACCGCTTTCTTGGCCTGGTCGTCCGACAACGGAACGTTGAAGCGGTCGCGGAAGGCCAGAAGCGCTTCTTCGTTCATCTTCTTTTGCTGGTGGGTGATGTTCTGACCCTCACCGGCGCGGCCCATCCCATAGCCCTTGATGGTCTTGGCGAGGATCACCGTGGGCTGTCCCTCATGGGCCATCGCCGCCGCGTACGCCGCGTGGACCTTGCGCGGGCTGTGGCCACCCCGGTTGAGCGCCCAGATCTCCGGGTCGGTCATGTCCTTGACCCGTTCCTTCAGCTCGGGGTAGGCCCCGAAGAAGTACTCGCGCACGTAGTCGGCGTCACGCGATTTGAATGTTTGGTACTCGCCATCGACGGCCTCCATCATCCTCCGTCGCAGAAGGCCGTCGTGGTCGGCGGCAAGCAGCGGATCCCAGTTCTCGCCCCAGACGACCTTGATGACGTTCCAGCCGGCGCCGCGGAAGTTGGTCTCCAGTTCCTGGATGATCTTGCCGTTGCCGCGCACCGGGCCGTCGAGGCGCTGCAGGTTGCAATTGACGACGAACACCAGGTTGTCGAGGTGCTCGCGCCCGGCGAGGGAAATCGCGCCCATCGACTCGGGCTCGTCCATCTCGCCGTCGCCCATGAAGGCCCAGACCTTGCGGCCCTCGGTCTCCAGGATCTCCCGGCCGTGTAGGTACTTCATGAACCGGGCCTGGTAGATCGCCATCAGCGGACCGAGCCCCATCGAGACGGTCGGAAACTGCCAGAAATCGGGCATCAGCCATGGGTGGGGGTACGAGGACAGGCCCTTCCCGTCAACCTCCTCCCGGAAGTTGCGCAGCTGGGCCTCGTCAAGCCGGCCCTCGAGAAATGCCCGGGCGTAGATCCCCGGTGAGGAGTGCCCCTGCATGTAGACCAGATCGCCGCCATGGTCGTCGTTCGCCGCATGCCAGAAGTGATTGAAGCCGACCTCGTAGAGCGTCGCCGCCGACTGAAAGCTGGCGATGTGGCCGCCGAGCTCTGACGATTCTTTGTTTGCTTGGAGTACCAGCGCCGCGGCGTTCCAGCGCACGAGCGACCGCAGGCTGCGCTCGATCTCGGGATCCCCCGGCATCGGGGGTTCTTCCTCTGGCGGGATCGTGTTGATGTACCCGGTGGCGTCACTGATCGGCACCGGCGCGCCCGACAGCCGGGCCTCGTTGACGACATCGCCGAGAAGCTGGCCGACCCGCTCGGGCCCGTGGACGCGAAGGACGTCCTCGACGGCCTCGAGCCATTCGGCGGTCTCAGAAGGGTCGACGTCGTGGTGGGGGGTGTGGGCCGACGTGCCGCCCGCCAGTCCGTTGTGGCGACCGTTCGCCCCCGGTGCGACAACCGGCTTGCCGTCCAGATCGGTGGCTCTGGTGGTGTCCTCGGTGGTCATCTTTTCCGCTCCTCGGGCCGGACGCTGCCGGTGCCATCGTCAGATCCCCTACCCGAGGATAGACCCGCGCACACCGGGGTTCGACCCGGGCCGGGAATACGTAACACTCGGTGCAGCGGCGACCGACCGGTCTCGGGCGCCCGTTCGGCGACGCATCGACGGCCGAGGCCTCCGGCGGGAACGACAGGTCGCATTCAGTGCCCGATGCGCAGGGCGATTGACGCGACGAGCTGGGCCAGAACGGTGATCCCCCCGAGACCGAGAATGACGGCCGGATGGAGTCGTCGGCGTTGAACGCCGACGACGATCAGCAAACCGACCACGACGGCCACCGTCAGGATGATCGATGCGATCACCGCCGGGCGGCCACCGGTGCCACCGAACTCCCAGTACGTCTTTGGCGCCGGCCTGAAGTAGCCGTCATCCGACCTGGCGAAAGCGATGAGCCTGATGGCACCGACCGCCAGCGCGACGCCGACCGCGGTCGCGACGAGCTTGATCCGTCGCGCCGGCTTCGCTCCGGTCACGGGCGTCGGAACCCACGCGGAGACCTCACGTGACGAGATCGGTCATGCACCGCGGTCCGGAGGCGCGAGCGAGTCGCCGGTCGGGCGTTATCACGGGCACCTCAGGATCTCGGCCAGAGCGACGTACCTGGCATCCCAACCACGGACGTTCTCGCGCAGTTCCCACGCCCGGTCGAGCAGGGCGCGGTGACCGAACGCTCGCCGGGCCACAGACGCAGATCCTCTACCGCTAGCCCTGCCAGCGTTTCGTCGATGGTATTCAACCATTCCTGGACGGTAACGCGCGCCGCAAGCCGCTCGGCGTCTCGCCGCATCCTTGGGGGACCGAGAGTCCCAGCTCGGCAACTCGGCGCCTCAGGGCGTCGTAGACATCGTCGTCATCGTTCCGGATCCGGTTCGGGCGAGCCATGCCGCATCCTCATGCGTAAAGACACATGTCCCGTGGCCAGCAACGCCGAAGGGGAGGGCTTTCGCCCTCCCCTTCGGTCTTCCACATGGACCCGGCCGGCACTGCCCCGGCGTCCGAAAACGTTCGTATGTCAGCTTCTCCGAGCGCAGCCTGCGGAAAAGTTTCGCGACGACCGGTTCCGCTGGCACCCCGGACCGCCGCTAGATGCTCCTGATTTCTCGCCTGCCGATCGAGCGTCGTTACCGGACAGACCAGAGTCGCTAGATGACGCCGGTTATCCCCCTCACGACCCGAAGGGGGGCCAACGGCTCTCAGTTACTGCTGTTTAGGCAGCGAGAGCGAGCTTGGGAGAAGTCTCCGCAGCTACGTATTGTCTCGGTTTTTAACGCGGTCCACCGAGTCCGCGGCTCGCTTACTGACACATCCCCGCCCCGTCGAAACTGGATCGGGCCCGTGGTTGCAAGGAGGGTAGCAGCCAGTAGCCGAGAGGCCAATGTGCCTGATTTCACGAAGAGGACTAAGTCGACTAAGCTTGGCCGATGCGTGTGAACATCCACGAGGCCAAGACGCATCTCTCGGCTCTCCTCGAGCGCGTCAGCGCGGGCGAAGAGATCACGATCTGCAGGGCCGGATCGCCCGTCGCCCAACTCATCGGGGTGAAGAAGGTCGACGAACACCGTGTGCCCGGGGGGTTTGAAAGCCTGGTCATGGAGGACGACTTCGACGATGAGCTTCCGGTGGAGATCGCAAAGGTATTCGGGACGAACGCCGAGTAGGTGCGGCTGCTGCTCGACACTCACGTGGTGCTTTGGTGGTTACAGGGAGGCGACGCGTTGGCGCCTGCGGCACGAAAGGCGATTTCTGATCCGAGTACCGAAGTTTGGGTTAGCGCGGCAAGCGCGTGGGAGATATCCGTCAAGTCCGCCCTTGGGCGACTCCGTAACGCACCCGATGACCTGTCGGAGGCGCTCGAGGTGCACTCGTTCTCGGAACTCCCGGTCGGGTTCGACCACGCGCGCGAGGCCGGCGCCCTGCCGGCCCATCACGCGGATCCCTTCGATCGGATGCTGATCGCCCAGGCGCGTATCGAACGCCTGACGCTCTGCACCCGTGACCGAGCGATGACGCGTTACCGGGTACGCCGCCTCACCGCCTGACCTTCACACAAGGAGAGTTCGCACGCGCTCATTCTCAGGGCTCGGCGGCCGATCTTTGAGGTATGACGTCACGCACCCGCTCTCTTCCCCGTCGTCGCCGTGTCGTC
The DNA here is from genome assembly GCA_031362405.1 of Thermoleophilia bacterium. GTDB lineage: Bacteria > Actinomycetota > Thermoleophilia > Miltoncostaeales > Miltoncostaeaceae > JANLSO01. The sequence goes on along the minus strand of JANLSO010000154.1, from coordinate 3,876 downwards.
GCCGGTCTGGTTGGCGCCCTTTCGCTGTGTGCCTTCGGGCCCGGCGCCGCGACGGCCGCGCTCGACACCTGGACGGCCACTCCGAGCGACCGCATCTTCCCCGACGCGAGTCGTCCGGCGACCGCCGCGACGACGCTTGCGATCGATGCCGCGCGCAATGAGGCCGAAGGCGGGCAGGTGCTCGTGCGTAGCGACTCGGCCGCGACGCTCACCCCGGTGGTCAGCGACCTCACCGGGCCGGGCACGATTGCCTCCTCGCAGGTCGAGATCTACCGCGTCGGGTTCGTCACGCTCACCACGCCCTCGACCGGCGTCGACACGCTCCACGGCGGCGGACGCTACCCCGACCCTCTGATTCCGGTGAGCGGCTCGATCGACATCCCTGCCAACGAAACGACCAGCATCTACGTGCTCGTCAACGTTCCCGAGGGGGCGGCCGCGGGCACCTATACCGGGTCAATCACGCTGGCCCCGGGGGTGGATGTTCCGATCTCGGTCGATGTCGCGCCGGTCAGCGTCGACCGCGACGAGTACCCGATCATCGCCCGCATGAACCTCATCAGCCTCGCGAAGACTCTCGGCGTCGCCGACGACGACCCGCGACTGATCGCCGGCCTGCACAGCTCGCTGCTTCCGCTTCTTCGCAGCCGAGGAGTCGGGCCGGGTCGGGCGCCCGCCACCAGCCCCAAGGTCGATGATGCGACATGGGCCCTCGACTTCTCGAACTCGATCTTCGGGACCAACGCGCTGCAGCGTTCCGACAACCTCGACCGGTTCGTGGCCCTTGGATTTCCGAGCATCGAGGTGCCGTTCCTGCCGAACTTCCCGCAGGCCGGCGGCGAGGACCGCAGCTATCTGAAAAACGGCCAGCGACTCACCGCGGCCCAGAGCATCGCCACCCGGTTCGGTCCGTTCATCTCGCGCACGTTCGCACTGCCGGTCGATGAGCCCGCCGAGAAGAACTACACCGAGCTGATCCGTGCCGCCCGTCAGCTGCACGCCGCCAACCCGCCGATTCCCGTGATGGTCACGGAGGCGCCGTCCGAGGGCGCGCTGAAGAATCTGGGTTCGTCGATCGACGTCTGGGCGCCGCCGCTATGGGACCTCTACAAGAGCCCTGAAGGCGGGCAGAAGGTTCGCGCCCAGGGCAAGAAGCTGTGGTGGTACACCTACGGCTCCGATGTTCAGCGGTTCACGCCGAACGTGCTGATCGACAAGCCCGGTGCCGAACCGCGAATGATCGGCTGGCTTGCCGCGCGCGAAAACGTCGACGGCTTCCTCTACTGGGGTCTCAACAACTGGGAGATCGGCGACAACGTCGTCCGTAGCCCATGGGTGGATTCCTGGTACCTGAGCCACACGAAGATCGACGTCAAGTGCGGCGGCAGGAAGCGCGAGGTCGGCGGTAACGGTGAGGCGAGCCTCATCTGGCCGGGACCAAGCGTCGACATGCCGGCGTACGGCTCGCTGCGATTGGAAGGCCTGCGCGATGGCGCCGAGGACCGATCGCTGCTCAGCCGCCTAAAGGCGTCTGATCCGGGTTTCTACGAACGCTTGATCAACGGTGTCGTGCGCCCCTTCTCGGGTGCCTCCGATGGCGGTGACGCGTGTTCGGACTATTCGCGTCCGGGGTACCTGCCGGTCTTCGAGACCGATCCCGCGGCCGTTCAGGGAGCGAGAAAGTCGGTTCTGACGCGTCTTTCGAACGAGCCGCTCCCGAGCCTGTCGGGCCGTGTCGTCTACGGCGCCGCTGCGGCGGCGCGGATCACCGCCGCCGGTGGCCGCAGCCCGAGCCTCGCCGGCAAGCCGGTGTTCGGGGCCGTGGTGCGGTTCGGTGTGTCCGAGACCACGACCGATTCCCAGGGTCGGTGGACGCTCACCGATGTCAGCACCACCCCGGGCACCCTGCGTGTCAGCCGCGACGCCGCGGGTGAGATCGACGCGGTCGAGGCTCCGGTGAGCGCGGAGATGCTCGCAGCCGGATCGAGCGTCGTTACCACTCCCCCGCTTCCGGCCTCGGCCTCACGGGCCGTCCTCGGAGCCGGCCTCGGGAAGTTCGTTGCCAAGCGATCGCCGGCCCGGGCCCGTACGAGCGGCGACGCCGTGACGATCACGGTCGCGAACTCCTACAACCCACAAGGCGAGAGCCTCTTCAAGGCCGGCGGCACGACGCCCTCGGTCGAGGCGTTCTACGCCAATGGCGCCACGAAGGCCGAGCGAAACTGGTCGCAGTACCGTTACCTCGATTTCACCGTCCAGGTGCTGAAGTCGCCGCCGGCGAACCAGCGCTGGTACCTGATCGTCACGCCCGGCGGCAGCTACCTGAACTCGCGCAACCTCGCGGTCGGCCGTGCCGTGCAGAACATGCGCATCGATCTGCGCGCCACGCACCCCGAAAAAGGCGCGATGCGCAACCTCGCCAAGCTGAACTACCTGCGCTTCGGCCTGCAGAGCGCGCTTCCCAAGCAATGGCGCGGCGACCACCGCCCAACCACGACCCTGAAGATCAGCAATATCCGCCTGGTGAGATGAACTGACTCGATGTCACCACCGGTGCCTGGCACCGGTGGTGACATTGTCATCTTCGACTGCCTCAGCGTCAGCCGCCTTTGACGACGCGGGCGAGGTCGCGCGTGCTGTCGCGGCCGGCAGTGGTGCGGTGTTTATCGGAGAGGGTCTTTCGACGACGGTGCGGCTTTGTCACCACCGGTGCCTGGCACCAGTGGTGACATTGTCATCTTTGGCTGCCTCAGCGGCGGCCGCCTTTGACGACGCGGGCGAGGTCGCGCTTGCTGTCGCGGTCGGCGATGGTGCGACGTTTGTCGTAGAGGGTCTTCCCCCGGCCCAGGCCGATTTCGATCTTCGCGCGGCCGTCCTTGAAGTACATTCGCGTGGCGATGAGGGCGAGGCCCTTCTCGGCGAGGCGTGAGGCCAGGCGTTCTATCTCACGCCGGTGCAGAAGCAGCTTGCGGGTGCGGCGTGGGTCGTGGCCTGCCGAGCCGGAGTTCGCGTAGTCGGAGATGTGGGCGTTGACCAGCCAGGCCTCGCCCTTGGAGAACATCACGTAGGCGTCGGCGATCGTGCCTCCGCGCTCGCGCAGGCCCTTGACCTCGGAACCGACGAGCACGAGCCCCGCCTCGATCTTCTCGACGATCTCGTACTCGAAGAAGGCGCGCCGATTTTGGGCGAGGTCGCGGAAGCGCTCGTCCTTCGCGCCCTTCTTCTTCTTGGTCGCCATGGGACGCGGGATCTTAGCGCGGTGCCCGCGTGGTCAGCCGAGAGCTACTCGCCGCTGGTGCCGGAGCCCTCGGCCGCAAGGTTGCGGGCCGCTGACCGGCGGTGCTTCAGGTACTCGAAAACCATCGGGAGCACGGAGACGGCGACGATCACGAGAATCGCCGCCTCGAGATTGTCGTGGATGAAGTTGATGCCACCGAGGAAGTACCCCAGCAGGGTGAGGCCCGTCGCCCACAGCACCGCACCGACACCGCTCCAGAACAGAAAGCGGCGACGATCCATACGGCTGACGCCCGCGACGACCGTGACGAAGGTGCGCACGATCGGCACGAACCGGCCGAGGACGAGTGCCTTGTTGCCGTACTTCTCGAAGAACACGTTCGTCTGATCGAAGTTCTTTTTGTTGATGAACCGGCCCTGGCGTTCGTAGAGCCGCCCGCCCAGCGCCCGTCCGATCTCGTAACCGACGACGTTGCCGAGAAACGCCGCCAACGAGAGGATCGCGCAGGCGACGGCGATGTTGACGTTGATGTCTCCGCGAGAAATGAACAGGCCGACGGAGAAAAGCAGCGAGTCGCCGGGCAGGATCGGAAACAGCAATCCGCACTCGATGAAGACGATGACGGCGCTGACCCAGAA
>JANLSO010000130.1:0-26854 GCA_031362405.1 Thermoleophilia bacterium | reverse complement strand
CGCCGCCCACGCCCCCGCCGCCCTTCCCCCCGGGCTCAGGCCCGAGTCGCCCCTTGCACACTTTTCTCGGCCGCTGCGCACCGCGACGCACACACCGGTGCCTGGAACCGTACTGTGCGTCGCTACGGCCACGGGCGACGTGGACGCGTCATGTCAACGCCCGGTGCCGGGCACCGGGCGTTGACATTGGGTGGAAGGCTCAGGCCGATGCGGGTCGTCGGGGGGCGCTGTTACCCTCGGTCGATGGAGAGTGCTTCGACCGCATCGAATAGCCTGGGCGCGGCGGGGTGGCGGGCGCGGCGCGTTGCATTCGCCGAGGTCGCCGCCGTGCAGGAGGCCTTGGGCTGCCCCGAACCTCTCGCGTGGACGTTGGTGCGGCGGGGTCTCGGTGAACCTGAGATCGCTCGCGAATTCATGGCGTCCGACGGCCCGCTCGATCCACCCGAGCATATGCAGGGAGTCACCGAGGCAGCCGAGCGCCTGGTTCGGGCGATCATCCGTGGTGAGAGCATCGCTATTCACGGCGACTACGACTGCGACGGCGTCTGCTCGACGGCGATCCTCACCCTGGCCCTTCGTTCGGCCGGGGCGAAGGTGCGTACCTTCCTTCCGTCGCGTTTCACCGACGGCTACGGCGTCCGCGTCGAGACCGTCGAGATGCTTGCCGGGGAGGGCGTACAGCTTCTTGTCTGCGTCGACTGCGGCACGACTGCCGTTGACGCCCTCGAGCGGGCGGTCGAGCTGGGCCTCGACACGGTCGTCTGCGATCACCACTTGGCGGCGGGCGCCCGGCCACCGGGAATTCTCGCCAACCCCGCCCTCGGACGCCCCGCCGACGACCTGCCGGCGGCCGCCGGGGTGGTTCTGACGGTCGTCCGGGCACTCGTGCCGATGCTCGGTGAGAACACGCTCGGCCCCGACCCGCTGGAGGCCATCGACCTCGCGGCCCTCGCCACCGTTGCTGATGCGGTCCCTCTGGTCGGGCAGAACCGGAGGCTGGTCGCGCGCGGCCTCGAGGCCATGCGGCGCAACCCGCGGCCGGGCATCCGTGCGCTGTGCCGTGCCGCCGGTGCCGATCACCGGGCCCTTACCGCACGCGATCTCGGCTATCTGCTTGCTCCGTGCATCAACGCCGCCGGCCGCCTGCGCAACGCCGGTGAGGCGCTTGATCTCGTGCTCGCCACCGACGAGGAATCTGCTCGGCCGCTCGCGGAGGAACTCTGGAAGCTCAACACCGAACGTCGCGATGTGGAGCGCCGCATCACCGACGAAGCGATTGCCCAGATCGAGGCCTCACCACCGGAGATCCGCGACGCCGACGCGATCCTGGCGGTCGGCGACGACTGGCATGAAGGCGTGGTCGGGATCGTCGCCTCGCGTCTTGTCGAGCGCTTCGAGCGGCCCGCGATCGTGCTCTCGCGGATGGGAGAGCTCACGAAGGGATCGGGCCGCAGCGTGGTCGGGGTCGACCTGCACGATCTGGTCGCCGGTGCCAGCGAGACCCTGACCCGCTGGGGCGGTCACGCCGGTGCCATTGGCCTGCAACTGGCGACCTCCGATCTCGGCCGATTCCGCGAGCAGCTCGCCGAAGCCGCCGAGGGGCATGAGGCCGCCATCACCAAGGCCCGCGTGCGACCCGTCGACGTGGTGGTCGGGGCCCGCGATCTGCGGCTGGAGGTCGCCGAGGCGATCAACGAGCTGGCGCCGTTCGGACGCGGAAATCCCTCGGTGCGGATGCTGCTGCCCGCCAGCGTCGCCGAGCACCCAAAGCGCGTGGGGGAGGGGCGCCACCTGGCGCTGCGGCTGCGTAGCGGCGGCGCCCACACCCGGGCGATCGCGTTCAGCCAGGGCCGCAAGGCCGATTCCCTCGCCGAACCGGGTCGCCACGACGCGCTGATCAGCCTCGACATCGAGCGCTTTCAGGGACTTGTCGGGCCCAAGGTCGTTGTCGAGCGGATGGACCGCATCGGCCCGGGCACGCCGGGTCGCTCGGGTGCGCCCTGCGCCCAGCCGTGCGACATCGCCTGCCCCGCGCGGATCTCCGACACCACGTTCGCCGAGATGATCGACCAGCCGATGCCCGCGGTCGCACCGACACCGATGAGCGACCCGCTCGGAGTTCGCGATCACCGCGGCGAGGGCAGCGGCATGAGCCACATCGCCGCGCTCTGTGGGGCTGACGCGGGGGTGGTGGTGGTCGTGGCCGATGCCGCTCGCCGGCGAGCGGCGCTCGAGGAGATCCTCGAGCCGCAGCGGCTCGGCGTCGAGGTGGGAATCCTTGGCGGCGGACGCTGCGACCGCGGCGGGCTGACCGAACGCCTCGCGATGGCGGCCGGCCGCAGCAGCCTGACGATGATCGACTACGACGCGCTGCCCGGCGTGACCCTGCCGGCCGACACGCATCTCGTGCTCCTCGATCCCCCGGCCGACCCCGAGCAGGCCGGCTGGGCGCTGGTGCACGGCGCAGGGCGCTGGGTGCACCTGTGCTGGGCCCCGGACGAGGTGGAGTTCGCCCGCCAGGTGGCCGAAGAACGATGGGATGTCCGCGCGAGCGCGGCGGCCGTGTGGCGTGCGGTGCGGGGCGGCCCGCCCCGCGCGATGAGCGGCCTCGCGCACACGCTGCTCGCCGCCGAGCCTGCGCTACGGCGACCCGATGCAGTCGCGCGCGCCGTGCGGGCGCTGGAAGAGGCCGGCCTCGTCACCCGCGACGCCGGCACCCTCACCGCCGTTTCCTCACCCCCGACCGTCGATCTGTTGGCCACTGCGATGGCCCAGGCCTGCGCCGAGCGTGCCGAGCGGGCGGTGACCTTTCTCGATCGCGCCGCGACCCTCGACCTGGGTGCGTCGCCCGCCGAGGTCGTGGAGGCCGGGTAGAAGCAAGGAGTACTCTGGGGCCCATGTCTGAGCGATTTGCCGACCTCGATCTCCACACGCCGCTCCGGTCTCCGCAACTCGAGGAGCTGATCTCCGAGGTCGCGGCGTACCACCCCGCGGTCGACGCCGACGGCATCCGCCGGGCCTACGCTTTCGCTGACGAGTCGCACCGCACGCAGGTCCGGCAGTCGGGCGAGCCGTTCATCACCCATCCTTTGGGCTGTGCGCGTATCTGCGCCGGTTTGGGCATGGACGACATCTCGGTGATCGCGGCCCTTTTGCACGACACCGTCGAGGACACCTCCGCAACCCTTGCCGAGGTCGAGGAGGCCTTTGGCCCCACCATCGCGCAGCTCGTCGACGGGGTCACCAAGCTGTCCAAGATCCACTTCGACAGCAAGGAGGAACACCAGGCCGAGAACTACCGCAAACTGATTATCTCGATGTCGAGCGACATCCGGGTACTGGTCGTCAAGCTTGCTGACCGCATGCACAACATGCGCACGCTCGCCTACATGACCAAGCAGAAGCAGATCCAGAAGGCCCGCGAGACCCTCGACGTTTACGCGCCGCTCGCGCACCGCCTGGGCATCCACTCCCTGAAATGGGAGCTGGAGGACCTCGCCTTCTCGGCACTGCACCCTCGCCGGTACTCGGAGATCCAGCAGATGGTCAACCAGCGTCGCACCGACCGCGAGGACTACATCACCTCGGCCGGCGCGTACCTGCGCACCGAGCTCGATGCGGTCGCGATCGCCCCGGTCGAGATTACGGGTCGCCCGAAGCACTTCTACTCGATCTACGAGAAGATGACCCGCTCGGGCAAGGAGTTCAACGAGATCTACGACCTCACCGCGATGCGGGTGCTGGTCGACTCGGTGAAAGATTGCTACGGCGCGGTCGGCATCATCCACTCGCTCTGGAAGCCCATGCCGGGCCGCTTCAAGGACTACATCGCCGTCCCGAAGCCGAACATGTACCAGAGCCTTCACACCACGGTGGTCGGCCCGGGCGGTAAACCCCTCGAGATCCAGATCCGGACCCGTGAGATGCACCGGACGGCCGAGTTCGGCGTCGCCGCCCATTGGCTCTATAAAAGCGGTGTGACGGCCAACGGCGACAGCATGGCCTGGGTCACCTCGATGATGGACTGGCAGCGCGACACCACCGACCCGGAGGAGTTCCTCGCCTCGTTGCGTGGCGACCTGCAGGGCGTTGAGGTGTACGTCTTCACCCCCAAGGGTGAGCTGCGCAATCTGAGCTCGGGCGCGACGCCGCTCGACTTCGCCTACGACGTGCATACCGATGTGGGCCACCGCTGCGTGGGCGCCAAGGTGAACGGACGGATCGTCCCGCTCACCTACACCCTGCAGTCGGGCGACTTCGTCGAGATCCTCACCTCCAGCAAACCCCGCGGCCCGTCGCGCGACTGGCTGAACCTCGTCGCCACGGGCAAGGCGCGCGGCAAGATCCGGCAATTCTTTCGCAAGGAGCAGCGCGAAGACGCCGAGCACCAGGGGCGCGATGCGCTGCAGGAGCACCTGAAAAAGGCTGGTCTTCCGAGCCAGCGGGTCGCCGGCTCACCGCTACTGCTCGAGGTCATGAAGGAGATGGGCTTCAGAAAGGCCGAGGAGTTCTACGTCTCCCTCGGCTCGAACAAGACCTCCACCCAGGTGGTCGTCAACAAGATCCTGCACCGGCTGAAGGCCGGTCAGGCGGTCTCGGACGAGCGCCAGACCGCCGCCGCACCCCGCGGGCGCCGCTCGGTTTCGTCACAGGCCTCCAGCGACATGGGCATCGATGTCGACGGCCTCACCGACGTGCTCGTGCGCCTGGCAAAGTGCTGCAAGCCGGTGCCGGGCGACCCGATCCTCGGATACATCTCCCTCGGTCGGGGCATCACGATCCATCGCGACGATTGCCCGAACGCGAAGGCGCTCTTGAAGAACCCCGAGCGTTTCACGCCGGTCGGTTGGAGCGGGGTGAACCAACATTCCTTTCGGGTCGAGATCGCCATTGACGCCTGGGACCGATCTCGACTCCTCGAGGAGGTCTCACGAACCATCTCCGAGTCAGGAGTGAACATCGTCTCGGCGAACTGCCATATGGAAGACCAGATGGTCCACGACCGCTTCGTGGTTCAGGTAGGCGACATCGAGACGCTGAAGAGCCTGATCAGCCAGCTGCGAAACGTCGAGTCGGTCTTCGATGCGTACCGGGTGACCCCGGGCTAGCAGCCCGACCGAGATTGCGCGGGCAGCCGAGCGTGGCTGATACCTTTCCGCGCCGTGGAATGGATCGACCTCCTTACGCCCTCCGCGGCGGTGCTCGCCCTCTTTTTCTCGATCGCGCTCGTCGTCCAGGCGTGGCGCCACGGTCGCGCGATCCGACGCATCGAGCAGCGCCTGATCTCCAACGGAACGGCCGGAGCAGATGCTCCCCTTGAACGGATTGTGCAACTGCAGCAACGCATCACCACCTCGGAGGGTGTCCGACCGCGACGCAGCCTCGGCGCCGGGCCTCCTCGCGGGGTTGTCATTGGTGCCGCCGCCGCCGCCGTGGTCGTCCTCGGAGCGGGAGGCTGGTACTTCCTTATCCGTGACAGCGCCGCCTCGGGAAAGAACCCGCCCGGCAGCTCCCAGGGCCAGACCTCCACAACCGACACCACGCCGGTCCCGCCGAACCCCACGCAGGTCCCCGCGAACCCGCCGGATATCGATCCCGGAACCGTCACCGTCGCGGTCTTCAACGCGAGCGGCGTCGACGGAGCCGCACTGAACACCGTCGGCCCGAAACTCGAGCAGCAGTTCGGCTACGTGCTCGGGAAGATCAACAATCCCCCTGACGGGCGCAGTGACCTCAAGATTTCCGTCGTTCAATGGACCAAGGGGAAGAAGGTCGCGGCCCAGAACGTGGCACGTGACCTGGGCATCGAGGTCGCGACACCCCTCGAAGGCGTCACCGCTGAACAGATCGATAACGCGGACGTCCTCGTGATCGTCGGCTTGGACCTCGCCACCGGCTGAATATCAGCCGGGGATCGCGTGACGTCAGCATCTGGTGCCGGGCATCAGATGCTGACATTCCGGGATGTTGAGGCTGTCGGAGGCTGAATTTTTGTCACACCCGGTGCCAGGCACCGGGTGTGACGCTGCCTTGAGAGAAACAGCCATAAAGAGGGATAATTAAGGATCGCCAGGCCCGATCGAGACGCCGTTGGCACCCGCGTGCGCGTACTTCTGTCACCCCGGTGCCAGGCACCGGGGTGACATCTGACACGCCGCACACCGAGGGCCGGTAGGCAATTCCTCCGCGACCTTGTAGACAGTTCGTGGCGAACGGTACGATCTCCCGTGACGGCATGTGCCGTTCGTCACAATCTGGGGGACATCACGATGGCCACACTCCATCCCTCCCGCGCCGCCGACGAGGGTCGTCGCGACGCACATCGCGTGCGTCGTGCGGGTCGCAGCGTCTATTCGTGCCGCTACTGCTGGGAATCGATACGCGTCACCGGCGCGCACTACCTCCCCGAGAGCTGCCCGGCGTGCGGGGCGAGCACATGGGAAGACGACGGCCGGTGCTCGGCCTGGGTTCAATGCAACGCAGTACGCACATCCAACGCGCGCGGCAATGGCTCCTGTCACGGCTGCGGAAACAGCATCTGGACGCCGGTCGAGGCAGCGCCAAAGGCACGCCTCAGAGCATGATGTGGGGAAGGGGGTGGCCCCAGCCGCCCCCTCCCGGTGTCTCGATGCCGATGATGTCCCCGGCGACCACGCGGCCCGTCCACCTCGCCGGTAGTTCGACACCGTTGAGCGTCGTACGGCCGATCGCCCCGTCACGCCCACCTTGAGAACCGCGCGGGGCGAACAGGCGGCGCTCCGCGATCACCGATACCTCCGCGTCGACCAGCACGCGGATCCGCCGCTCGACCCCGCACCCGCCCGAGTGGATACCCGCACCGCCGCTACCCAGACGCAGCCGGTAGCTCTCGACGCGCAACGGGTAGGCGGTCTCGAGCGACTCCACCGGCGTGTTGAGCGTGTTGCTCATCGCAACGTGCACTGCCGAGGGCCCCGGCCCGTTCGCCGACGCCCCCTGGCCGCCGCCGAGCGTCTCGTAGTACGTAAAGCCGGGGCCACCGATCGTCAGGTTGTTCATGGTTCCCTGACCCTGCGCCGGCACGGGAATCGCCTGACCGAGGGCCGAGAACATCAGATCGACGATCCGGCTGGAGGTCTCGACGTTGCCCGCCGCCACCGCATGGGGATGCGCGGCGTTCACCAGGCAGCCCTCGGGTGCGATGACCTCCACCGGGACAAACGCACCCGTCGAGGCGGAGATATCAGGGTCGGTCACGCAGCGCACCACGAAGAACACCGCCGAGCGGGTTACTGCGAGCGGGCAGTTGCCATTCCCTGGGCCGGCCGGATCGGTCCCCGTGAAATCAACGCGCATCCGATCACCGGAAACCTCGACCGCGACCCTCAGCACGAGCGGCGTCGTGACGACTCCGTCCCCTTCGAGGGCCTCCTCGGCGACGTAGCGCCCATCCGGAATACGCGTGATCTCGGCCCGGGTACGCCGCTCTGCATAGGCGAGCAGCGCGGAGAACGCCGCTCTCACCGTCGCGGCCCCGTGGCGCTCGGCGACTTCTGCGAGGCGGCGGTCGGCCAGGGCATGGGCCGCGAATTGCGCCCGGAGATCACCCTCACGCTCGATCGGCGTGCGGCTATTGGCCAGAACCAGCGCCAGGATGTCCGGGACCGGCTCACCCGTCACCACGATTCGCACCGGCGGGATCACCAAGCCCTCCTGCACAAGCTCACGCGACCCGGCCGGCATGCTACCGGGGGCCATCCCGCCCACGTCGGCATGGTGGGCGCGGGTCACCGCGTAGGCAGCGAGCTCACCGGCCACGGCGATCGGGCTGACCATCGTGAGATCCGGTAGGTGCGTGCCCCCGCGATAGGGGTCGTTCAAAAGCCACACCTCACGGGGCACCGCGCCACGCGCAATCACCGCCGCAACCGCCTCCGGCATGGCCCCCAGGTGCACCGGAATCGACGCCGACTGGACGACCATGTTCCCGCGCGCATCGAACACCGCGGTGCTGCAGTCGCGACGCTCGGTGATGTTGGGGCTGTAGGCCGAGCGCACCAGCGCGGCTTCCATCTCTTCGGCAACGGCCCGCAGAGCGTTCGCCATCACCTGCAATGTCACCGGGTCGATGACGGCACCTCATCACGATGCATGTCGATGAGACCTGATTCATGGACGGCGGCGCTCCACCCGGGCGCCACCCAGCAGGTTGCCCCGTCCATGGCGATGGCACACGGCCCCCTCATGGTCTCGACAACCTCCCCCGCGGGCTGCGCCGGCGCCCGGCTGGAGTGCTCCGCCGCAAGACGCACGGTGACGGCCTGCACGTCGTGTTCGGGGCGCGAACCGCCGAACCGTCGCTGATGAACCTCGTGGAAAGCACCGATCAGCGCGTTGATGCCGTCATCGGGTTGCCACGCAACGTTCAGGGAATGGCTTTGGCCAACGTAGCGGCAATCAACGCTCACGAGAGTCCGCGCACCGGGGAGTTCCTCATGCGCGCGGGCTGTCAGCGCCGCGCAGACCGCGGTGATCTGCGTGTCAGAACCCAGGTTGGTGAGGATTGACCGCGACCAGTCGCGGCGCTCCGGGGCGACGATCACGCCGAGCGCGGCAAGCACGCCTGCCGCCGCCGGGGCAACGACCCGCGTGACGCCGACCGCCTCGGCGACCGCGCAGGCGTGCAGCGGCCCCGCGCCCCCGAAGGCCACGATGCAGGCCCCGCGCGGGTCAACGCCACGCTCGACACTGGCGCGCCGCACGACCCGGGCCATCTCCTCAACGGATACCGAGAGGATGCCCCGGGCGCACACCTCGACCTCGATCCCCAGCTCATCTGCGAGCGTCGCGACGGCCATGTGTGCGGCCACCGGATCAAGCCGGATCTCTCCACCCAGCGCCTGCGTGGTCGCCAACCGCCCCAGCACGACGTTCGCGTCGGTGACGGTGGGGCGCGTGCCACCGTGGCCGTATGCTGCGGGGCCGGGTCGCGCACCGGCCGAGCGAGGGCCGACCCGCAGGGCGCCGCCGCCATCGGCCCAGGCGATGCTGCCCCCTCCCGCGGAGACGGTCTCGACATCCAGCATCGGTAGGTGGATCGGGTGACCGTTGATCGTCGCCGCGGCCGCGCGCCCCGGTTGGCCGTCGACGACGAGTGCGACGTCGCACGAGGTGCCGCCCATGTCGAAGGTGAGCGCTACCGGCGCGCCCACGTCGGATGCGACCTGGGCGGCTCCGATCGCGCCGGCGGCCGGGCCAGAGAGCACCGTCACCGCGGCGTGCTCGGCGGCGTAGGCGAGTTCGGTGACGCCGCCGTTGCTCTGCATGATCTCAGGCTTCGGAAGCCCCGCCGCCCGGGCCCGCGTGGCGAGGCCGCGCAGGTAGTCGCCGAGCAGGGGGCCGAGGGTGGCGTCGATCACCGTCGTGGACGCGCGCTCGAACTCTCGGATCTCCGCCAGCACATCGCACGAGGCGCTCACGTGAACCCCGGGCAGGGCTGATCGTAGAGCGGCTGCGAGTCGCCGTTCATGGCTCGGATGGGCGTACGAGAACAGTAGGCAGATCGCAACCGCGGGAACGTCCCGATCGGCGACCTGGGCCACGACGTTGTCGATCATCTCGTCGGTCAGCGGAGTGATGACGTCGTCGGGGCCGCAGCGCTCCGGCACCTCGATGACGTCGTTTCGATCCACGAGCGGGGCCGGGTGCCCGACGTCGAGCCGGTAGAGGTGCGCCCGATTCTGGCGTCGCAGCTCGAGCACGTCACCAAAGCCTTCGGTCGCCACGAGGGCGGTCCGCGCGCCCGTGCCTTCGAGCAGGGCGTTGGTGCCGACGGTCATGCCGTGCGCAAAACGGGCAACGGCGCCGGCCCCGAACCCCGCGCGGCTGAGCGCCACATCGACCGCGGCGATCACTCCACGGCTCTGGTCGTCGGAGGTGGTCGGGACCTTCGCAGTGAACAACCGGCCCTCGTGCACAAGGGCGGCGTCCGTGAACGTGCCCCCGACGTCCACGCCGACCTGGGCTGTGGCGACGTGGAGCGGATCCGCCTCTATCATCGCCCCGACTCTACTCGGCACCCGATCGAAAGCCCCCGTCTCCCGCATTTCCGCAACCGCCGCAGCTCTCATCCTCGTCGCAGGTGCCTCCGCGGGGGTGCTTGCCGCCGAGCCGAGGCGGGCGCCGCCGATGCTCCCCGGGGGGCCGAGCGGGCCGGGGCCCGATCTCGCGGGTTGGTCGACCATCGGCGCGACGCCGATTCAACTCGTGCTTGATCCTTCAGGAGTCGTGGCGGCTCGGCTGGTGGAGAACACCACGCTGGTATCACCGGCTTTCACGATCGACCCGCGTGCCCAGACGCTGGCCGTCCCCATGCGGTCGCGCGGCTCGAGCGCCGTGGTCGAGGTAAGTGCTCTGCCGGGCGTCGGCGCTCCCATCTCGCTCGGCGTCGCTACCCCCGGCCCCATCACCACGCCCTACGTCGTGAACATCGCGGGTCTGGCCGGCCAGACCGTCCGCCTGCAGCTGGATCCAACACCCATCCTCGGTGGAGGTGTGGAGGTCTTCGGCGTCGGGCCGATCTCCGCGCCCCTGCCGGGGTGGACCGTGCGCGGCGGCGCACCAACAATTGACGTCCGCGACGGACGCCCGCAGCTGATCGTTGACGGGGAGCTGCTCGACATCGAACGGTCCGCCCCGCTCCCCGGCCCCGGCATCGGGGCGCTTCTTGTCGCGGCGCGCGGTGGGGGGCGCATCACGGTGGCGGTCAACGGCCGCACCCAGCGGGCGCAGATCTCCCCGCAGTGGCGCGATATCCGCGTGCCGGTTCCCTCGGCCGACCTCCCCGTGACACTGAGAATCCAGGTGGACCCCGGCGGCGACCAGGTCGCTCTGCGCGACATCGGCCTCCCCGTGCGGCGTGTCGTGTTCACCAGTGTGAGCGCTCGTCGCAGCGGCGCGATCGTGCGGGTGCGCGGCACGCTGCGCGGCGCACCCGCAGGATCCCGCCTGGCGGTGCTCGCCGCAGGCCGGCAGGTCGGCTCAGCGACGGTGCGTTCGGCAGGCCGCTTTCGCGTGCGCCTCGCAACGAGGGGTGCCCGTCTGGTGGTAACCGCGCCCGGCACGCGGACGCGGCTCGCCGCGCGAACGACCCTGCGCGTCAGCCGGTGATCTTCCGGGCGTAGGCCCGGGCGAAGCTCCCTTTCAAGCGCGCGGCCTGGTTGATCGCCGTCTGACGGCTGCTGAACACGCCCGAGAAGACGACGAAGAACCCCGGCTTCAGCTCTGAATGGTCAGCGGAGACGAGAATCCCCGCTTTCTCACCGTCACCTTGTGCCCGGTCGCGCACCGACTCGGCCTCGGGTCGATTGCGCGCCGAGGCCAGAACCGCCGTCCATGCAGTGCGGCCCGCGGGCCAGTCGGATGCGGTCGAGCCGGTGTCGGTCCCTGTTGACGCAGGTCCGGGGTCTGTGGCGGTGGTTCCGGCCGTCGCGGTGGCGGTGGTTTCGGTGAGCGCGGCCGTCGAGGCCGTGGGGTCGGTCGTCGGCGCAGGAAGGGAACCGGTGCCCGATGTGGCTGTGACGAAGGTGGTGTCGGTCACGGCGGGATCGGTCGGTGTTGAGGGCGTACCACTGGTTACCGGCGGCAGAACCGTCGGCACGCCATTCGTGTCGATCGTCGTCGCGCCGGTGGCAGGCGGTGCCGTGCCGGAGGTCGTGGTCGACGACGCCACCGGGCCCGACGGGTTTCGATCTGAGGCAACCGCCCAGGCCAGACCCCCGGTGCCGAGCCCCAACACCGCAAGGCCCAGGGCAACGGCGCCGCGCCCGCGCCCGCGTGAGAGCCGCGGAGCTTTGGCGGTGGGGGTTCCACACTCTAGGCAGTACGTCTGATCGTCATCCAGCGGGGCGGAGCATGAGGCACAGACGAGCGGCTCGGGCGCGGGCGCCGTCTCGTCGGACTCGACCGGCTTTTCGTCGGGTGCGTCGGTGCTCACGCGTCATCTGCGATCGGCGGGAGGATCTGTGTGTGCGATGCATCCCATGAAGCGATCGGTGCGAAACGCGCACCGCACTGCGAACAGAACCGGGCATCGGAGATGAATGGCGCCCGACAGACCAGGCAGGCCCCAACCTCGACGGGTTCCGAGACGACGACGCCACCGCGGCGACCCGCGCGCCGGGCGCGATCGTGCGCCGACAGGTGGGTATCGATCTCATGGACGGCGTTGTCGAGCTTCATGATCGCCGTCGCCCGACGCTGCGCGACCTCGGAGGTCAGTAGGTCGCGCCGGTGCAACTCGTAGGCGAGACCCCCGAGGTGGAAGACCAACTCTTCACGCTCTCGCATGAGTTTGCGGCGCTCGCGGCGCAGACGGTTGACCGGAGGTGGCGGCGGCCCCTCCGCCACCGGGATCAGCCCGGTGGCGCCATCGGGGCTCGGTGCCGCCACGATGACCTGCGTCCGTTGCGCGGCCGCGACGACCTCGGGATCGGTGGGTGCGTCCGCCACATCGGACGCGGGTGCCGGCCGCCGAGGAATGAGTCGACGCCATCCACGAGCGGTGGTCGGCGGTGCGGCGTCGCGCTCGGTTTCGCCGATCGGTTCGGTGGCGGCAGGCAGCGCGGGTATGTCGAGCCGTTGCTCCATCGGCGTTCATGCTACTTGTCACCCCGGCGAACCCTGAAGCGGTTGGTGAGCCGTCTCTCGTATCCTGTTGCAATGCCGATAACCCAACCGCCGTGGTCGAGCGAGTCGTTTGGCCCCGCCCTGCGCAAGGCCCTCGGGTTTCGGGGCATGAGCTTTCGCGATCTCGAGACCCGTTGCCTCGTCCCGGTCGGCAACCTGCACGACCACGCCAGCGGGAAGCGCAACCCGCCGGGCGATGAGCTCCTCGTGCGGATCGCCGCCGGCCTGCAGGTCGAGCCGAGCCACTTTCGCGAATGGCGCGAGCGGCGCTTGATCGAGGCTTTGCGGGCCGCGCCTACCCAGATCGAGCTCACCCTGTCGCGATGGGTCGCCGGCGGCGACCTGGTGCGCCGCTGGGTCGAGGCGGACCCCTCCTGACAACCGCGTTCGTCACGGGAGGCAGCGGCCTCGTCGGCCAGGCCCTGATCACACGACTCGTCGGCGACGGGTACCTCGTCACCGCGCTGATTCGTGATGCGGCCGGGGCCAGAGCGGTCGAGACGCTCGGGGCGACACCAATCTTCGGCGACCTCACCGAAGAGGGCACCTGGCGACACGACGCCCGGGAAGCCGACAGCATCTGGCACGCCGCAATGCCTCGGGTCGGCCCGCCGCTTCGCGCCCTGGGCGTGCGCCGCCGTGCCACGCTCTCGCGGCGGATGGCCGAGAACCTCGCCAAGTGCTGCACCGATGGGCGCCCGATCACGATCGCTTCGACGACTCTGGTCTTTGGAGATCGGATGGGGGAGGCCACCGGTGAAGAGGCTCCGATCCGACCCATCGCGATGGGGCATGCCGCGAACGCGGCCGAACGCGCCCTGGCCCACCCGAACCTCCGGATCGTTCGTCTCGGCTGGGTCTACGGAGCATCAGGTCTCGGTGACGCCCTCACCCGGGGCCTGGCCTCGCGTCGTTTTCGGATCGTCGGCGATGGGGCCAATCGGTGGCCGTTGATCTCGGCCGACGACGCCGCCGGTGCCCTCGTGGCCGCCGCCACCGGTACGGCGGGGCTCTACACGGCGGCTGAAGCCGATGCGCCGACCCAGAACGACGTGGTGAGGGAGATCTGCGCCCAGGCCGGGTTTGCGCATCCCGACCGGCTGCCCGTGCGGATGGCATCGTTCTCGCTAGGTGGCCAACTGGCCGCTGCTCTGGCGACCTCACTCGATCTACCGAGCGCCCGCCTCCGCGCCCGGGGCTGGGCGCCCGCCGATGACTGGCGCCGCGACCTGCTCAGTCGCTGTCGCGGGGAGTCGGCCGCAGGGTGATATCCCCAATCAGCTCGGTGTGCCCGCCGCGCTGAACCTGCAGTCGAGACTCTCGCCGCGCAAATCACCGTAGACCCCGACCCCGAAGGCCAGCATCAGCGTGCGCCCCAGCCCCAGTGGCGGCCGACAGCGCAGGGGCGGGTAGAACCAGACGCGCCCATCACGGACGATGACACTTTCGGCGCGGGGCTCGCCGTTGACATAAGCAACGACGGGCGCACCGGCTCCCTCGGGAAGGGCGACGCGGTAGACCCCGTTCTCAACAGCCGTTGGCGGCGCCATCGGAGAACCTCTCGTCGTGAGAGTCCAAGGCTTGCACATGTTGCGATGAGGCCGCCTCCCGCGTTGGGTGCGTGGCGCGCCGGCCGAGCACACCGCGGGCATGGAGGCGTTCGAGGCTGACGACCACGCCTGAGTCGAACTGAGTACCGCTGGCCGTTCGGCACTCGAGCATCGCCTCGTCGGCGCCCAATGCGTCACGGTAGTTGCGGTGACCCGTCATCGCATCCCAGCTGTCGGCGACGGCCATGATCCTCGCCCCTTCCGGGATATCGAGGCCACGGAGCCGGTCGGGATACCCTCCGACGTCGAACCGCTCGTGGTGGTGGCGCACCCAGCCGACCTGCTCGGGCGTGAGCACCTCAGAAACGATCTGCGCCCCGAGGGCCGAGTGCGCCTGGATCTGTGCGTACTCCGCCAGGTCGAGCCGGCCGGGCTTCAGGAGAACCGCGTCGGGCACACCGATCTTGCCGACATCGTGGACGAGCGCGGCCTCGCGCAGGCTGACGGCCCGCTCGACGCTCCATCCGTGCTCGATTGCCAGATCGTGGGTAGCGTGGCCACACGCTCAGAGTGCCGTTGGGTCGCCGGGTCGCGTGCGTCGACCGCGCGCGCAAGAGCCCGCAGCGCTCCGAGCGCTCGTGCGCGCTCCATTTGCGCCGTGCGTTCATGGTGCGGGATGTCGTTGACGGCGCCCTGCTCAAAGGTGACCGCGCAATCGCGCCCATGGGATTTTCGCCCAGAACAGCGCAGCGTCGGCCAATCGGTAGAGCTCGTGCGACGACCCGGCCCGATCCAATGAGCACACCCGGCAGAGGCGGTGACCGCGTCGAGGTCGCCGGGACGGGCGGCAGAGATCGCCCCGCGAGCCCGTTCGGCGGCGGCATGCGCGCCGAGGTGCGCTTTCGGGAAGCAGCCAGGCGAGTTCCTCACCGCCGACACACGCCAGCAGCTCACCTTCCCGAACCAAGGGGATGAGTACGCGGGCGATGTCGGCAAGCACTCGATCTCCCACCTGATGACCGAAACGTGTCGTTGATGTCCTTGAAGTGGTCCAGATCGATCAGGACCAGCGACAGCTCACGCCCGTTGCGCTGGGCGCCTGCGCGGAAAGACGTTCACGCGCCTCCGTGTTGGCGATCGCGAGAGCTGCGAGGTGGGCGAACTGGGCCAGCCGCTCCTCGGTGCCGGCGCCGAGGGTCCCCGGCGTGGTGGTGTCGACGGCCACCAACCCCCAGAGCATGGAGTCGACCCAGATCGGCGCCGCAATGCTCCACGAAGCCACCGGCCGCGAAAGTATGTGCGACCGGGTCGTCGAGTTGCGCCCATCCGACCCGCGCGCATGCGTGACTCACGAGAACGCGGCCGGCCAGGCCGTGGGAGATCGACCATGTCCCGGGCAGGTGTGCGGCGAATGCGCTGCCCAGGCTGGCTCGCGTCCAGACACCCGCGACCGCGGCCGCCCCGTCGTCGAACCTCATCACCCGCCCGAGATCGGTACCGAAGAGGGTCGCGACCTCCTTCGCCAGGGCGTCGAAGACGGCGCGGCTGCCCGGCTCGCTGGCGACGACCGTGGCGACCCGTCGCAGTGCCGCCTGCTCGCGGGTCGACGACTCGAGGTGATAGAGAACCCTGACCCGGGCGAGTGAGGTGAGAATCCAGCTAAACAGGTCACGAGGCCGAGCAGAGTGATCAGCAGCGCAACCCGGGTGAGAAGAGCCCGGGTGGCGTCCGTTCTCGTGCACGACGGTCCTTGCGACCTGTTCCTCGTGAATCGCCACCCAGGCTTTCGGTGATGAACGTGATGTTCCCCATCAGCGCCGCGGCCTGAACGAGGAGTGTCGGTTCAAGCGGCGGCTGCGTCGATGACCTAGGCGGCGATGAGGATTTCGCTGCGTTCGATCCCGGCACGCATGGCCTGCGCGGCGGCGGCGCCCGGCGCATTGCCCGCGTCGCGCTCGAGCCTCACCAGAGTCTTGGCCTCGTCTCGTGCAGACGCCAGGGCAGATCGGATCGACAAAGGTACGCCGGGCTTACCCGACGCGCGGTGCCGCCAGAAGGCATTTTCGATGCTGCGCAGGTCATCGCGTTGCGCGACCACTCGTGACTGCACGGTGAGCTGGGCTCGCTGGTTGGCGTCCGCACCGATGATGGTGCGCCCGGAGACCGCCACCGCCGCCACCACCAGCCCGGCGACGAGGGCGAGAATAATCAGCTGCAGGCTCTGCAGGCTCTGCAGGCGCCGAAAGCGCCGCTGTGCGCGCTGTGCGCTGTCATCACGCTCGACGTTCGTTGCGTCGTGATTCACCCGCAATGAATCGGCGAGAACCGGGCGGTTCTGAAGCGCACCGCCCGGCGGGAGCGGTCATGTCACGGCTGGCGCACCGCCCGGTAGCGCTCAATCAGGCGCGTGGTGGAACGGTCGTGGGCGGTGGAGGGTCGCTGCGCCGCCAATTCGCCGGTGATGCGCGTCGCGAGCTTCTTCCCGAGCTCCACACCCCATTGGTCGAAAGAGTTAATGCCCCAGATCGCTCCCTGGGTAAAGACCTTGTGTTCGTAGAGCGCTACGAGCTGACCGAGTACCCGTGGGGTGAGGCGTGGGGCGAGAATGGTGCTCGACGGTCGGTTGCCGGCGAAGGTTCGATGGGCGACCTGGGCCTCGGCCACGCCGTCGGCGGCGACCTCCTCGGGGGTCTTGCCGAAGGCGAGCGCTTCGGTCTGGGCAAAAAAGTTGGCCATCAACTGATCGTGATGGCCGGGCATGTCGTGCGCCGGCGACAGGAAACCGATGAAATCGGTGGGAATCAATCGCGTTCCCTGGTGGATCAGCTGGTAGTAGGCGTGTTGCCCGTTGGTGCCGGGTGTGCCCCAAACGATGGGCCCGGTGGCATGATCGACGGGCCGACCCGACAGGTCGACTGACTTTCCGTTGCTCTCCATATCGAGCTGTTGCAGGTAGGCGGGGAAGAGGCTGAGGTAGGTGCTGTAGGGCAGCACCGCATGGGTTTCTGCGCCGAAGAAGTTTGCGTACCAGACACCGAGAAGGCCCATGAGAACGGGAAGATTGGTCTCGAACGGCGCAGTGCGAAAGTGCTCGTCGATGTCATGGAAGCCCGCGAGCATCTCGCGAAAGCCGTCGGGGCCGATCGCAAGCATCAACGACAGCCCGATGGCCGAGTCGACGCTGTAGCGACCCCCGACCCACTCCCAGAAACCGAACATGTTGGCGGTGTCGATGCCGAATGCGGCGACGGCCTCCGCGTTCGTCGATACCGCAACGAAGTGGCGGGCGACGGCGGCCGGATCACCGAGCCCGTCGACCAGCCAACGGCGTGCGCTTTCGGCGTTGGTCAGGGTCTCGATGGTCGTGAACGTCTTTGAGGACACCACGAACAGCGTCTCGGCCGGGTCGAGATCGTGCGTCGCTTCCCAGATATCGTCGCCATCGACGTTGCTGACAAAGCGCACGGTCATCGCGCGGTCGGATGCCGCGCGCAGCGCCTGGTACGCCATCGCGGGCCCAAGGTCGGACCCGCCGATGCCGATGTTGATCACGTTGCGGATTCGGCGTCCCGTCGCGCCTGTCCATTCGCCCGAGCGTACCCGTTCGCAGAAGGCGGCCATCCGATCGAGGACCGCGTGCACGTTGGGGACGACGTTGTGCCCGTCGACCTTGATGACGGCATCCCGCGGCGCCCGAAGGGCGGTGTGGAGAACCGGGCGGTCCTCGGTGACGTTGATGCGTTCACCCGCGAACATCGCGTCGATCCGCTCACGCAGGCCGGCCCGCCCGGCCAGAGCGACAAGAGCGCTCATCGTCTGATCGGTGACCCGGTGCTTGGAGTAGTCGAGTTCGAGATCTCCGGCCGAAACCGTCATCCGCGCGGCACGACCGGGGTCGTCGCCAAACAGGTGACGTAGGTGGACGGCGGCCATTTGCACGTGATGGGCCGCCAAGTCGGTCCACTCGGCGCTCTGGGTGATGGGTGTCGCTGTCGCCTGCGTCACATTCGCCTCCCGGGCACGTCGGCCGTGTGCGGCCGACTCTCGGGCCATCCTGCCCGCCCCGTCGCCTCATGTCACTTCTCCGGTTCGGTGCATGTGCGCTACATGCCATCGCCCGCATCATCCCGACCGAGGAACGTGCGATCGACCAACCCAGACCGTTTCGGACCTCATCGCGACACCGCTGGTTCGCGCCGAAGCACACGCGGCTCCGGCCCGGGCGCACCGCGCGGGGCGCATCGCGCAGGCGCGGCGAAAAAGTGGGCTCGCCGACCTCGTGATGCTCTAGTGAGCGGCTCGATCATCTGGAGATCACCCGCCCACTCACCACCTACGACCGAATTCGGCGGGGTGGGCGCCGAGGGCAGGGGTCACCTTTCGAGCGTTCCGAGCCCGGGCACGTTCTCCTCGGCGATGTCTGTCAGGTTCACGAGGAATGCGCCGATCACCTGGCGCTCATCCGGCGACAACAGGCCGGCCGCTCCCAGCGTGCCGCCGACGAACCCATCGAGCTCGTCGCGGATGCGCGACCGCCCCTCGGATGTGACTTCGAGGGTGACGCTGCGCCGATCCGACGGGTGAGGTCGACGAGCCACGAGTCCGTGAGCCGCGAGGCGATCGATGATTCCGGTCAGGCTGCCCGAGCCCGAGCCCAAGCGTTCACCGAGTTCGGTGGGGGTCAGCGGCCGCCGCGTCAAATGGCGCAGCGCAACGGCATCGACAGGTCTCACGGCAAGGGCACGCGCGAGATGAGCCGAGTGGCGATGGACAGCGGAGACCAGGCCGGAGATCAGGGTCACCAGCTCGTCTTCCGAGTAACTCGTTTGCTGAGAAACGTCCGTCTCCAGTGGCCGTGCGTTCGAGCGAGGCTACCCCGGAAACCCCGCGGGGGCGACTGTCCAGACGGCCAGAAAACGTAAGGGGATCAAGAATACCGAAACGACTGTGAGCGATGTGTCTGCTGCACTGCTGCACGGATCCCTGCTCCTCACAACGGGAATCATCACGCTGCTGAGCCCGGAAAAAATGGCCTCTGGAGCCGGGAACCGCTCGGTACGTCTTCATCACCGCGGTGCAGGCGGCCGGCTGCCTCTGGCAGAAGATCGGCACCCCGATTCTCGCGGCGACGCCGACGGGACACCGCGCGCCTGGTGGGCTTGTTCAGTCGCCAACCGGTGCAGAGCGGCGATGGGGACGCGCGCGGCAGGATTCGAACCTGCGACCTCTGGCTCCGGAGGCCAGCGCTCTATCCACTGAGCTACGCGCGCACGCCGCCGCAGTGTAGCCGCTCGTCACCCACCTCGGTCTCCGGTCACGGGAGGCGCCGTGAACGGACGACCCCCGGCTCGGTCTGGACCGCGTCAACCCGCCGCGGGTCGCGACCCAAACGGGGGAGGAACGGGTCGTGAACCGTACGTTCGCGTAGTTGGCCGCACACCCCGGATGACCGCACCATGGCCTTCATGAATGTGAACCCCGGCAGGAATCGGCCCCCGCGCGTCCGTCGCCCGGCAGCGGTACTCGCTATCGCGGCCCTGATGGCAAGCGCCCTGGCCGCGGCACCACTCGCGGCACGGAGCACCCGCATCGACCGGCTGATCACCCAGTTCGAGGTTCTCGACCCCCATCTCCACGTCGTCGAAGCGACGAGTTCAGCCCTGCGTTTTGACCTTCGTCGCGCAGAGGCGCGCACGGCCCGCGCAGATCGCACGACGGCGCGAACCCGCAGCCTGCAGGTCTCCGCGCCGAGCGAGGTCGGGCAGTGGGCGCCACCAGTTCCGATGATGGTCAGCGGGATCCACGGTATTCAGCTGCCGACCGGCCGGTTGCTCTTCTTTGCAAACATCGCGAAGTTCACCGAGACCGAGCAGGCGGCTGACGCGTGGACGTGGGACCCGGCGACCGGCGACTGGAATCACGTGCCGCCTCCGGCGGGGCCGAACGGCAAGCCGGCGAATATCTGGTGTGGAGGCCAATCGTTCCTGTCCGACGGCCGTCTCGTCGTCGCCGGTGGTAACGCGCGCTTCCCTGATGCGACCATCCCCGCCGCGAACGGCAACGACTACAAGGGCCTCGACCGGATCTACACGTTCAACCCGTTCGATGAGACGTGGACCGAGCAACCGAGGATGCGGCACGGCCGTTGGTACCCGACGCTGGTCACGCTGCCCGACGACCGTGTGGTCATCCTCGGAGGGCTCGACGAGACCGGCTTCGGCACGAGGAACACCGACCTCGAGGTCTTCACGCCGTCACGGTCGATCAACGGCGTCGGTTCCCTCGCGTACAAGCCCAGCGGGAACCGCGACACCCAGCTCTACCCGCATCTGAAGTACTTCCCCGGCAACCGCGTCGTTCTCACCGGTCCCGACGCCGGGGACGCCGGCATCCTCAGCACGACCACCTGGACGTGGAGCGCCCTGCCGGAGGTCCCCGTCGATCGTCTGTGGAGCACTGCGGTCATCGACCCCTATGACGCCGCCACCGGGCCCACGTCGATCACCGTGATCGGCGGCTCCGACGGCGGAAGCGCGGACTCTGACGGCCGGACATTCCGATTGAACCTCGCGGGCGGATCGCCGTCGTGGTCGGCCGGGCCGACGATGGCCCGGGGTCGCTCGCACGGCAACGTCGAATTGCTTCCCGACGGCACGAAGCTCGCGATCGGTGGCGGTCTCGGGCTGCGGGCGCCCGACCGTCTTTACGCCGGGCCCGTGTTCACGGCGGAGGTCACCGACACTTCCGGCGTCTGGCACGAAACCCCCGCGCAGACGATCCGGCGCACCTACCATTCCACCTCGGTGCTGCTTGCCGACGGTCGCGTCGTGTCATCGGGTGACGACAAGGGCACCCTCATCCGCGATATGGAGGTCTACTCGCCGCCGTACCTGTTTCGCGGCGCCCGCCCGACGATCACCGATGCCCCAGCGGCCGTGAGCTACGGCGAACAGTTCCGCGTGACGACCCCGAACGGGCCGGCCGTGACCCGCGCCGTGTTGATGGCGCCCACCGCGGTGACCCACAGCACCGATATGAACCAACGCCACATCCGGCTGAACGTCGTCCCCGACGGCGCCGGGTCGCTGATGCTCGATGCCCCGACATCGCCGGAGTCGGTGCTTCCCGGCTACTACATGCTGTACTTGCTCGACGCCGACGGGGTGCCGTCAGTTGCGAAGTGGCTCCGCGTTACCGGAGACGAGACACCGGGGTCCGGCCCCCCGCGGCCCGCGGACCCACCGCGGCCCGCGGACCCACCGGTGGCTCCGGCACCGACGCCCGGCCCCGCCCCCACGGTTGCCGTCACACCGCCGCCCACGACGATCGCTCCGGTGCAGATCCCCACGGCGCCGCGCGGGTTCTTGTCGGCGAAGCTGACGCGCCCGGTCCGTGGGCAGCTCTGGAGTACCTCCCGGTTCGGGACGGCGGGTGTCCTGCGGGTAACGGTCGAGACGCGACGCGGGGTTCGTCAACTGTGCCGCATCCCCGTGAAGGCGGACGCGACGGTCCGTTGTCGGATCGACGGTCGTTTGCGGGGGTCCGACCGGGTCATCCTGACCTTCACCGCCACGAATCCGAAAAAGACCACGGCCCGCATCCTGCGGGTCCGGTAGGCGGCCAGGCGGGTCAGTACTCTGCGCGCACGGTGCGGAGTGCACCGGCGGCGAAGAAGGCGCCCGTCCAGACGAGGGCGACGACGATCGCGAGGACCAGCGAATTGTCGCCACCCCCAACGATGCGGCTTACGGCGCCCGACAGCAGGAAGTCGTTGATGCGTTCGTTCAGCAGGGTGAGCAGGGGCAGGAAGATCACCGACCCCAAGTTCAGCACGAGTGCGACGGCGATCGCAGCCCCGACAGAACGCAGGAGCGCCCCCACTCCGAGCGCGATCGACCCATAGACGATCGTCGGCAGGAGCACCGACCACCAACTACGCGCGTGGTCGGCGAAACCCGCCGCGGCATCGCCTTCGAGGGGAAAAACCGCCGCACTGATCGAGGCAACGATCAGGGCGGGGACGAGGGCGATGATCATCACCGCGGCAAAGGCCGCGAACCGCGCGAGGTAGAGGGAGAACCGTGAGCGGCCGGTCATCACCAGATAACGGAACGTGCCGTTGGCGACGTCATACGCCCCGGCCTGGGCTCCGACGAGTGCGGCCATGATGAAGCCGACCAAGCCGATGAACACCGACTGGACTTCGAGGAAATCCTTGCCCCCGAGGTAGTTGTCGGTGTTGTTCGCGCGAACGATCAGGTTAATCACGATCACCGCGATCGCCGCGACCACGGGGATCGCGCAGGCCGACCAGAACATGCCGCGCCGACGCACGATCTTCAGGATTTCTTGGATGATCATCCGCGTCGGTTCCCGGAAGTTGACGGAGGCGAACGCTGCTGGGCCGCAGGATACCGAGCCCACGCGCTGCCCTGCACGCGCTCGCGTCACGGGGAGGGGTAACGCATTCTCGAGGTTCTGCCGATTCACCTTCCGGAAGATGAATCGAGGGGATGACCGTGATGGGCTACCGACCAAACCGACGCACTCTGTTCATTGGCTGCGCATGCGCCGCCGGCCTCGCCATGGGCGGTGCGAACGCGATTGCGAGCGAGGCGCAAAAGGGGTCGCCGCCCCAGAAGGCCACGGAGCCTTCGGCGTTTGCACCCACGGCGGACCTGCCGGTTCTCACACCCGCCGCCCTCTCGCGGATCGTCCGGCGCCGCCACGCGACGGTTACGCGTACCGGGGTGCCCGGCCCGCGTGGACCTCGCGGTCTGCAAGGTATCCCCGGGGCCGAAGGGCCCGCCGGAGAACCCGGTGAAATCGGATCCCCGGGAGAGCCGGGGCCTCGAGGCGAGCGGGGTGCCGCGGGCTCCGTGGGCCTCCACGGTGACACGGGCGCCGTCGGGCCGGCGGGGTCGACGGGCGCGACAGGCCCCGCCGGAGCGGTCGGTCCCGCGGGACCCATCGGTGCAACGGGCACGGATGGCGTACGCGGGCCCGTCGGGCCCACCGGGCCCGCGGGACCGACGGGTGCCCGCGGCCCGACGGGTGCAGATGGCACCGCCGGGGCCCGCGGTGCCGATGGACCGGCAGGCTCTCGGGGTGCCACAGGCGCCGACGGACCTGCCGGCCTGACGGGTGCCCGCGGCGGCGTCGGCGCAACCGGGGCCGCCGGCGGCCCCGGCCCCGCAGGAGCCGACGGCCCGCAGGGAGTGCCGGGTCTCGTGCGCGCGTACGGTCGCATCAGCCTCGTGAGCGGAGCCCCGGAGGTCGATCGAGACCGCAGCAGTGGCATCGTAGGAGTCCGCACCGTCGAGCGGGGCCTCTACTGCGTCGAGCTGTCAGAGGTCGACGTCCAGACGACCGTCCCTCACGTCGCCGTCGACCGCGACGCGTCGAACGCCATCGACCCGGCGACGGTGATTTCGGCCGAGGTGCGCGTGGATGCCCGCGAGTGCGACGGCAAGTACGTCGAGGTGATCACCAACATCGTGGCCGCCGACGCCCTCGAACGTTCCCGGGGCATCGGCTTCACCCTGCTGATCCCGTAACCCGCGTACTAACCACGCCGGTTCCCGGGATTCGGGGGAGGCAGGGTGCCACCGGCCGGCGCCGGGGCCGCCGTACCGAGGGCGCTGGGCGTTGACCCGGCGGTCATCTCCAGGTAGCGACCTTCAAGGCTCTGCTCGCTGGGCGCAACCGAGGCGACGCCGATACCCGCGCCGACGAGGGCCCGGGTGACATGCATCGCCAGCTCACGCGTTGGTGCGGCCAGCGCGAGCAGGGTGCCGTCGTCGCGGCGTCGCACCGAGGTCACCCCGGGAATCTCGCGCAAAACACCTTCCGCGCGCCCCTGGTCGTCGCTGTCGACGGCGATTCCCCGTTCACCTGACTCGATCAGATCCCTCACCGAGCCCTGGACGATCACCCTGCCGTGGTTGACGATCGCGACGTGATCGCAGGTGCGCTGGATCTCGTCGAGCAGGTGCGACGAGATAAAGACCGTCCGCCCTTCCTGCTCGACCATGCCGCGCAGCATCAGGCGAAAGTCGACGATTCCGGCCGGGTCGAGACCGTTGCTCGGCTCATCGAGGATGAGCACCTCGGGATCGGCCAGCAGGGCTCGGGCGACGCCCAGCCGTTGGCGCATGCCCAGCGAGTACTTACTGACCTTCTCGTTTCCACGGGCCTCGAGCTGCACGCGCGCGAGGACCGGGCCGATGCGCTCGCGAGCGCCGTTGCCGAGCAGAGCCGCCCAGGCTTCGAGGTTCTGGCGGCCCGTCATATACGGATAGAAGCGCGGCTCCTCGACGATGCCGCCAACGCGATCGAGGGCCGCCTGGCGCTCGCTGGCAAGGCTTTTGCCGCGCACCACCGCGACACCGCTCGTCGGGTTCGCCAGGCCCAAAAGCACACGGATCAGGGTGGTCTTGCCGGCCCCGTTCGGGCCGAGGAAGCCGAAACATGTGCCCCGCGGGACGCTCAGATCCACGGCATCGACGGCAGCGCGCTGACCGAATCGCTTGGTCAGCGCGTGGGTCTCGATAATCGCGTCGGTCGCCATTGGGAAGGATCATAGAAGACGCGCCATGAACGACGAGATTCGCATCGGGGTCATCTCCGACACCCATTTTCCCCCGCGCGGCCGGGTGCTGCCGAGCATCTGCGTCGACCGGCTCGAGCGGTGCGATCTGATCGTCCATGCCGGTGACTTCTGCGACGTCTCCGCCCTCTCTCAGGTGCGCGCGCTCGGCCGGCCCCTGGCCGCCGTCCATGGGAACGTCGACGATGCGGCGGTTCGTGCCCAGCTTGCCGAGACTACCGAGATCGCGCTTCCCGACCGTCGTCTCCTAGCGGTTGTCCATGACGCAGGGCCGAGCACGGGGCGCATTGCACGCCTGCGTCGCAGGTTTCCCGCCGCGGCGATCATTGTCTTCGGCCACTCGCACATCCCCCTGATCGAGTACGACGACCCTGACCTTCTGATCGTGAACCCGGGCAGCCCAACCGACCGACGCCGCCAGCCGCACCACACGATCGCCGAGATCGTCGTGCGGCCCGGTCAGCCGCCGAACGCGTCGATCGTCGTGCTCGATCCACAGCGCGGATAGTCTGCGGCCGCAGATGGATCTTTCGGTCACCTTCATCGGAACCGCCGCGTCGGTGCCCAGCGCCGCCCGCGGGGTGTCGGCGACGATCCTGACGCGCGGAGGCGACCGCGTCCTCATCGACTGCGGCGAGGGCACGCAGCGCCAACTGCTGCGCAGCGGCCTCGGATTGGTCGACCTCGACCTGATCCTGCTCACGCACCTTCACGGCGATCACTACCTCGGGCTCCCGGGGATGATGAAGACCTATGCACTGCGCGGGCGCACACGCCCCGTGCGGATCGTCGCCCCGCGGGGGCTGTTCCGACTCTTCGATGAGCTGCGCACGGTGATCGGCCGGCTCGCGTTCGCCGTCGACCTCGACGAGCACGAACCGGGAAACGTCTGGAGCACCGAGGGCGCGCGCATCGAAGCGTTCGCGACCCGTCACTCGGTGCCGTCACTCGGCTACGCCCTCATCGAGGACGCCCGCCCGGGGATGTTTGATCTTGACGCGGCAAAGGCGCTCGGCGTGCCATCCGGGCCGTTGTTTGGCCGGTTGCAGCGGGGGGAGACCATTGACGTCGAGGGTCGCACGGTTACTCCGGACGACGTGCTTGGCCCGGCTCGCCAGGGGCGCCGCATCGTGGTCACCGGCGACACCGAGCCCTGCGAGGCGACCACCGAGATCTCCCATCGCGCCGATCTCTTGGTCCACGAAGCGACATTTCTCGACTCCGAGCGCGCCCGCGCCCGTGAAACCCGTCACAGCACCGCGGCCGAAGCCGCGCTCGTGGCGCGCGACGCCGAGGTCGGAGTGCTCGCCCTCACGCATCTGTCGGGTCGCGTGATGCCACGCGAGGCGCGGGCCGAGGCCGAGGCCGTGTTTCCGGCCGTCGTCGTTCCGCGTGATTTCGAGTCGGTCGAGATCCCGTTCGCCGAACGCGGAGTGCCAATTCTTCACCCGCGACCGGGCCGTCAGATCGAGGGCGCGACGTCCGGTGAGGGTGGTAGCGTCAGCGGCGGCTCGCACCTTTAACTCCGGCTCCGAGAGGCCGGGAAGGAGAACGCCCGTGCACCCCACCTTTCGCCGCACACCGCTTCCTCGGCACACCTGATGGCCGGTGACACGGTTTTGGTCGACGCCGACCAACTCCGCCGCACGATCGCCCGTATCGCGCACGAAATCGTCGAGCGACACGTTGATCCGTCGAAGGTCGCCCTGGTGGGAATCCGTCGCCGCGGCGTCCCCCTGGCACATCGACTCGCCGACCACATCGAGAAATTCACGGGTACGCGACCCGACCTCGGCTCGGTCGACATCGCCCTCTACCGCGATGACGTCGGGGTCGGCGCGGGACGCATCCCGAAGGTTGGCGAGACGGTCCTCGACTTCAGCATCAACGACCGCGTCGTGGTGCTGGTCGACGACGTCCTCTACACCGGCCGCACCATCCGCGCGGCGATCGATGCCCTCCTCGATTACGGGCGTCCTCCGCTGGTGCAGTTGGCGGTGCTCGTCGACCGCGGCCACCGGGAGCTGCC